>LCHW01000002.1 GCA_001000675.1 Candidatus Wolfebacteria bacterium GW2011_GWE2_44_13
CAACAAGAGCATACACCATGCCAGCAGGCGATGGAGCAAAGACAGTTTCTGTGCGCTTCATCGACAACGCAGGCAACACATCAGTTGCAAGTGATGATGGGATTGTACTTGATACGAGCATCCCAACACTCGAAACAAATTCATTGTTAATTGGGGGTTCAGCAACTACTTATCAATCAGAAACAGCAGGAGTAACGCTTTCGTTGCAGAACGTAACTGGAATACCAGTAGCGGAAACAGTATACGCGCAGTTCTCTCGTGACGAGACAAATTGGTATGGAGCAAATGCGAATGGCACGCTAACGCTCAATGAATGGGGAACTGGGTTTGCATCTGACGCATCAACCATTGCAGGACTTTCATGGCCATGGACGCTACAAAGCAAAGTAGAAACTATCTTCGTACGCATACAGGATGGTGTAGTTGATGGCGTATCAACCGATAGCAATCAAGGAACGTATAACATTGCGCCAGTAGTATCTGCCGTAACTGCGTCGCAAATTGCCGATGCAACTGTGCAAATTCAGTACAGTGTTCGTGATGTAGATAATGCTTCAGTAAATACAACACTCGCGTATTCAACCGATGGCGCAACCTGGAATACGCTCGATGCGAATGTAACCGGACAGCAAGGAACACTTTCTGTAGGTTCTTCGGATACGCAATTTACCGCAATATGGGATGCAAAGACGACACTCGCAGGAGCATATAATGCAGATGTGCAGATTCGCGTAACTGCAGATGACGGAGAATTATTAAACAACACCCACATCGTAGTAAGCGAAGGATTTGCAGTCGATGCAAAAGCCCCAACACTTACTAGCCTCTTAATCGAGGGGTCTGCAACACCAATTGAAGCAGAAACACCCGCTATTACATTGGCAATTGCAGGGCTTGTTGGATATCCAACCGGAGAGCAGGTGTACGCGCAGTTCTCTCGCGATGCAGGAACGACATGGTATGGATATGTTGCTGGCACTCCTACGCAGGATGTATGGGGTGATGCCTTTACCGCATCTCCTGATTTCGCATGGACCCTTGCAGGACGCAGTGAAACAATCTCCGTTCGCTTGAAGGATGTGTTTGAAAACATTTCTGAAACAGTAACAAACCAAGCCGCATATAACATTCGCCCAGAAGTGAATATTATTTCAGCAGCACAGGCATCTTCAACGGGAATGCTTGCGATAAGTTTTGAGGCACGTGACCGAGATACCTTTACTAACGTTGTAACCCCGACATATCAGTATTCCACCAACGGAACAACGTGGAGCACAATCGACGCAGAACAGCTTACCGTTGTTGATACAAGCGGAGTAACAGCAACTGATCTTGCAGTATCAGCAGACTACGCAACCTATACCGCCTCGTGGGATGCAAAAACACAATTCCCAGATGCAGTTACGAGTGTGTTTGTGAAAATTACCACCGACGATGCGCAACCAATTAAAAACATCGGAACCGCGACGAGTACAGATATAACCGTTGATGCAAAAGCCCCAACACTTTCCGCAGATTCATTCTTAATCAATGATTCTTCAGAAATCGCTATCGCTTCATCGCGCGACATCGTGTTGAAATTGCAGAACGTAACAGGTCAGCCGACAGACGAAACAATCCAGGCACGTTTCTCTCGCGATGGCGGAGCAGTATGGTCTGATTGGTCTGCACCATTTGTATCTGATGTGGTAACACTCGGAGCAACGACATTCCCATGGACAATGGCAAGTCGCAGTGAAACACTGCTCGTTTCCATCCGCGATATGTATGGAAATGAATCAGAATCAACCGACGCAAATAGTGCTGGATATAACTTGCGACCGCAGATTGTATTTGGCCCAACTGCAAGTCAAGTAACGGATTCAACGAGTGATAACTTCGGAAAAGTTTCCATTGGCTACACCGTATTTGATGAAGATACGGCAGAATCCCCTACACCAGGATATATTACACCGACCCTCGCCTACTCAACAGATGGGGGAACGACATGGACTGACATCGCATCATCCTCCGCTTCGCTTGTATTAGCGAGTGGCGTTGATAGCATGCAGCCAGTTGCCGCTACAGACACTACCCTTTCTGCGATTTGGGATGCAAAGATTGATCTCGGCGCAGTATATAGCACAGATGTGGCAATCAAGCTTACCATCAACGACAACGAAGGTATCTTTAATACAGCAGTTGCAACCAGCTCAGTATTTGCACTTGATACAACAAACCCAGTTATCGGTTCAGCTACCTATAACGGAATGACGCAGAGTCTTGCCTTTGCAATTACTGATGAAGCAGGATTCCAGTATCGATTCTCTGCAGCGGCATTTACCGCAACCACTTCGACAAGCACAGAAAATGCTTCAGATGGCACTTGGCAAGATGCAAACGCATCGGTTAATAGCTCGATGGATTGGATAATAACCGCTACATCAACAAGCCCGACAATATACATGCAGGTTCGTGATGCAGCGGGAAACACAAACGCGAAAACAATCGTTGCACCGATGGCCGCCAGCAGAATCGACTTCAAGGACATCTCGAGCGCAGAAAACTTCAATGAATCACTTACGTGGCCAATCTACACTTCAGTTGCGAATGCGCAATTCAAACAGTACGATTTGTACCGCGCAACGGATGAGGGAGTGTTTGCGCAAATTGGAAATCCAATAACCAATGCAAGTATTGGATATTACATCGATGAAAATCTTTCAGCATCCTCTACCTACACATACAAGGTTGCGGTAACCGATATGGACAACGATGTTTCATTATTCTCTGCATCGATTAGCGATATTCCTGATGGCCGTGGAAGCAGTGATGCATTGCCACCAATCATCTCGGCAGTCACTTCACCTGTGGTGCAAAGTATGTGGGCAAAGATACTGTGGACAACCGATGAGGAAGCAGATTCTACGGTTGAGTACGGAGCTTCAAGCGCCTATGGCTCTACGAAGACGAGCGAAGCGATGGTCAAGAGTCATGAAGTGATCATAAATGACTTAACACCAAACACGAGCTACTTCTTTAAGGTAACGTCCAGAGATTCGGGCAGTAACGCTACAACCGATGATAATGGAGGTGCAGGATATACCTTCACAACACCAGGAGGACCTGTTATCTCGGGCGTAACCGCATCATCTTCCGACAAGACCGCGACCATTACATGGAATACGGACAAGGATTCTGATTCACACGCATTCTATTCGAAGAACAGTGCGTTTAATGGATATAGCGAAGTAACCGGCGCCATGATTGGCGGTCCGACATCAACTGAAATCTACGCACATAGCTTAGCATTGACTGACCTTGATCCGGGGACAACATACTACTACTACGTACAGTCAACGACAGCAGAGGGGAACGCTTCATTGGATAACAGAGGCGGTTTGTACTACACATTCCAAACAAGCTCGGATATTTATCCGCCAGTCATTTCTGGTATCACGACACCAATTAGAACTTCGCAATCCGTCGTTATTTTCTGGAAGACAAGTGAACCAGCAACAAGCCAAGTGCATTACGGACCGAACGCATCGTCAACAAACACGGGGTCTGACTATGACAGTACGCTATCCACGTATCACAGCGTAACGCTCGATAACCTTGCAGCAAATACTACGTATTACTACAACGTAACATCAGCAGATGCCGCAGGAAATTCAGCTGTATCAACAACGACAACGTTCGTAACTGCAAAGGAGGGTGAAGTACGTATCATCACAATTGGAGGAGGTGGATCAGGAGTAGGACAGTTTACGACCCCTCCGGAGGTGAAGGATACAACTCCGCCAAGCGTTACCAATATCGAAGTCGCAACCACAACTGCATTTAGTGCAACAATAACGTTCACGACAAGTGAACCAGCGGTTAGCACATTGCAGTATGGAAGAGATGCTTCATACGGGGATATCGCTGGAGAAAAAGAATACTCCACGAGCCATACAATGAAGCTCAATGGATTGCGTATGGGAACGGAATACCATTTCCAAGTACAGGCACGCGATAAAGCTTCCAACGCAGTAACGTCTGAAGATAAAACGTTTAAGACGAAGTTCTTCTCACAAGCAAGCGCCGATTCGATAACAGTCGACAATCTTGCACAGTATGAAGAAGAGATTGAACAGTCCATCGAATCAATCTTGCCGGGTATCTTGCCACCGTTTATCGAAACGGCAGCAGTGACACAGGTCACAGAAAATTCAGCAACTATTTTCTGGAGAACAAATACGAATTCCTATGGCGTTGTTTCATACGGAACGGACGAAGAGTTTACGAAGGCAACAACACCTTCAACGGTTTACGCCGCAGAAGTGTCCGATACCAACAATAAAACAAAAGAACATACATTGAATTTGATTGGACTTAAGCCAAGTACAAAATATCATTTCAAGGTAAAGTCATTCTCATTGCCACAGGTAGTGGGAGAAGGAGTTGATATGACGTTTGTAACGCAGGCACCGAAGGTATCAGCAAGCATTCTCGACGTAAAGAACACAAGCTTCCGAGTTATCTGGTCTACTGACCAGGTGGCAAGTACGATCGTTGAATACAAGAATGTAAGAACAGGTATTACCGAGCGCATCATTGATGAGAAGCAGGTTGCATACCATGACATTCTCGTGGATCGTGTTGCTCCGGCAACAACGTATGAAGTGCGCGTGTTCGGATACACCGCACAGGGAAGCCTTATCGAGTCAGGCTCACCGTTGAGCGTATTAACCTCACGCGACGTGCTTGCTCCAAAGATTTCCAACTTCAAGGTTGATGGTGCACTTGTGCCAGGACGAACCGATCGTATTCAAACGATTGTATCGTGGACAACCGATGAAGCGGCAAGTGGTGTTGTAGAGTACCAAGAAGGATCTGGCGCTATAGCAGGAAACTTTGCTAATAAAGTAACCATAACGGATAGCTATGTAACGAACCACGTTGTGATTCTTACAAACTTGAAGCCAGGAACTATTTACCAGTTTAAGATTACTTCTGCAGACCAAGCCGGCAATACAGCCAGCTTCGGGCCTCGAACAATCATTACTCCGCAAAAGGGAGAGTCAATCTTCGACGTCATCTTTAAGAACTTTGAAGACACATTCAAGTTCTTGCGAGGAGCGGGAGAGTAAGGAAGAGTAGAGAGTATTAGGTAGTTGGTATGAGGTATAAAAAAGAGTCGCGCAAGCGACTCTTTTTATGAGCTTGTCATTCCCGCGGCCTGCTTCGTTGTTGAACAAATACTCCGCAGGCATTTCGGCGCGTTGCACGCCTCGCTTCGCTCGCTAGCAACGCCAAGTTGAGGCGGGAATCCAGGTTCATTCTTAGGGCAATATTTCTTAGTACTTTTTTAGAAAAAGTACTGCAAAAATCACGAACCGAAAATATTTCGGGGTCGCCTCCAAAACGGCAGAAACTCGGAACTCGCACGCCAAGGGTAGGCGTGCTCAAACACCGAGCTTCTTCCGATATTTTTCCAGCGCCCTTTATCCGAAATATCTCCATGTTCGTAGATACAAGAGAGTAATTCTGTCATTCCCGCGGAGGCGGGAATCCAGTATTGAATAGATTCCCGCCTCCCTGCTTTCGCATAAAGCTACAGCAAGGCAATGCGCGGGAATGACAGAAGGCAATTAAAATCCTTGACTAAATAATAGCTATATTGTTAAATAAAGGCAGAATCTTTTAGAAGAGGAGCGGATGAGCCGTTCCCCACAATCACGAAAGGAAGGAAGATGATGAAACGAATCAAATGTGTTTTGCTGGTACTGGTGATGGCGTTGAGTTGCTTCGGAATGGCCGTGGCTGCGGAAGAGGCGTGCACCGAAGGCAACTTTGCGGTATCTGAGCTGCCGGTGAATATCCACAGCTATCCGGAGCCGTGCTCAAAGATTATTTTGCCGGCTGACTCCTTGGTCTGGATGAAAGTGCAGCGGCAGCCGCTTACCGCGAAATTCGGCGAGAACAAGGTTATCGTCAAGGAGCGCATGTTCCGCGTCGGCGGAACGCACACTGAGATCATTCTTCGGCCGACAGAAAAGTACGAGTTTTATCTGCGGCCCGAGTACGACATGAAGATTACCGATGTGCCGAAACATCTTAAGGGTGGCGAAAACGCCCTGTGGTACGAAATCGCCTCGGCGAGCGGGCAAGTGGAATTCTTGAGCGAATTTGCAACGCAGGTCCATGTGCCGCGTGGCTGTAATATCAAGATTATGGCCGATGCTGCCTTCAAGGTGAAGTACGCCGGCGAAGAGCGCGAGTGTGAAGCTGATCAGGTTGTAACGCTGGACGGTAAGGCGGGTGTCGACATCGTCGAAATCTACGGCATGGATCGCGATGGCGCGGCGGTTGTCGGGGTGAGTGTGCGCAAACCGCTGACGCTGGACAAAGAAAAACCGGCGCCCACGAAACAGCAAAAAAGAAAGATAGGCTAAGCCAGCCAACGGCTGGCAAGTTTACAAGAACAGCAAAGCCCCTGATACGTCAGGGGCTTTTTACTACCGTATATAACCAGTGCAGCTGCTAAAAAGATTGAGCGATAAAATGTGGAGAAGTAGGAAGACAGGGCGTGAAGGAACGGTATATAAAAAGCATATGTCCAAATGTACGGTCGTACATTTGGACATATGTTGTAAGGGGATTGCATGGTATACTATTAAAAGTACGGAGGAGCTCACGAGAAATAAAAAAGAAAAGAGTGACAAGAATATATGCAATACAATTCTTCGCAAAAAGTTTTAGAAGCAATCAGCGAGGGGATTATATTTCCCTTGGATCTTTTTGAAGCGATTATCGAAAGCGGGTACGGAGCATCGAGCAGGAAGATCGAAAATAGTTTTTATAAGATAAAAAACGGGAGAGCAAGGGAACAATTCAAAAAAGAAGAAGAGAAAAGAAGGAGGAAGGCATATGCCAGTCTTATGTATAAATTAAAAAGAGATGGGTTAGTAAAAGAGAGCGGAGAAGGGGAAGAAAAGGAATATGCGCTTACTGTCAAAGGGGAACAAAAGTTAGAGATATTAAAAAGCAAAGATGGGTTTCCTGACACGTATTACACAAAGGAAAAAAGCAATAAGATTATTATCGTCATGTTCGATATTCCAGAGAAGGATGTGAGAAAGAGAACTTGGCTGCGAATGGTATTAAACAATCTAGATTTTAAAATGGCACAAAAAAGTGTGTGGATTGGAAAGACGACAATACCGAAAGAACTGATAGGGGATCTTATGCGAATGCAGCTAGAAAGTTTCGTGGAAATATTTGAAGTAGGAAATACAGGAAACCTAAAGAATATCTTATAGAAGGAATTGTGTCGGGAGTATGTCTATGTATCCGGGATAAGAAAATATACATATGTCCAAATGTACGACCGTACATTTGGACATATAGGTAGGGGAAAAGGAAGATGAGGAACTGATCTGATAAGAAAAGGGAATTGCACAGCGCGATTCCCTTTTCTTATGTGTGTGCCGGGGACAGGACTTGAACCTGCATACCTTGCGGTGCTTGCTCCTAAGGCAAGTGCGTCTGCCAATTTCGCCACCCCGGCATTTGAAACGTAAGAAAAGTATAAGAGAAACAGGAGAATCTGTACATATTGACAAATATATACAAATATGGTATATATTAATACATAAGGTTGAACCTTGAAAACTTCATATAGAGACGAAATAAACCCATTTATTCGCTGAGGCGAGAGGAGAAGAGAGTATGGAAACATTGGTAACAGCCGGGTTGTGGATGATCGGAGCAGGTTCGCTCACATGGTTTATTGCTCAGGGGATTTGTTCCCCGATTGAACCGGATAAATGTCGCATCATAACGCGACTCGGAAAGGCTACGGGGGCCGTAAGAGGCCCTGGAGTAACCTGGATTCCCCTTAAAGGAATGTGGTACGATTTTGTCGTACTACCGAGGATTTTTGAGATTCCGATTAAGGTAGAATTCGCGTTGCCAGATGAAACATATCCCACGATCGCCGAAGACGTAGTCGCACTCGTACGAGTTGCCGACGATGGCGGAGCGAAACTGCTTATCAACGGCGGGCAGGAAGGTGTTACGAAAAAGGTTTCACGAATTGCCGCCACCGAGATCGAAGAGTTCGCTGCCGATCCTGGTGAAGAACCAAAGAATCTGGATCAAGCGAAGCGGATGAAGCCGACCTTCGTCTACCGGGCAGTAAAAGAACTAGTTGACGATGGGGTGCTAGATGCACTTGATGCACTTCCGGACACCGAAAAGGCGAAGGCCTTGAAAAAACTGGAAGCCGACCTGTCAGACGACGGGGAAAGCTTCTCTATGTCGGTCTTCGGACTGGAACTCATCGGTTTCAGTATGGGACGGCTCGTTGAGCCTCCCGCGATTACTGAAATCGCCATGAAGAAAAAGGTAGCGACGGAAGAGAACCAAATCAAGCAGGAGCAAGCCGTTGCACTTAATGAGAGGCTAAAAACTGTTGCTGAAGGAATGCCCGGAGCTTCGCTCTCGGACATTTCCAAGGTCATGTTCACGGCCGATGGAACAGTGAAGCCGATCGTCCATGAAACGGTTGTGCGTATCGAGCGCCCAGCGACGGCAGACGGAGGTCACCTTATGGATGACATACTCGCCGGCTGGGTTGCGGCGAATGCATCAAAAACTGGAGGAAAAGATGGCGGAAAAGGAAAAAGCTAAGCCGGCGACAGCACCCGGCAAGATGGAAAGTCTCGGCGCATCCCTCTTCAAATGGGGGGTCGCCATATTGATCATCGTTGGAGGGTGGAACATGCTCTTCGGCGATGAAGCAAAGCCCGCCGCAGGCGTTGCGGTAACTGAGGCGACGCGGCAATATGCTGCGGCGCACGACTTTTCAAAGGTGGGGGACGATTTCCACAAAGTGTCCTTCACTGTTCCCGCTGGCGATAAATGGGTGTCGGTTGCATTGCCTGCAGACTATCACGTGGCATTCACGTGGAATGAAGCGGGAGGGATTGATAAAGGCGATGGGAAAGGCCCTCGCTGGTTCAAGAAAGACGAAAAGGTAAAGTTGGGTACGCTGGGAACGGCGGTCGACTTAACCTTCCCCGCAGGAGACACCGTGGAGGTACGGTTTTACCGACACGGGAAAACCGCACCTTCGCTCAAAACCGCTGACACAGGGAAGAAACCAGCGGCAGCAAAAGAGAAGGAGGAGTTGAGGCCGGTTATCGTCGCCGGCTACGAACAGAAGTAAATAGGGAAGTGGCAACGCTTCCCACGATAGCAAAAGCCCCCGAATATCGGGGGCTTTCTTTTTTATTAACTAGAATACAGCTACTTAGAGAGCTCCACCTGCGATTGCCTTTGCAACCTCGATAAGTCCCTTTGTAAGCGCACCAACGACGACTGCTACGAGAGCATAGGTAAGTGCTCTGCGAGCTTCGGTTACCTTTTTCTCGTCTCCTCCGCCTGTGAGGAACTTGAATGCGGCAAGCAAGATGTATACTGCTGCAACCGCAAGCAAGATAGCAAACATCCAGTTGCCAACTTTGTTAAGAATGGCAACGATTGGTTCGACCCCTGTACCTACTGGTGCTGCTCCCCCAGGAAGGTTTTGAGCAAAACCGATAGCTGGCATAGCAAGTGCCACTGCTGTTACTGATGCTAGTGATATTTTTTTCATATATATAGTATATCAAATAATACGACCTTTGTTCAAGCGCCAAGACCAATAACAAGTCCCTTAAAGATAGCAACCAGCCCGCGCGCAAGAATGATAATAACTAAACCGCCGAGTGCATAAACAATCGTTTGTCTACCAGTAATTATCTTTTTAGGGTCTCCTTGAGCAGTCATAATCTGAAATGCACCATAAAGAATCATGATGGCGGCCAACGAAGCTGCAATAGTGATGCCATATTCGATGACGCGATTAAGAACATCGGTAATCGTGGCGTCTCCAAAAGGACTTGTAAATTTAACCGAAGATCCAATGGGTGCGTTGGGCGTTGTATCACCTTCAGCGCCGCCTACTGCGAGTACGGTTGACGTGAAAAGCGGAAAAGAAATAATTGTTGCAAGTATTTTATACATAAGAATGAAGTGTAAGGAATTTGCTGGGTTACTGGCAGTTTAGGTCTCTCCATGGCACGCCGTAGACGTCTCCGGTGCCAGTGAGTGCCCGCATGAGGATATCGACGAGAAACCATGCAGCAAGAACAAGAGCAAGTCCCTGGAGGGCTTGGAAAATGTGCGACTTACCTTTTGCGTACATCCCCGGGTTTGCGCCAGAAATCATCATTTGGTAGCCACCAAACATAATGAAGGCGACGGCAAGTATAATGGCTGCTTGCGATACAAAACTATATATCGCCTTAACGGTTTCAAATAATGCGCAAAGAGAGCAGGATGTCGGATTCTGCTCATCGCATTGCACAAGACCAGAGCCAAAAACAGTAGGTGCTGCTAACAGGAAAACAAACGAGAGGGATAGGAGAGAAGCTAACAGAAGTTTTTTCATATTCGTATACTACTAGTATAAACTGACAAATTACTCTTGTCGAACGAAAATCAATCAGTACTGGCTGTTGATTTCGGCAGCGGCCTTATCAAGGGCTGACTGAGATTGGAACTGTCCAGTAAGGACGGACTCTATTGAGCGGGAAAGAGCGGTGCGATAACTTACATTATCATACTGGAAGGGTGCGCGAGCGGTAAGTGCTTGGCGGGCAAAGACGCTAATGCTTGGATTGCGAAGCGAATCGTTGATAAGAGTGCGAAGTGCTGGAGGGTTGTTTGAACGGGTAGCATAAAGAGTTGCAAGCTTAGGGTCGGTCGTTGCGGCAATAACAAAACGCCATGCTTGCGCAATGTCTACGCTTTTTGCAGAAACGGCTAAGCCCCAATAATCAGCATAGTTAACTGGATTGGATAGATCGTTTTGGGGCATTGGATAAATGCCGAAGTTAAGGTAAGGGTTTTTTTGCACAAGCTGTTTTATATCACGTGCGTACCCAAAGGTCATTGCGGTATCTTCAGCACCAAAAGCATTGTCGGCATTTGCAAAGGCATCACTCCATGTATAGTACGGAGTATTAGGAGTAGAAAATTGCGTATAAAAGTCGAGTGCATTTTTTGCGCTTGCATCAAATGTTGCTCGTTGTCCTGTAACTTCAAGGCGCTGTGCACCAAACTGAAGCATTAGGAGGGAGAGAATGTCAGGTGCGTGTTCGATTGATTTACCTGATCCGCCAATCGCAATCGCAGACTTCTTTAGCTGTTTGCTTGCAGTAAACTCAGTAAAGTAAGGAACAAGTGTTTTTACGTCACCCCATGTTGTAGGGGCAACGGCAACACCCTTGTTGTTAAAAAGGGTTTTGTTATAGAGCAGTGCTGGTGTGTCGATATAGAGCGGAAGGGCAAAGACATAGTCTAAGTAAACAAAATCTCGGGCAACAACATCAGGGAATAGTGCTTTTAGCTCGCTTGGTTGAATTTGTGGATAATCAGCGGCCATAATCTTGTCACTATAACGCTGTACCCAACTGCGATGTACCATTAAGATATCAGGGCCGGTGTTTGTGGCCATTGCATTAAGAATAGTGCGATCATAGCGGTCTTCGGGCACTTGGGTATAACGAAGAACAACATTTGGATGTTCGAGCGTATATTGTGATGTGAGTGTGGAAAAATTGCTTGGGTCCTCGATCCCCCAAATAGTAAGGGTGATTTTTGTAGCAGGCTCTTCGGAGTTTCCCTGTTGAAGAGAAGGAATAAGGTACACAAAGATGCCAATAAATAGGGCGATAGCAAGTGCTACTCCGCCGAGAATCATGATTTGAGTGCGTGTAAATTGCATATGCATATAGTATATCACGGAAAATAAAAATTTTCGTCATTTTTGGTATACTAACGCTATGCAATATGCTTTATGGATTGGACTACTTTTTGTGCTTACGGGTGTGTGTATTGTTATTATATTGAGCGCGTGCACACTCTTTAGGTCCTTATCGGGGATAGTGACTAAAAAGCATATCTCCTTTATTCCTGTGCCAGACGGTGCTCTTCCCTTATTAAAACGTATCACACCTCCGAGCGCCGGAGCTATTATCTATGACCTTGGATGCGGGGATGGAAAGATAGTGCTTTATTTGGCGACGCTTTTCCCAGAGGCAACATATATAGGAATAGAATATGATCTACTTCCGTATCTCATCGCAAAGGTAAAAACACGAAAGCATAGCAATATAACAATACGCTTCAAGAACATATTCAAAGAAGACCTAACAAAAGCGGATATCCTTATAGCCTACTTATTCCCTGAGCTATTAGATAAGCTATTGCCGAAACTAGAGAAAGAATTAAAGAAAGGTGTGTATGTATATTCATTCGATTACGCGTTTAGGAAAAAAGAAGCGCAAACAATTGAATATAATGAAGATGCATCGTTAAAAAGAGGAAAGCGTATGCTGGTATACGAATTCTAACCAAAAAGGAACGTTCTAAGCGTTCCTTTTTGGTGCAATTTACAGCGCGACCACTCCTGCTAACTTGTCCTTTTCCTTGAGTGACATTATCTTTACTCCGCTCGTTGCACGACCTGCGGTGCGTACATCCTTAAGGGGGATGCGGATAATCTGTCCTCGGGTTGATACGGCGAGTAGCTCCTCTTCATCGCGGATTATTTGTCCGCTAATGATGTTTCCTATCTTAGGAGTGACATTCGAAGTTTTAATACCCATACCGCCTCGTGTTTGTGTTTTGTACTCAGAGATCGGGGTCTGCTTTGCATAACCGTTTTCTGACACTACGAGCAGTGTCTGCTTCTTATGCTCTGCCTTCTGATCGGCGCGGATAATATCAAATCCAGCTACGCGATCATCCTTTTTCAATTTGATGCCACGCACACCTGCTGCTGCGCGTCCGAGTGGCTTCGCATCAGTTTCGGTAAAGCGAATTGCTTGTCCGGCATGTGTGGTGATAATGATATCGTCCTTTCCTGCGGAAAGTTTTACACCAATGAGTGAGTCGCCCTTCGCAAGATTGATGGCGATAATGCCGGTCCTGCGAATGTTTGCAAACTCAGAAAGCGCCGTCTTTTTGATAGTTCCGTCAGCGGTAAGCATAACGAGATAACGACCATCGGTATTGCCATCTGGATAGGCGATAACAGCGCTGATGTTTTCTTCCGGCGGAAGGTCAAGGAAGTTCTGCATAAGCTTTCCTTTGGCCGTCCTGCTTCCTTGCGGAACATCGTATACCTTTGTTTGGAATACGCGTCCCGTGTGGGTGAAGAACAAGATATTATCGTGGGTGTTTCCAGAGATAAAGTTGAGGAGTGTGTCCTCTTCGTTTACATCAGAGCCAATCAAGCCTTTACCTCCGCGCTTCTGCGCCTTGTAGGTGTCAGAAGGAATACGTTTGATATAGCCACTCTGAGAAAGTGTAATAATAACATCTTCTTCAGTAATAAGATCGAGCTCTTTAAACTCACCAATCGGATTGGCGACAACCTTCGTACGACGATCATCCCCAAACTTATCGCGCAAGTCGCGCAATTCGTTAGTGATAACACCAAGAATTTTCGCAACACTTGCGAGTAGCGTCTCAAGCTCTTTGATGATGCGCATCTTTTCTTTTAGCTCATCTTCAATCTTCTTGCTTTCCAATGCTGCAAGTGTTTGCAAGCGCATTTCAAGAATTGCAGTGGCTTGAATTTCTGTCAGCTTAAACTTTGCAACTAAATTCTTATGGGCGTCGTCTTTGTCCTTAGACTTCTTAATCGTTGCAATAACTGCATCGATAAATTCAAGCGCTTTTGCCAAACCTTCTAAAATATGGGCACGTTCGCGCGCTTTACGAAGCTCAAACTCAGCGCGCTTGCGAACAACATCTTTGCGGTGCTCAAGATAGAACTCCAAGATATCTTTCAACGACAAGAGCTGCGGTTGCAAGCCATCTGCGGATGGAACAAGCGCCGTCATGTTGAAGTTAAAGTTCTTCTGCAAGTCCGTGTGCTTGTAGAGCTGATTGAGAACTTTTTGTGGAGCAGCGTCACTCTTTAGCTCAACGACAACGCGCAATCCATCGCGGTCAGATTCATCGCGCAAATCTTTGATGCCCTCAATCTTCTTTTCAGTTACAAGCGTCGCCATTTTAACGAGCAATTCAGACTTGTTAACCTGATAAGGAATTTGCGTAATAACGATATTAAAGAGGCCACTCTTTCGTTCTTGAATATCAGAAACAGCGCGCATAGTTACGCCACCGCGTCCACTGCGATACGCTTCAGAAATAGCGTTCTTATCATAGATAATACCTCCGGTTGGGAAGTCAGGGCCTTTGATAAATTGTGTCAGGTCGTCAGTCGTTGCGTGTGCATTATCAGCAAGATGTAAAACGGCATCGATAATCTCGCGCAAGTTATGCGGAGGAATATTCGTTGCCATACCGACAGCGATACCCGCAACGCCGTTAAGGAGTAATGCTGGAAGGCGAGCAGGAAGCACGAGTGGTTCTTCGGTTGTGCCGTCATAGTTTGGTCCCCAAGCGACGGTATCCTTTTCAATATCAAAAAGAAGCTCCTCGGATATTTTCGAGAGGCGACATTCGGTATAACGCATAGCAGCCTGGTTATCTCCATCAATCGAACCCCAGTTTCCCTGACCGTCGATAAGCGGATAACGGAGTGAGAAATCCTGTGCCATACGAGCCATAGCATCGTACACTGCGGAATCGCCGTGTGGGTGGTAGCTCTTAAGTACTTCTCCGACAACAGCGGCAGATTTGCGGTACTTAACGCCTGCTTTCAAGCCCGTTTCCCACATAGCCCACATAATGCGGCGTTGTACTGGCTTCATGCCGTCACGGACGTCCGGCAAGGCGCGGGAAATAATAACCGACATTGCGTAGTCGAGATAACATTCTTGCAGTTCGTCCCCGATTTCTCGCTTAAGGACTTTATCTGTTTGTTCGATGTGTTCTTCCATAATAGGTAATTGCTAATGCGTAATTTAGTAAAAATGTATTTGTTTGGAGGCAGTGCGAGGCGCGGGGAATTTGACGAGAGAGGCGTGCTGATTGTACGTCGACCGAGGCAATGGGGCCCCGCAACGACGCAATGCGCCAAACAAACATTTTTTAGTCAGGGTTTTGGATAGTAGAAGTCCTTCTTCCAAACTGTGGCATTCCAGAGAGCATCGTTTCGAATCCTCGTCCGATAGATGAACCGGTGATAGTGAGCCCATTCTTCAATACTGGCCAGAAACCGATACGAACCTCCTCAGTTGAATTTTCTCGGGTATTTGTAAATACAAATGCTCGCATATACAGGACCCAAACAATAACGACGATTAGTGTGGCGGTGACGCTTAATCCGATAAGCCACCTAAATCGCGTTTTCTCATCAGATTGGCGAATGGTATGTAGATAGCGCTTCATACGAGTGGTGACTTATGGTTTTAAAATGATTACCTGTCCTGGCTTAATGACAGAAAGATCCTTTTTCTTAATAGTAAGCTTGTCCTGCGATTCAACAGCCTTTTGATCGAGTTCCTCCAGAAATGTTTTGAGATCTTCCGATGTGCGCTTTAATCCTGCGATCTTGAATGCGGTTGGGATAACGATTTTTGGTTGGAGCTGTTTGATAAGCTTCGCAACTTTCTTTTGGTCGATATACGGTGTGCCACCTCCAGGGATGAAGAGAATATCGATATCCTCAAGGTGCTCCATAACAGACGGGGAAGGAATTTCAGCAAGGTGTCCGAGGAAACAGAGCCGGATATCTTCGAGTGTGACGAGATAGACGGTTTTGAGTATTTTGTCGGTCACTTCGTTTTCTGAAAGATATCCGAGTATCGTTGCTCCATCCACATTGTATTCCCCTGGGCCGTAGATAGCGACTCCTTGCTCGGAAGGTGCTTCCTGCGGAGGAAACGAGATGAGCGTCTTAAGAAGAATATCGTATTTGAAGCGAGGAGGGGTCAATCCACTCGAGGCATCGACAGGGTCGGTAAGGATTGTGAACTCACCGCTTTGTATTTTGAAACTATTTTCTCCGTAAAAAGAAATAACCATAGGTAGTATTGAATGTAAAATGAGGCGAAAGACACGGAAAATACGGGATTTGGTTCCCGCCATGTCACTCGTTATGTGGCTATTGTACAACAAAAGGGCTTGATTTTCAAATAGTTTTTCCGTATGATGTGGGTCTATGGTCACTAATATTAATGCAGAAATAAAAAACTCATCCGCAATGAATCAATTGACGAAGGCGGATGCGAACATCATCTCATTCCTCAAGGAGGGAGACTTGGTCGAGGCGAAGTTGCTTGCGAAGACAAAGCGCGGCGTACACTTCGATCTCGGTAAGTACGGTACCGGTATTGTATACGGTATCGAACTCATCAATTCTCGCGACATTGTGAAAGGAATGAACGCGGGTGATACCGTGAGTGCGAAGATAATCATGCTCGAGAATAACGAAGGATATGTAGAATTATCCCTCATTAATGCTCAGGAGCAGAAGAATTGGCAGGGACTCAAGGAGCTAAAGGATGGCGACGAGCCGTTTGGAGTCAAAATCAAGGGAGCCAATAGTGGAGGGCTTGTAGCAGACATTCATGGAACAAAGGCATTCTTGCCAGTATCCCAGTTGTCGAGCGAGCACTATCCGCGCATTGAGAAGGGTGACCAAACTCGAATTCTCGAAGAATTGAAGAAATTCGTTGGTGAAGAGTTGATGGTAAAGATCATCGACCTTAACCCACGCGCAAACAAGCTCATAATCTCTGAAAAGGAGGCTGTTGAGGAAAATGTACGTGAATTGCTGGGTAAATACGCAGTTGGTGATGTTATCACTGGCGTCGTATCAGGAATCGCTGACTTCGGAGCATTTGTCCGATTCATCGATAATCCAGGAATTGAAGGATTGATCCACATCTCTGAACTCGACTATCGTTTGATCGATACACCGAAAGAAGTAGTAAAGATCGACGAAGAGATCAAGGTAAAGATCATTGAAATCAAAGACGATAAGGTATTTCTTTCATTGAAGGCATTAAAGCCAAATCCATGGGAGACAGTATCTGATAAGTTTAAAGAAGGACAGGAAGTGGAAGGAAAGGTGTATAAGGTCAACCCGTTTGGCGCATACATCGATCTTGGTCAGGACCTGTACGGTCTTATCCATGTTTCCGAATTCGGTTCTCCAGATGAATTGAAAAAGAACATGGAGCCAGGCAAGACGCACACATTTACTGTGGAAGCGATCAAGCCAGAAGAAAAGCGCATTATCTTGAAGCTCAAGGGCCACAAGAAGGCGGCAAAGAAAGAAAAAGAAGTAGAAAAAGAAGAGGTTGTGGAAACGCCAGAGGCATAATAGCCAAAAGCAAGCAAAAACCCCGCAGAAATGCGGGGTTTTTGTTTAAAATACGTGCTAAAAGAGGGGAAATATGTAAAATAATGGGAAAATGACAGTGGTGGACGACCGTCCACCGCTGTCATTTTTATGGAGGAGGGCGATAAAATAGCAGATTGACACAGAGATAGACTACGTGCATACTAGGGCCTGGACATTTCAAGGAGTGATTAGGAAAAATGCATAGGGTAATTACCTAATACGCTAGCAAGGAGCTATAATCGATGTTGAAAAATGAACAACGGACCAGAGGCGGAAAGCTTATTTGTACCTGTTGCAATGGCGCAGTAGAGGCAGTAGAAGCGAGAAGAGTGATTGATGGGCACGAGCTGCACAAGAACTGCGGGGAGAAGTTCTCTTTGCTGGAATCGGTGCGGCTGGATTTGCAGCCCGTTATATCGACATTGCCTGAGAACTTTTTCTCAAGAGGAGCTGTCTTGCTGACGCTGAGCAAAGCTTACACAGTGAGCCAGTTTAAACTCGCACTTTTTATCTTTTGCGAGCACCTCGCGGAAGGGCGGCAGTGGTTGGGGTCGCAATTTCAAACCATTGTCTCTAAAGTCAGGTGCATTATCGAGCAAAGCGCAATGCGTAATGCGCTTCTGCCGGCAATCGCTCCGGTTATGGTGGCGTAAATCAGTACCTAACCAAACATGCAAGGGCCACTTCGAAAGAAGTGGCCTATTTTTATAAAACGGGGTTGACAAATAAGAGATTTGTGGCAATACTAGACCCAGATCATCTGCAATGCAATAAAGAAAGTGTGGTACAACTAATAACCCCCAACCTGAAATTGGAGGCCACGATGGCGAAAGAATTTAAGTTTCCTGGACAGCAGAGAATGTCTGGGACGAACCCCGTGTGCGGGTGCTGTAATGTCACGATAACACCAGGACAGAAGCGCTGCGAACGCGGAGGGCATTTAGTTCATGGCACTAGCACCGAAGGCTGTGCCGCATCCTTTGACCGAGCGGAGGAAGTTCGGGAGAGTATCGATAAGGCCTTCAGTGGAATGCCGGCAGACTTCTTCTCCGAAGGCGATTTGCGTAGTCGACTCAATGCCGCCTGTACGGTGCAATCGGCGCAAGGAATCCTACTGGACTTCGTCCGCCTGTTGAGCGAGCAGCGCGATCGTCTGGTGCAATGTGCCGAGATTGCCTTCAACGAGGCCGTTCGCCTCGCAAAAGAAGTCGGTAGAATGCTGCGCGTCGAGGGACGCGTAGCAGCATATAACCTATAAAACCACCGCCACACCTCTTGTGTGCAATTGGAGCTGACCCTTCGCGAGGGCAGCTCCACTTTTTTTCATATTGCAATTACAGACAAATTAGTAGATAGTACAACATACATGGAACGTAAGGATATAACAGTTATATATGAAGACGAAAATGTGGTGGCTATCAATAAGCCAGCGCATCTTTTAGTCCATCCCTACGCAGATAATAAGGATTATGCGCTAACCACGTGGCTATTAAAGCATTATCCAGGAGTTAAGACAGTCGGGGATGATCCAGAGCAGCGTCCTGGAATTGTACATCGTCTCGATAAAGATACATCGGGAGTAATCTTAGTTCCGCGGAGCCACGAATATTTTAGGTATTTGAAGGAACTGTTTCAATCGCATGGTATTAAAAAATCATACCTCGCATTAGTATGGGGAAAGGTACAGGAAAAGAAAGGAACGATTAATAAGCCAATCAGCCTAAAGGGAGGAACGACAAAGCGAACGGTGCATGATGGTAAAATGACCAAAGAAGCATTGACCGATTATGAGGTAGTAAAGCGGTTCACGTTCGACGATCCAGACACAGAAACAAGAAAAATATACGATTTTACCTTAGTTCGCGCATGGCCTAAAACAGGACGAACGCACCAAATTCGCGTGCATTTGGCATCAATTGGGTTCGCAATCGTAGGAGATACGATGTACGGAGCAAAAAAGAACCCCCTTGCACTTGATCGACAATTCCTACACGCAGAATCTATTGAATTTCTCGCAGCAGAAGGACATAAGTTAAATATAGAAGCGGAACTTCCAGCAGATCTCAAAAAGGTATTGGTACGACTAGAAGAATACGATGTTTCCGCACCTCCATTAAATGAGCGGGCATAAAAAGGAGAAACATAAAATAAAAATGGCGATCATTCGCCATTTTTATTTGTGTGAAATGCGTTGAAAAGGAATACGTTGTTGCGCTGCTTGGGATATTTCATATCCAGTATCAAACGATCGCACTGCAACGGTCGATAATATGTGAGCGCCAACATGGGAAGCCTCAAATGTAGTATGAGGAATACCTGCGTGCACAAAGGCATTAACAATCACTGAAGAACAATATCCTTTAGACGCATGAGCCTTGAGAGATTCTTCTAGTGCATTGATTGCGGCTTCGACAACTAAAGCGTCTTCGGTAATGCGAGCAAAAGAGAGCAGCTTTGGATGGCTAGTAAAAAAATTGCGCCAAGAAAGGTTGTCAAAAAGATGTTCCTTGTGAATAACTCCTTTTTGATCGGGGTAGGGGTTAAGAAGCATGCCGTCGCCCAGATAGAGCATCGCGTGCTCAAAATTTCCGGGCATTATCCAATTAATAAGGCGGTCGAGGAGTGTATCAACGAGAATAGGTCGTAAAATAACATCCCCGCGCTTCACCGCCCTGGCAACATACCCATTAAAATAGATATTTTCGAAAAACCCTTCTTTTTCAATACGGTTCATATATAGAGTATACTACGAAACCGAAGGAGAGCTCTAGGGGAGGGGGATGAGTTGACTAAATGGAAATTATCTACTAATATAAGCAAACTATGGATAAAGAACTCATGGCACAAATAAAGCCGGGAGCAAGCGTCCGCGTATGGGAGCGTATTAAGGATGGAGAGAAAGAGCGCATCAGCAAATTCCAGGGAATCATCATTGCGACCAAGCACGGAAAGGAAATCGGATCAACATTTACAGTACGATCGATCATTAGCGAAATTGGCGTTGAAAAGGTATATCCGTTCAACACCCCGTTAATCTCGAAAGTAGAAATATTGACCGCTCCAAAGAAAGTGCGACGCGCAAAATTGTACTTCGTTCGAAGCCTTTCGAAAAAGAAGACACGCGAAAAAATCGGTATTGCCGCTTAATAAAAAAATCCGCTTCGGCGGATTTTTTGTTCTTGTCATTCCCGCAAAAGCGGGAATCCAGAATTTATGGAGACGTAGTTTGGTAGACGCTATTACCTTGAGGCGGTATAATGAATATATGAAGCCGCTTGGAAAAGTAAAGTTAGAATGGTCTTCCGAATTCGCATACGCGATTGGATTAATTGTGAGCGACGGGAGTTTGTCGAAAGATGGGCGGCACATCACACTTGTTTCGAAGGATAATGAGATGATAGATAATTTTAGAAAATGTCTAGGCATTTCCAATAAGACGGAGAGCCATACTAGTGGGCATACTGAAAAGAAAAATTTTAGAATTCAGGTAGGGGACAGAATATTCTACGATTTTTTAGTGGAAATAGGATTGATGGCGAATAAGACAAAAATTTTAAAAGAAATAAGTATTCCTAAAAAATATTTTGCCGATTTTTTGCGTGGGCATTTTGATGGTGATGGAACATTTTATTCGTATTGGGATCCGAGGTGGAAGTCGAGCTTTATGTATTACACCGGGTTTGTTTCTGCAAGCCGTAATCATATTGAGTGGCTACGAGGAGAGCTAAACATACTATGTGGAGTAAAAGGGCATTGCGCAGAGAAACCAAGTGGTTCGGTCTATCAATTAAGATACGCAAAGAGCGAATCGAATAAGTTGATCAAATTCATGTACTATTCGGACAATGTGGTTTGTTTATCGCGGAAGCACTTGAAAATAAGAAAGGTTTTAGATAGTATAGGTGAGTAGTAATACATGCGCGGGTGGCGGAATTGGTATACGCGTACGATTGAGGTTCGTATGGAGCAATCCATGGAGGTTCAAGTCCTCTCTCGCGCACATATATAAAAAACGGCTTTAGCCGTTTTTTTGAAAATAAAAAAGTGCGCAGCCGAAGCTGCGCACAGAGAAACTTGGTTGGGCACAACTAGAAGCTGTACCCGATTTTCAACCAGCCGGTCGAGGTGCTCGACTTTGGCTGCCAAAAGGTGCCTTTGGAGCCTGTGTCGGACACCAGTACCACGGGGTCGGACTTTGCAAAATCGATCCGTTCATAGGAAAGGGCACAGCTCCAGCGAGTGCCTTTAACCCCCATTTCCCCGAACGCGCCAGGGCGCGCTTTAGGACGAAGAACTACATCGGGGAAGTCGGTAAAGTCTGAGGTCGCCCAATGATTTTTGGTATAGAGAGGAAGCGCGGCGCCTCCTTCAATATACACGGTCGTCTTCGGGGTAACATGGGCGATTCTTGCGCCCACACGAGTGAAGGCCATGTCCCAGACCTCATCCTCGACTTCGCGGCTCCACCACTTGTGCTCGAGCCCAACAAACGGGCTAAAGCGAACACTTCGGATGGGGATTTCTGCGGTAGCGCGAACTTCTTCGCGCATACCGATGTAGGTGTTGTCGTTGCGACGAAACGATTCGCCCGTGGCGATGACTTCTCCGTCGTACACGACATCCCCTCCCCAGACCTCAATAGTTTCACTAAGGATGAGGTGTTTGAGGAATCGGTCGGTACGAGTGACGCCGACGGCATAGAGCACTCCGTCGTCTCGAATGTATTCATCCCCATTGTCACGCCACTCCATCCAGGAGAAGTACCCGACCTTTCCATAGGTCGTCCAATGCTTTTCCGGCAAAGAATCAGCGGCAAACACCGGAGAAAGAGTAAGGGAAAACAGGGTGATTACCAACAAAGCGATCGTTCTCATACGAACCTCCTTGGGTGTGTGATATTGTAAAAGTGAGCATCGAGAGAATCTCGATAAAGGCTGATAATATAATAACCTGTTTATAGAAATATGTCAATGTCATACAATACTCTTGTCATTGTGTCGGTTTTAGAAGGGGATGCTATACTTATACATATGGAACACATGGAAAGCATCAACGGCAGCAGGCCCGCTTCATTCGAAGCAACCCAAAGAGAGAGGGTAACACGTGTAGAAGAAAAAATATGCGCACATATGGAGGCGGAGCTTGGAGAAATACGAAAAGAAGTAGAGCTTATTAAGAAATTAAAATTGACGGAGCACATAACGGTAAAGCGAAATATCGAGAAGGCAAACGAAGCCTTAGAGAAGGAAAATGAAATTCTACGCGATATGTCTGCGCGTTTGCGTAAGCTAAATGAAACACTAATGAAAGAGGCGGCATGATTTTAATAAACACCGGCAATGGAAAGGGGAAAACAACCGCAGCATTGGGGGTTGCATTGCGCGCACTGGGCTACGGGAAGCGCGTTGCGATGATCCAGTTTATTAAAGGGACATGGGAAAGTGGAGAAGATATTTTTGGAAAAGAGTGTGACATAAAAAGCGATAATTTTTTAGTTATCAAAACAGGAAAAGGATTTGTGGGGTTGCCTGGGGACATACTTCCATTCGAAGAACATAAAAAAGCAGCGGAAGAAGGATTACGAAAGGCAGAAGAATTGCTGATGTCAAAAAAATACGATCTCGTTATCCTTGATGAAATAAATAACACAGTAGATTTAAAATTGATTACCGAAAAAAGTGTAATCGATATACTTGAGAAACTGCCGGAAGATATTGATGTGATTCTAACGGGTCGCAACGCGCCAGAAAGTTTTATTACGCTTGCCGATACAGTGACGGAAATGGAAGAAGTGAAGCACGCTTTTGCGAAAGGGATAAAAGCAAAAAAAGGGATAGATTTTTAAATGAGAATTGTCATTCCCGCGGAGGCGGGAATCCAGAACTTTATAGATTCCCGCCTCCGCGGGAATGACAGATATAGTTATGTTTTTTACTTTAGTAACCACATCTCGCATCTAATATGCGTATCCACGAATCCGTATTCTGGGGAATCGTGTTTTTTCTTGTTGGTACTTTTCTTGCACCCTCAATGCGGCTTATCGGAATAACTATTTTAGTGGGAGTCTTCGCGCTTGCGCTAGGATTATTTGCATATCGAAAAAAGAATAAGCGCATGCTGTGGTTCGCGATACTTGCAACGGGCACTATTTTCGGTGCAATGTATTGGACTGGGTTTAATGTATATCAAAAAAATAAAATAATTGAGTTGATTGGGGATAAAGGCGCAATAGAGGGGCATGTAAAATCGGTAAAGCGAAATGAAAAAAGCCAACAGCTTATTATAAGCATCGACGCACAAAACAACGGAAAAGTTTCAGTCACCGCTCGGCCATATCCAGTGTTGCGCTACGGAGATGCAGTACGTGTTAACGGAATAGTAAAAAGGCCGAGCGAAAAAGAGAAAATGTATGCATTGAAAAACGGAGTGTTTGCGACGATGCAATTTCCCGAAGTGCAGATACTAAAGCAGGGTGATGGCAATGCAATAATGATGTGGCTATTGGGCGTAAAACAAAAAGCAGTTACAACATACGGGCGACTATTGCCCACAAAAGAAGCTGCGCTGTTGGCAGGTATTACGCTTGGCGAGCGCGCAGAGTTTAGTGTGGAGTTTAAACAGCAGATGGCAAATAGCGGAACAACGCACCTTGTCGCACTGTCGGGATATAACATAAGTGTGGTTGCAGGAGCGGTATTGCTCATATGTGGGCTTATATTGCGCCGCAGGGCGGCGTTTTATGCAACATTGGTAGTAGTTGTGGCTTTTGTCGTTATGGCGGGCGCTGAAGCGTCTGTGGTCCGTGCAGCAATTATGGGAAGTATTGTGTTGTTAGCTGGATATATCGGACAGGCGCACAGCATGCGAAATGCAATTGCGGTAAGCGCCTGCGCGATGGTGCTGTGGAATCCGAATGTCTTGCGGTATGATCTTGGGTTTCAACTTTCCTTTCTCGCACTTTTGGGAATTGTATATCTAAAGCCACATCTCGATGCAATTATTAAAAATAAAAAAGCTGGCATTCTTGAATGGCGTGAAAATCTTTCAGGGACATTGTCCGCGCAGATAATGGTGTTTCCAATATTAATGCATGCAATTGGATCGTTCTCACTTGTATCGCTACTTTCTAATATAGTAATCCTCGCCTTTATTCCTGTGACAATGGGGCTCGGATTTGCAATCGCAGGGCTCGGATTTTTTGCGAGTTCATTAGCATTTATTCCCGCATGGATTGTTTCGTTATTATTGCAGTATGAGATTGCGGTGATAGAACTATTCGGAAATTATGAGGGCTTATCAATACCCATGAATCCGATTTGGATATTTGTATACTATATAATGGTTGGAGGAATACTATCCTATTTGCAGAAGCGGAAAAAGGAGGTAGCGCTATGTCATTCCCGCGGAGGCGGGAATCCAGTACAACCGTCTGCCGAAGGCGGTATAAAATGATATGAAAAAACATTTCACGATAATAATCTTCATACTCGTTGTCCTCGACCTCGTCGCCTGGGGGAGTATTTTATTCGACGAATTCGGCAAACAACTTGAACTCTATTTTTTTGATGTCGGGCAAGGAGATAGCGAAATGATTGTTATGCCAGGGAATGTAAAGTTGCTTATGGATGGAGGGCCGGATAATAGCAAGGCAGTGCAGCAACTAGACGCAGTTGTCCCGTGGCACGATCGATATATCGATATGGTTATGATTTCACATGCAGAGCTCGATCATTTTGGCGGGCTACTTGATGTACTTGAGCGATATGAAGTCGGAGTATTTATATACAATGGTGAAGGAAGCGATTCGGAAAGTTTTAAGGAGCTAGCGCGAGTCATAAAGGAACAAAAAATTCCCGTAGTTATTATGGAAGAGGGCGATAGTATTAGTTATTCGAACAACATACTTAAAATACTTTCGGAGAATAGTGATGCAAATAAAGGTGATAAAAATGAATCAGCAATCGTGGCAAAGTTTGAGGGTGGGGGAATATCGACCCTATTTACAGGAGACATAGGGAAGCCTACTGAACAATGGCTTACGCAAAATAAAAACATCCAAGCGGATATTATAAAGATCCCACATCACGGATCAAAATTTTCCTCGACGCAAGAATTTTTAAAAGCAGTGCGCCCAAAGGTGGCTGTTATAGAAGTAGGTAAGAATTCGTATGGGCACCCAACAAAAGACGTACTCGACCGCATTAAGAATGCGGGCGCACAGCTTTTCCGCACCGACACTGACGGCATGGTAAGGTTGGTAATAGAAAACGGAATAATTAAGCAGTACAAGGAGAGGGAGAAGTAAAGAGGTTGACAAATAGGGATAATGTGGTATCGTATGTTCAGCAACTATCAACAGGGAGCTACGAGCTCCCATGGAGGAAAAATGAAAAAGGAACAGCTGGAAAAGATTCTGGTCGCACTGGTTGCGGCACTCATCGCAAACGGCTACATTCGCGTCGACGGCTTGTGGTGCAAACCGGTTGGGGGTGCTGAGCATATCATCGCCAAGGCGCAGGGCGGCGAGCTCAGGAACCAAAGTAATAACGGCTGGGAGGCATTCGAGCTCCCCGACGGCAGTGTTTGGCTGCGGGTGGAAGATGTGGGAACGGCACATGCGCACCTGAGTGTACGTGCAGCTGCCGGTCCGCTGGGATTGGCTGGGGGCTGTCACGTCCCCCTTTCCAACGGCGAGCAGGTGTCGGCGCGGGACATCTTCCGGCGGGTCGTGAATCCTTCGTGGGTTCCCGAGTATCTTATGACGGAGGCAGCGCGCGCTGCCGGATTCTAACGAACACTATTCCTTAAAGAACTGGGCCCAGATTTATCTGGGCTCATTTTTTATCCCCAATGTAACGTCTTGCTTGCCTTGTCGAAGTTTTTAACGAAGACAGGCGATGTCGCTACATTAGAGTAAATAAAAGTGCCCGTCGTACGACGGGCACTTTTTAGTTTGCATCAGGTAAGCCATCCCACATGATCGAAAAGACCATTTTCATCATAGCGCTAATAGTTTGGCTCTCAATAACTACAGCCCAATGCTCTTTTTCGAATGAAACAATTAATATTTTGTCGCCATAGATCTCAATATCGGTAACAAAATGTTTGCCCGATGGGAGTAGTTTAGTTTGGCGCAGAGATGTAGCATCGGAAGAGGTTATCTCCGAAGAAGATAATGCATTGCTGATAATAGCTCGATTCGCGATGCCTTTTTCAACTCTCTTACGTATATAGTTCACTATCCATTCGCGGCCTAAAAATAGCGATCCGCTTTCGTAAGAGGCAATACTCAGAATTTCCTTATGCGTCCCTTCGATTGTACTGCTATATACACTACGCACCTCCTCGAGCGTTTCATAGAAGCGAATTTTTGGTTTACCAAGTTCCGCATTAGATATACCGCGCAACTCGGGCAATATCTTCTCTAAGAGTGTTCGTTGGCGTTCAATAAGAGATCCAAGCGTCTCGGGGCTTGCTGCTATAAAAAGGCGCTTCTTTCCCTTTACGGTTTCCGTAAAAAGGTTTCGGGTTTTAAGATCCGAAATAATGCCATAAATAGTGCTGCGCTTGATGCCGGATTTTTTTGCAATATCTTGAATAGCGCAAGGGCCGAGTTCAAGGGAAGCTAGGTAAATACTGGCTTCTTTGTCATCCAAGCCGAGTTGTAATAAGGATTCTTTAAGCATATGTATAAAATGTCGATGTTTTCGACAACATTTATATCATAATGTATCAGTGTTATAAAGTCAATATAGAAATAATATAAAATTATGCCGAAACTATTGACAAACATAAAACATATGCTACTATGCAATTAAAGTAAAAAGTAGTCAATTTTTACAAAAATAAAGCAATATAAAAACAGTGAATAAAATAACAAAAATAGTTTTAGTAGTTGGGGTAGTCGTTCTCGCGGTTGTCGGAGGATATACCGTGTATAATAAGCAGGGCGGAAGTGGTGAGCAAGGAATAATTATTGGCTCGGTACTGCCATTAACTGGGGATCTTGCTGCATACGGGGAGGGTTCGAGGAATGCTGCCATAATGGCAATAGAAGACGCAGGCATGAAGGAGAGGGTTAGGTTTATCGTAGAAGATGATAAAGGGTGCGACCCAGTGCTTGGAGTCGGAGCAGTGCAAAAATTAATTACTATAGACAAGGTGAGTGCGATATATGGACCGCTTTGCTCATCAGAAGCCCTTTCGGTGCTACCAATAACTGAAGCGGCCGGGATACCCGTTGTTTTATCGGGAGCCTCGTCAAAGACATTGACGGGGGCGGGTAACTACGTATTTAGGACTATAGCGTCTGATTCGGTGCGCGCCTACGCAGTTGCTAATTATGCATATGTAAAAGGGTTTAGAAAGGCGGCGTTCGTATTCGATAATAGTCAGGATGCAATAATTCAAGGGAAGAATGATGCCCAAGAAACCTTCGTGGGGGCAGGAGGAGAATCAGTGTCAGAAGAATCATTTGGAGGAAAGGATGTTGATTTCAAAGCACAGCTAAGCAAGATAAAGAGCTCGGGCGCAGATGTAGTGTTCGTTGGCGCTTTTCCTAAAACGTTGGCGCTTATCATAAAACAAGCGCGCGAGATGAAAATGAGCACACAATTTATCTCATTCGATGCGTCTGTGGATGTAAAAGAATTTTTCGTAATCGGAGGAAGCAATGTCGAGGGCGTTATTGCTCCTGCAATGGTAAAGCCGAATACGGAAGAAGCAAAGTCATTTGAAACGCGGTATAAAGCACGCTTCGGGGTAGATGCAACTATTTATGCAGCAGAGGGATATGATGCCATGGCGCTATTGCTCAAGGCAATCCAAAAGGAAGGATTGAGGGGTGATCAAATTAAAGCAGGATTACTAAAAATTGGTAATAATTACCAAGGAGCAAGCGGAATCATTACTTTTGACAGCAAAGGGGATGTTGTAAAACCGGCAGTTGTGAAGGTTGTAAAGAACGGAGTATTTGAAGAAGTAAAATAAAATCTAAAACACCCCTGTTCGTCCGCCGATTGGCGGACGAACAGGGGTGTTTTTTTAATCTAACCGTTCCCACATAAAATTGAAAAATATTTTAAGAGTGCTGATAATTGTCTCACTCTCGATAACAAGCGCCCATTTTTCTTTTTTCAATGATGTGATGAAGATTTTATTCGTACTAGGGTAGATCTCGATATTTGCCCAAAAAGGATTTTCTCCGGGGAAGATTCGCATTTCTCGGAACTCTTCCTTGTTTCTGGAATACACATCGCGAGAGGAGGCATGTTCGTTCGCGATAACTTTGATAGGAATTTTTTTAGAGAGCCTTTTGGAAACGTATTCTTGTGTCCAGTCCCAGCCCATTACCTGAGTGAATTCATCGATGTCGAGGAAGGCAAATATTTCTTTTGGGCCTTCATCAAGCAAGGAAAGGTGAATTTGTTTAATTTCTGGAAGTGTCTCAAAAAATCGTATCTTCGGCCTACCTGCTTCAATGTTAAACAAACCCTTTAGCTCCGGCATAATCTTGTCTAAGGCAGCCTGTTGGCGGACAAGAAGTCCCTTAAGCTCTTCCGGATCAGTAGCTACAAAAAGACGCTTTCGGCCACTAATAGTTTCTGAGATAAGGTTTTTGGATTTTAACTCGGAAAGGAACGTGTAGATAGTGCTTCTATTTACCCCTGACTTTTTGGAAATGTTTTGAATAGAAGAAGGGCCGAGCGACAAAGCGGCGAGGTAAATACTCGCTTCTTTTTCGTCGAGGCCTAATTGTAATAAGGTTTTTTCGAGCATAGGTATAAAATGTTGATATTTATAACAACAATTTAAGTATACATAAGTATATATAGAGCTGTCAATACGTATCTAAAAATAAAACTGTTGAAACTATTGACAAATATAGAAACAGGGGATAAAATGACATAAAAATCAAAAGTCGTCAAAAAAGAGGACGAGCAAATGGAATATGTATATGGGTGGCTGGTTAAATTGCAATCAACGAAGCCGCTCACATATTGGTCCAGTTCACTATGTCCTCCTAATGTGCATACTACAATAAAAAATATAATAGGTATAGGTATTGTCGTTGGGGTTGTTTTGGGCGGTATTGGTTTGTATAAAAACAGCCAAGGAAATTCAGGAGAGGTGGTTAAAATCGGGGTAGCGCTTCCATTAACCGGAGAAAACAGTATCTACGGAGAATCGGGAAAACGAGGAGCTGAGCTTGCGGCTGAAAAGGCAAATAAGGAAAATAGCACAAAGATTGAGCTTGTGTTTGAGGACGATCAAATGGACCCAAAACGAACGGTCTCTGTGGTGCAAAAAATGCTAACAGTCGATAAGGTGAGCGGGCTTGTTTCGATGAGTAGCGGCCAAGCATTGGCAGCTTGTCCTTTAGCAGAGCAGGCTAAAGTAATCGCTGTGACTACAGGAAGTGCTCCGTCCATTTCGAATTGCGGAGAATACACATTTCGCATGTTTCCTTCTGATATAAATCAGGCAAAAGAAATGGCTAAGCTTCTCACGGGGAAAGGATTTAAACGGGTTGCTGTCATCTATATCAATAATGATTACGGGAAAGGTCTTGTCGAGGAGTTTAAAAAAGAATTCCAAGGAGACATTGTGGCAATCGAATCTCATGGTGCTAAAGAATCAAATTTCAGAAGTCAGCTGGCAAAAATAAAAGGAGCAAATCCTGATGTAATAGTTGCCTTCTCGTATATTCCCGAAGGGTACAGCTTGTTGAAGCAAAAAATAGAGATGCGCATGGCTCAGCCAATATTTACTTCCGAAGGATTTAAAGACGAGAGCTTATTTGCAAATGTGGCGACAAAAGCACTGGAAAGTCTGCGTATTATTTTTGTAGCGCAGTTTAGCGGAAAGGAAACGCAAACGTATAAAGCGCGGCATGTAGAAAAATACGGGCAAGACCCGGGGATCTATTCCGATTTTATATACGATGGCGTTTTAGCAATAGCCGCTGCTATGCAAGAGTGTGCGAGCGATGATCGCGGGTGTATAAAAGATGCAATGTATCGAACAAATTTTGAAGGAGCTACTGGAATAATTAGTTTCGATGCGAACGGCGATATAAAAGATAAGCCCTACCAGCTATATAAAGTTGAAAATGGAAAATTTGTAGAGGCTCAATAACTCATATAACAATTTGCGATGTTGTTGTAATAAAAGTGCCCGTCGAACGACGGGCATTTTGCACAATCAGGATAGCTCGATGCGAAACATCAGAGCGAGTAATATACCGACAAGGATGCATGCACGTATTGCATAAACAGGTGCAAGCGGGTCTACTCGCCGGTTTCTCCACGACATACAGAGAGCGATAGACGATGTTACGAGGGCAGTCCCCCACAGGACAAAGGACTCAGAATTCTGCGTAGCGGACCACAAAGACCTGATCATCGGAAAGTATCCTACAATCATAAGCCCTTGTAGAAGTAGGTTTGCCGTAGTGTGACCAGCAAACATCCAAATAACGACGATACCGCCAGCTGAGAAAAGGCAGTATTGGTCGAACGTGCTAAGCTCGAGTCGACTTCCTTGGAGTGTAAGTACGACGATGACAGCAAGGGTTGCAAGCACATCGGCAATATTTGCCAAGTTATTGGTTGCGTTATGTTTGCCGGCCGAGGCGAAGTACGACACAAGACTCAGGATTGATCCAATAAGGAAGATTACCCATGAAGCAAGTCTTGGCTGCACGACGCCAGATAGCACTTGCTGGCAGTAGATAAACATTGTTACTGCGGACAAGGCAGTAAATAGTACGACTAACAAAGCGCGCCGCATGGGGCCTCCTTTTGCGAGAGTAAGATAGTAAGAACTGAATGTAATATGAAATATTTTTTAACAAGTGTCAAATAAATTAATAAAAATAAGCCTCGATGCAATCGGGGCTTATTTTTTATTCCCAATGTAACGTCTTGCTTGCCTTGTCGAAGTTTTTAACGAAGACAGGCGATGACGTTACATTCTCTGTATTTCAAGGGCAGTATCCGCACTGCCCTTGTGTTTTTTTGCCAGAACTTTACAATTAAGCTAATTAATTAAGATATTGCAAAACAGTATTTATTGTATGGATACACAGCAAGCAGCGGGAATAGGTGGAAAGAAAATCGCATTGTGGGCGGTGATTGCATTAGTGGTAATCGGAGGCGGTTGGATGGTAATAAAAAAGCCATCGCAGGTAAACGCAGAACCAATTAAAATAGGGTTCATCGCGCCGCTGACGGGAGATGCTGGCAGCTACGGCGTAAATGCCAAGGCAGCGGCAGAACTTGCAGTAGAAGAAATAAATAGTATGGGAGGAATTAACGGAAGGACTATTCAGCTAATTGCAGAAGATGGAAAGTGTACCGGAAAAGACGCAAGCTCCGCGGCAAATAAATTGATAAATATCGACAAGGTAACGGCCATTGTCGGAGGGTTTTGCTCAGGCGAAACAATGGCATTTACTGACCTAGCAGAACAGACAAAAACCATCGTAATTTCCGAAGCTTCGTCAAACCCGGCAATTACAAATGCCGGAGACTATATATTTAGAGACTATGCATCTGATACGGCACAGGGAAAAGCTGCAGCAGAATTTATCTATAACAAGCTAGGTAAAAAGAAGGTTGCTGTGTTGTACGTAAATATCGATTGGGGCAAAGGGGTAAAGGATGTATTTATCAGTGAGTATAAGAAGCTAGGAGGGGAAATAGTTATAGAAGAAAGTTATACGCAGGGAAGCAGGGATATGCGGTCGCAACTCGCTAAAGTTAAGCAGTCTAACCCTGATGTTTTGTATTTCCTGAGCTTTACGGATGATGCGGTTATTGGGCTAAAGCAGGCAAAGACCCTCGGCCTAAATCTTCCTATTGTCGGAGGAGATGCGTTTGATGGGCCTCAGTTTTATTCAGATCCAATAGCGGATGGAATTATGTACGTGGCATCCCTCGTACCCTCAAATGAAGCTTTTGAAGCAAAAATGGCTACCAAAACGGGGAGTGATGTGATAAATGCCGGCGCTCCTCAGGCATACGACGCAGTCAAGATACTGGGTGATGTTATGCGAAAGGTAGGAACAAATACAGAGCTAATAAAAAATGCCTTGTACGAAGTGAAGGATTATCAAGGGGTTTCGGGTACTATCGGGTTTGATAGTAATGGAGACCTTGCAACGCCAAACTTAATTATTAAATTGATTAAGGATGGAAAAGCAGAACAATTGAAATAAACCCTTTAAAACCACCCGTTCGCCATCTGGCGAACGGGTGGTTTTTTAATTGAGCCGCTTCATTTCAAAAACTTCCACAGCAATTCAAACGACATACGGTGGAGCTGGTGGATCTCGGGGCTTTCGATAATAACCCCCATGAAGTTTTCCTTGAACGAAATAAGAGCGACCTTATTCGCATAAATTTCGGCATCTGCAATAAAAGGGAAATCTTTACCGGGTACGATCTTTATCTCGCGGAGTTCTTTTACGTCATTTTTTTGCCACTCACGCGCAAGGGGGGAGTCGGGAGCGATAACTTTGATTCGAATTTTCTTTGCGACACGTTGACGGATATAATCGTTCGAAAATTCTTCAGGGACTAATTTGTCGAAATCGGTGAGACCGGCATAGTCGAGTATGGTATCCCCTGAATTACACGAAGTGAGCGTATCGGCAAATAGTTCCCTTGCACCACCGAGACCCTCAAAGTAGGTAATTTTAGGCTTGCTAGGGAGAATGCTTTGGAGTGCTGCAAATTGTGGTAGAGCGCGTTCGAGGCGCTGGATCTTCATATCAAGCCCCGTCTTAAGAGATCGGGGGTCGTCAATATAAAAAAAGCGCTTCGATTTTCTGCTTCCAGCCTGGACAACGCCATCCGCCATAAGCTCGGGGATAAGATTGTATACTGTGGTTCGCTTAATGCCGGTTTTACGGGAAATATCCAGTATAGAGGCTTCTCCGAGTTCTAAAATAGCCAAGTAAATCTTGGATTTTTTAGGGCTGTAGCCAATGTTTTCGAGGAGATCTTCTAGTCTATTCATAATATGTCTACCATTTTAGACATCAAAATTATAGCAAAAATAGTGCAATATAGTCAATTTTAAAGGCATTTTTGCATAAGTTGACAGAAGTAGTATAACATTGTCTGACACAAGTTTTAAAATGTGGCATTGTGAGGTTAATAAATTAATCAATCAATTTGTAACCATGCAAAAAAAAATAAAAACAGTTTTATCAATCATCGTGGTGGCATTGGTCCTGTGGGGCGGATATGCTATGGCCACAAACCAAAAAGGTCTCGGAAATCAAACAATCACAATCGGCGCTGTGTTGCCACTTAGCGGTGATCTCGCGGTATATGGGGAAGGTGCAAAGAATGCCGCCATCATGGCAATTGAGGACGCGGGTATGAAGGATAGTGTAAAGTTCATTGTAGAAGACGATAAAGGATGTGCACCGGTTGGAGGCGTGAGTGCGGCCCAAAAGTTATTAAATGTAGATAAGGTAAATGCTATCTATGGGCCAATGTGTTCATCTGAGGCGCTTTCGGTAGCACCGCTCACTGAGCCATTAAAGATCCCGATGGTCATCGGTGCTGCGACATCAAAAACATTGAGCGGTGCGGGGAACTATATATTTAGGACTATCGCATCAGACTCAGTGCGCGCATATGCAGTTGCAAATTATGCGTACGCGAAAGGATTCAAAAAAGCTGCGTTCATATTTGATAGCAGTCAGGACGCATTGATTCAAGAAAAGAACGATGCAAAAGAAGCATTCATGAAAGCGGGCGGAGAGACAGTTTTAGAGGAATCATTCGGAGCGAAGGATGTTGATTTCAAAACTCAACTCAGTAAAATAAAAAATTCGGGTGCGGACGTAATATTTGTAGGTGCGTTCTACAAACCGACAGCACTGATCATCAAACAGGCACGCCAGATGAATATCAATGTGCAGTTTGTAGGAACGGACGAATCAGTGGATGTGAAGGAATTCTTTGCAGTTGGAGGGAACTATCTTGAAGGAGTTATCGCTCCTGCAATGGTGAAGCCAGACACGGAAGAAGCGAAGTCATTTAAAGCGCGATACAAGGCGCGCTTTGGAATCGACGCGACCATTTATACCGCTGAAGGATATGATGCAATGGCGTTATTACTTAAAGCAATTAAGACGGAGGGGTTAGGAGGCGACCAAATCAAGGCAGGATTGCTCAAGGTGGGCAACAATTACCCAGGAGCAAGCGGAATCATAACCTTTAACAGTAAAGGTGACGTAGAAAAGCCCGCAGTCGTGAAGGCTGTAAAAAGCGGAGTATTTGAAGAAGTAAAGTAAACCCTAAAACCACCCGTTCGCCATCTGGCGAACGGGTGGTTTTTAGTTCAAAGCGAAAACCTGTATAATTAAACGCAATGGGTATTATTCCACAAATCATCGCCAATAGTATTATCGCTGGAGCAATCTATGCGCTTGTGGCACTTGGCTTTAATCTTATTTATCGCGCGACAAACTTTTTTAACCTCGCACACGGAGCCGTTTCGGTGGTGGGTGGATATATCGTGTTTGGGTTATATCGATTGTTAGGATTGCCATTATGGATCGCAATCATTTGTGGGGTGCTTGGTTCGGGAGTTGTGGGCTATGTATTAGAAAAAATACTATTTCTCCCATTGCGCAAAAGGAAGTCTTCACAGATGGTCCTTATTGTTGCCTCGCTCGGCGCATTCACGATTATTCAGGCGGTTATCGCGATTATCTTTTCAAGTCAATTCCAAACGCTGTTTGATAGCAGTATGGAGACAAAACTCTATCAGATCGGGGGAGGCATTATCACGCAGGTGCAGCTGATTATATTGATAGCAGCATTGCTTATTATGGGGACGCTTGCGTGGGTAAAGGAGCGAACCATGTTCGGGAAAATGGTGAGCGCGATTAGCGACGACGCAGTTGTTGCGCGCATTGTGGGCATCAACACAAATAAATTAATAGGACGCGTATTCTTCATCGGTTCGGCAATCGCAGGGTTTGCGGGGATTATGATCGGATTCGACACAGGACTCGAGCCGACCATGGGAATGTCATTATTAATGAAAGGCGTTATCGCGGCAATCGTAGGAGGGGTGGGTAATATTTACGGAGGTGTGCTCGGTGCATTTCTCCTTGGGTTTGCAGAAAACTTTGGCGTGTGGCAGGTCTCGGGCGAATGGAAGGATGCGATTGCATTTGCAATCTTAATCCTCTTTTTAATATTTAGGCCGAAGGGTATTCTTGGGAAAAAATAAGTATGGAATATATCATCCACCTCATAATTTTATTCGGTATCTATGGCATCCTTGCATTAAGCTTGGATCTTATCGTTGGGTTTACCGGATTGCTCTCGTTGTCACACGCGGCATTCTATGGCATCGGTGCATATGCTGTTGCGGTACTAAGTACCACCTATGGTATGAACTTTTTTGTTGCCGCGTTGATTGGTATGAGCGTTGCGGCTGTTGTCGCACTGATGATTGGTTTTGTGTTAAGAAAATTCAAAGATGATTACTATGCGCTCGCATCGTTTGGATTTAACGTAATCGCAGTGAGCATCTTTTTAAACTGGGAATCAATAACAAAAGGCCCGCTCGGTATTCCAGGGATTAAGCGACCGGAACTGTTTGGATTTGTATTTTCGACGAACACGCTCTATATGATTTTGACGCTAGCACTCTTTGCATTGACTGCGCTATTTGTGTGGCATATAACGAAGTCTTCATTTGGACGAGTGTTGCGAGCGATTCGAGAAGATGAAAAAGCACTGGAAGTATTTGGATATCGCATTACGCGGTATAAGCTTGCCATTTATGTCATTAGCGGGGCTCTAGCTGCCCTTGCGGGGGCGCTATACGCCTCGTATATCACGTACGTAGATCCATCTACCTTTACGGCGAATGAGTCCATCGTAATCCTTTCCATGATTATTTTAGGAGGGCTGGCGAGTTTGCGCGGGGCAATCGTAGGGGCTGCAATTTTAATCGCCCTCCCCGAGGCGCTTCGGTTTGTGGGACTTCCAATGGACGTTGCCGCGCAACTTCGACAGGTAATTTATGGCCTTATTCTCGCCCTCCTCATGCTCTACCGCCCAAAGGGAATGTACGGGGAATATGAGATGAAATAAAGGAGTTGTAAATATTATTTACAAATATATTGACAATATATTTTACATGCAGTAATATAGGTGCATGATTAAGAATCTTCAGGAGCTGCGAAAGAAAAACGAAGTATCTCAAGAGTATCTGGCAAGCTACCTCGGTATTTCGCGGCCCACGGTAGAGAAAATAGAAAAAGGCGAGAAGGACATCACCGTTTCGCAAGCAAAAAAACTGGCAAAATTATTCGAGCTCTCTCTGGACGAGCTTATTAGTGGAAAAGTGAAAAGAACTATAGAAGTAACAATAGAGAAGGCAGTGGCAGCGGAACAAAAAGAAGCAATGGAAATCAGGATAAGCGTGCCACAAAAAAAGCTTAAAAAATTTAAGGAGGTATTGTTGTATATTTTGGAGCGGGTGGGAAGTAAGCCAAACGTAGGGATGACAGTAATCTACAAGCTACTTTACTTTATTGATTTCGATTATTATGAAAAATTCGAAGAGCAGCTTATCGGAGCTACGTATATTAAAAACCATTTTGGGCCAACCCCCGTGGAGTTTAAAAAAATAGTGGAGGCAATGGAGGAGCGCAAAGAGCTCGAATCTATTAAAAGTAAATACTTTGAGAAGGATCAAAAGAAATATCTCCCTTTGAGAAGGGCCGATATCAGTGCGTTCTCGGGAGAAGAAATAAAACACATCGACGATATATTAAATAAGCTTGCCGACAAGTCGGCTAAGGAGCTTAGTGACTACTCGCATAAGGATGTTCCGTGGATAGCGGCTGAGGATGGAGAGCCAATTGATTACGAGTCAGTATTTTATAGAACTAAAGAAACCTCCGTTCGTGAGTATGAAAATTAAATATCGAGAAACTGATGCGTTTTACAAGGATCTAAAAAAGCTTCTAAAGAAATTTGTAACATTGGAGGCTGATTTACGTGTTGCAAAAACCAACGCCATAGAAATGTATCATATAAAAAATGTTGATAACGAATCGGTATTTGCGTTGCAACATTTCTGCAGTGAAAATGTGCGGGTGTATAAACTAAAGAAATTTGCTTGCAAGTGCCTAAAGGGAAGAGGGATGAAAAGCGGAATACGAGTAATATATGCGTATTACCCTAAGGATTATGTTGTTGAGTTTGTCGAGATATATTTTAAAGGAGTGAAGGAAAATGAAGACAAGGAAAGAATAAAGGAGTATATAAAAGCGATTATAGAATAGAAAATGCTTGAAAGGGCGTTCTATACCGGTTTCGAATCGAACGATGGCGCCATCATCCATGAACTTTGAAAAATAAGCTTCATAATTTGGGCGAGCTCCTTACTTTCAATAATAAAGCCAAAGCTTTCTTGGCGGGATGAGATATAGGCAACCTTATTATCAAAAATACATAGCACACCGCTGAATACGTATTCTTTTGGAAGCCACTTTATTTCTCGAAGGACTTTCTTATTTGATTGTAGATAATATTCAGGTATCTTGCTTTGGTTTGTTAAAAGCACCCGCGAGATGACTTCTCGTTTTACTCTTCGTTTTACCCAGCGTTCCATGTAGATATTTCCAAATAAATCAATCAAATCGCTCATTGAGCTCCAGAAAAATTGCTCTTTTTGCTCGACAAGCAAAAGCTCTTCCATAATCGCCTTTGCTCCGACAAACCCATCATAAAAGCGGATGGCGGGTTTGGGGGTGCTCTGGTTTCTTATTTCTGTTAGAAACGGCAAGAGCTCCTTAAAGGAGGAGAGCCTATCTTCATTTTTTGAGAGAAGGGTGCTTGGATCTTCTGCAATAAATAATCTCCGTTTTCCTTTTTTCGATTCGGTTATATAGCCCATCTGCAAAAGATCTAAAACGATGTCATAAACAGTTGTTCGCTTAATCCCCGTCTTATGCGCAATGTCTATGGTGGTTGCTCTGCCCAATTCCAGTATGGCCAAATACACTTCAGATTTTCTTGCACTCAATCCCTGTCTTACGAGTTCTTTTATGATGTCCATAGTTATTTAAATGACGATAAAAACCGTCAAATTTATATATTGATTATCAGTTAAGTAAAGGGTTATTGTCAAGATAACCTAATTCATAAATCAATAAAAAGGTTTAAATGTTATGCATAAAATAATAAAAATAGCGCTCATCCTAGGAATTTGCACAGCAGTAATTGGAAGCGGGTACTTTTTTACTAAAAGCACTAAAGGAGGCACAATTGATGTCGGCGCTATAGTTCCTTTTACGGGAAGTTCCGCAGTAGTGGGAGAATTGATAAAAAATGGGTTAGAAATTGCAGCGGAGGAAATTAATAGTAAGGGTGGGGTGAATGGGAAGGTAATTAAACTTATGTTCGAGGACAACCAAACCAAGACGGAAGTAGGGCTGTCTGCCTTTATGAAATTGAAAGACATTAATAAAGTTAAGTATGTGATTACGAGTGTGAGCGGGGTTGCTCTGGCAATCTCTCCTGTTGCTAACGAAAACAAGATAGTTCAAATGGATGTAGTTGCCGCTACTCCTAAATATTCGACGCCAGACGACTTTACGTTTAGAACAGGGGTGAGCTCGTATTTTTTCGCACGAGAGATGGCAAAGTTAATGATAGATAGAAATATAAAAGATGCTGGCATTCTCTTCGTGAATACTGAGTACGGGCAAGGGTTTAAGGATGTTTTTCAAAATGAATATACCGAAAGAGGAGGGGTAATATCCGTTGCAGAAGGATACGGGCAAGAGGATAAAGATTTTAGAACGCAATTAACAAAAATAAAAAGTAGAAATCCTGAGGCACTACTATTAGTATCACTGCAAAAGGAAGCATCCACAATTCTTAAACAGATGGGCGAGCTAAAAATGGACACGCCTATCTATTCGGATGTGTATGCAATGGAGCAAGAGAGTAATTTAAAACTGGCGGAGAATTTAAAAATTTACTATTTTAAACCGACAGTAGATTATATAAGTAGTGACGCGGCAACAACATTTGAAAATGCATATAAAAATAAATATGGAAAAGAGCCGGATTTTATAGCAGCGCAAGCATATGATGGGATAAACCTATTGGTGGCTGCAATACAAAAATGTAATGATTATAAAAATACCGTTTGTGTAAAAGATGCATTATATGCGTTAAGGGATGTTAAGGGGGTAATATCGGAGCATATGGATTTTGATGTAAATGGAGACATAATGAATAGGCCGCTAGAATTACGAACAATTATTGGCGGAAAATTTGTTGGGATAAAAACTTAGTAATGGCTATCAGACAAACTGCCCTTGTAGGGGCATTTTGTTATGGTAAACTGTTACCATGGTTATGGTAAATAGACACCATAAAATGTATTTCGATTATGGACGCACTACGCATTAAAAATATTAAAAAACGATATCAAGAAGTGGTTGCAATCGATGACCTCTCTATTGTGATAGAGAAAGGAATTGTAACCGGTATTGTTGGTCCGAATGGCTCGGGCAAGTCAACTGCAATGAATATCATTAGCGGGATGATTTCTATGGACGATGGTGCATTAGTTATTGGAGAAAAAGAAACGCTAAAACGTATGTTGCCGTACGAAGCACCGGTCTATGGTATTACACGAACATTTCAGGAGGTGCGCCTGTGGGAACAGATGTCGGTGCTCGACAATCTTCTCGTTGTACTTACTGATCGTGATTTACTGGATGCATTTTTTGAACGACATGGTGCATTTCATTTAGAACAGGCAGAAGTAATTTTGAAGCGCGTAGATATGTGGGGGAAAAAAGATGCGCTTGTTGCAAATCTTTCGTATGGGCAACGAAAATTAATTGAAATAGCACGCGCGCTTGCAATGGGTGCGAACATCTATTTGTTTGACGAGCCATTTGCAGGATTGTTCCCAGAAATGCGCAAGATAGTAACTGCGGTTATTAAAGAATTGAAGCAGGAAGGAAAGACGGTGATTTTAATTGAACATAACATGGGGCTTATTCGAGAGCTTTGCGACCATCTAATTGTAATGGATAGTGGAAAACTGCTCGCCGAAGGCAAGCCCGAAGAGGTGCTTGCGCGGAGAGATGTTGTGGAGGCGTATTTGGGGGAATGAGATGATAAATGTTTAATTACTAATTTCTAATAACTAATAAAAAATCCTCCGTCATTTGGCGGAGGATTTTTTTACAGATTTTTTAACCACGGTGGCTGGAGTTGATATTTGCCACAGCGCTTTAAATAAAAATTGCAGCGTATTTCTAAAATCGGCGTTGTCTACGATAAATCCAAAGCTATCTTGTTGCGCAGAAATAACAGCGACTTTTGTGCCATAGAGAGCAATCGTATGGGGGAGTTCAAAGCCGAGCGGTGCGAAGCGGATATCGCGAAGATGATGTGCATCTTTTGCATAGAGTGTATCGTTAATCTCTGAGTGTTCTGTGCGTATGCCAGTCGCATGGATACCAAGATCGATTCGCTTGCGCACCCATTGCGCCATAAAGTCTTCGCCCGCAGTCTTTGCAAGATCCGCAGAGGAGCCAATATAGAAATATTCCTTAACACCAGACGAAAGAATATCATCATAGATAGAATGAATACCTGTTTTGCCAGAATAGAATTTTATGGTAGGTTGAGCGCCAGTTGATTTTTGGATGGTAAAAAGATCGGGAAGCATTTGCTTGACCGTCTGCATGTGCTCTTCTGCTCGAGCAAAGAGAATATTAGGGGACTCAGCGGTATACGTAAGCTTGTCCTTCTGGGGAACGATAGCGACTAAGCCACGTTTTGCGAGCTCCTCGAGAATGAGATAGCAAGTAGGGCGCTTAAGGCCAGTTTTCTTTGCGATATCGGAAACAGCGAAACTTCCCAAGCTGAGGGATTGTAGATATACGGCAGCTTCTTTGTCGGAGAGGCCGATGGATTGTAGCTGTTCAGATAGGCTCATGTATAAAGAATAGAGGTATATCGCAAGCATGTCAAGTTTTCTGACAACACAATATAGAAAATAGTGCATTATATATGCCTATAAATCAAGTAAATAAAAAGTGACAGAAACTATTGACAAAAGCAACTGCGTGTGCTAGTATATCGACATAGTCATTAATAACAACTCATAGCATGACAAAAACATCAAAACTAATAGTAGGGCTCGTAGGGATAGCGCTGGTCATCGGAGCAATATTTCTTACACAAAGGAATACGGAGGGTGAAAAAGTGGTCATTGGTGCATCTTTTGCACTTACGGGTAAATACGCCTATCTTGGAGAAGCTGAGCGCAACGGAAGTATGATGGCAGTCGAAGAGATTAACAAAAAGGGAGGAATTAACGGAACAAAGATCGAATTTATCGCTGAAGATAACGGAGGAGATGCAAAGTTGGCGGTAACAGGAGTATCTAAGTTACTAGAGGTGAATAATGCAGACATCATACTATCTTCGTTTACACATATAACGAGCGCAATCAAAGGGTTGGTCGCAGAAAAAGGAAAGGTTATGATCTACGCAGCAACCGTGCGAGATATTGCACAGAGCAACGACCTATTCTTTAGAGATTATTACGACGCAGAGGACAATGGTGCAGCAACGGCGAGACTTGTTGCAAAGAGTGGGTACAAAAACGTCGCATTCTTAAGTGAAAAGAGCCCGCAATGTGCGGAATTTGAAAAAGGATTTGAAGCAGAGGCAAAAGGAGCTGTGCTGATGACGACTAAGGAGTTGTATAGTGCTGAAGCTACTGATGTTCGTGTAAACCTCACGAAGATCAAAGGTGCTAAATCTGAAGCGATTGTGGTGTGTGGATGGCGACATGAGCACCTTATCATGAAGGAGATGAAGGAGTTGGGGATGATTGGAACACAGACCTTTCACTGGGTTGCTCCATTTCTCCCAGTTGCCAATACAGACGACATGAAGAAATTGTTCGAAGAAAATAAAGCAATTAGCACCTGGTATGGAGTGGCGGAAGAAAACAATACTGCAGAGCAGAAAGAGTTTATCGAAAAATATCAAAAAGCATTCGGTATGAAACCAACGGGCGAGGCAGTGTATGCATATGATGATATCTACATACTCGCAAATGCTATTAAAGCTTGTGATAAAGCGGGGAAGGCGAAGGACAGTCAGTGTATCGCACAGGAGCTCGGAAAGACAAATTACGATGGAGTCGGAGGAAAAGTATCATTTAATGACAGACTCTCTAATCGTGAAATAACAGCGATTCAGGTAGTGGGCGGTGTTTGGAGGAATATAATGCAATAAAAACACTAAAAAATCCGCTTCGGCGGATTTTTTAGTGCGTAGAAGATTAAGAATATGTGCCTCGTGTATACGCTTGTGAAGGCGGTATCAAATCAGGGTACTCCATCGCCATTTGTGTAAATTTATCTACTTGGTAGATTTCATTTATTTCAACCTGTTGGAAAATGTCTTTGAATTGATTCTTCATGTCACGGATAAGATTGCGCAAGGCATCTCGGTCTTCTATTTCAATATCTAGGAGCAATTCCCAGCTCCCCATGCCTTTTACATAGTTGATGATGTTGGGATGTAACGAGCAGAATGCATATAAATCGTCGATGCGCTTCTGATCGAATTGCATAATTTTAAAACAAACGCGGTAGAGCAGTAGACCTATTTTTTGATAATCAATGGAAAAAGATATTTTAGTAATAACCCCAGCTGCAACGAGCTTTGCGTAGTGTTTATGTACTAAGCCAACGGAAACCCCCAGAACAGAAGCAATTTTAGTAAATTCCATTCTGCCATCAATAAGGAGGAGGGATATCATCTTGCGATCAAGCTCAGTTAACTTGGCTTTTTCAGTCGTTCCTCCTGACAAAGCGTTTTCTCGTGGATGGTTTTCCTCGCCGATTAAATAGGTGCGCGGAAATTGTATAAAGCCTAGGCCGACAAAAATATCCGAAGAAGCAACGTACTCACCGTAGCGGGTGAAAAACTTTTGCAGCATTTCGTTGTAGCTAAAAATATCTTTACTGATGAAGCAAAGGAAAACATCTGCATATCCGTCTGAGCGCATGACAATCGGAGTATAAGCATCAGCATTAAGATATGCGTATATTTCCTGCTCCTTCTCTTTTGAAAGGCCGGCAAATTTAAGCCAATAGCCCCAGAAAAATGAATAGTCAGCCTTATCATAGTCAATAAAGGCCCAAAAGTGCTTTATAACACCTCGTTCCATGAGCTGCTCATAGTGGTATTTAACAACCTGAGGGGACGTGCCGATAGCGCGGGCAATCTCGGAGAAGCTTGCGCGGCCATTTTGGTCAAGCTGAAAAAGTATCTTTTTGTCAAGTTCTGTGACGTTCATTTTTAAAAAAATATAATAATACTCTAATTTTAGAGTATTATTTAAAAAAATACAAGAAATCTATTGTAGATATATCATTTAATGTCATAATAATGTCATAAGATGCATAGAAAGGAACTATGTTATCCCAAACCTTGCAAGGGTTAGAAAGAGAGAAGTTTATAAATTAATTAAAAATAAAATATATATGGATAAAAATACAAAAATGATCGTCGGTGCTGTTATAGCTATTGTGGTGCTATGGGGAGGATATGCGCTTATGGGGAAGCAAAGCGTGCCGGCAACGAATGAACCGATAAAAATCGGCGTTGCAACATTCTTGAGTGGAGATCTCGCGGCATTAGGGGAGAACATCGTAAATACTGCACAGTTGGCAGTGGACGATATAAATGCAAAGGGAGGTATTAACGGGCGACAGGTGCAAATAATCGCCGAAGATGCAAAGTGCGATAGCAAAACAGGATTGTCGGCTGTATCTAAGCTGGTAAACACTGACAATGTTAAGTATATCGTTGGCGGTATGTGTAGCAATGGCACTATAGCAGCAGCACCTGTTGCGAATGAACATAACGTCGTCCTGATGACACCGGTCACTGGCGGGCGAAATGTAGACGAAGCAGGAGAATACATCTTCAGAACAGCAAACTCAGACCTTTTGGCGGGACGCAACATTGCAGAAGCAATGGCAAAAAAAGGATATAAGAAGGTGGGCGTGATTGCTGAAACAACCGAATATACAATCGATATAAAGAAGAGCTTTGAGCAACGGGCAAATGAATTAGGGCTAACAGTTGCGGTTGCCGAAGAATTCCAGCCAAATACGACGGACTTTAGAACAATTGCAGCAAAGATAAAGGGTGAGAATTTGGAAGCAGTGTTGGTTGCGTCGCAGACAGGCATTAGTGGAGGCAACTTGATCAAGCAGATGAAGAGCCTTGGTATAAATGCTCCTGTATTCTCAGACTTCCTCTTGGTGTTGAATGGGGATGTTAAAAAGATTCTCGGCTCGTTTGAAGGAATCTATTTCGCTGATCCTTCTTATAACGCGGACAATGCAGGGCTTAAGAACTTCTTCGCAGCATACAAAGCAAAGTACGGAAAAGATCCAGTAGCGCCATTCCACAGCGCAGCAACGTACGATGATGTACAGCTACTCGCTACTGCAATAAAAGCTGTAGGTGACGACAGTGTGAAAGTACACGATTGGTTAACGGCAAACGTAAAGAGTTACAAAGGATTTATGGGAACCTACTCCATTGACCAGAACGGAAATTCAGATCTCGGATTTACGGTAAAGGTCGTAAAGGATGGAGTGCCAACAGATATGTAAATGAAACTAAAAAATCCGCCTCGGCGGATTTTTTAGTGGATGCTATGCTTTTCCCATTTCCCAAAGCATTTCAAAAAATGCGCGGTAGTTGCTTGCAACTCGTTCTGATTTAACGATGTACACAAGGGGTGGTGTGAGAAATGTATAAAAAGAAACACTATCCTTTCTAATAATCATATGTGTCTCACCCTTAGGAAGACTACTCATAAAGCGGTACTCCTGATGGGCAAGTGTGCCGACGTACTTCTGATAAAGCGGTCGCTCGTCAGCAGTCCCGAGATATTTTATCCGCGCCTTTTTTCTTGCGCGTATTGCGAGGTACGGAGCGAGTGTATCTCCCATAAGTTCGCTAAACGCTGCTGTTGCACCGCCGATAATATATTCCTCCGCCCCCTCTTCTTCGGACTGCGCGCGTAAAAGCTCGTATTCCTGTATTGCTCGCGTGCCTTGGATAACCTCAAAGTCTTGCTCGTTGCCAATAGCACTTATCTGGTTAAGCGATCGGGCAAGATCGCTAGCGGCGAGCGCTTTTTTCCTGCCAATAGTCTCGATTATTTGAGGAGAGTGTGCTTTATATTTTGTCTGCTTCCCGCGGAGTACTTCCTCGATAAGACCCTCACGAATAAGCGCGGGGAGGGCGGTATAAACGTACTGCCGATGTAGCGATGTTATTGAAGCTATTTGCGATACACCAGCTTCAGAGCCACTTTGAAGAAGATGGAGATAAATAAGCGCTTCGTTACGGGAAAACCCAAGCGTAACAAGCTCAGCAATAAGGGCGTTTGCGTGCTCTTCGCTGATAAGCGATTTTTGAGATGGGTTTCTAAGTGTCATAAATTATATAACACTATACAATAAAACATAGTATTTTGCAACACATTTTGGTATAAAAATATGACATAAAATAGTTGACAAATAAGGATATTTGTGAGAATATACTACTATAATCAAGATAAGCAAAACATCTTATAAACAGTATATGAATAATAAAAAATTAGTAATTGCATTGATGGCCATCGTAGTTGTTGGCATAGCAGGTACGTATTTCTTCAAGGGGAATGGCGCGGCTACGGAAAATGAGGCAGGTGACGTAATAAACATCGGAGCAATTCTATCCCTTACGTCATACGGCGCGAGTGATGGAGAAAGTATCAAGAATGGACTTGAACTAGCAAGAAAAGATTTAATAAAGGAGAACATAATTGTAAATATAGATTATTTCGACGACGGCACTGATCCAAAGCAAGTTGTATCAGGAGTGCAGTATATGAAGTCAAAAAATATAGACATCGTGTTTGGTCCAATTTGGAGCTATCTCGGAGATGCGGCGCTTGCCGTAGTGGGAGGGTCAAATATAACATTGCTCGCCCCTTCATTAACAAGCGAAGTAGTGCAGCAGGCTTCATCGCAAATAGTATTTGGTCAAGCAAAGAACGCAGAAAAATTACCAGCGACAACCGCTTGGATGCAAGAGAACAATATTAAGAAGCCGGCAATCATCGTAAATCAGATAGCATGGGGGAATGTACATGCTACTATGTTTGCCGAGGCAGTTAAAAATGCGGGCGGTATTGTGGTGTTAAATGAAGAGATCGGGTTTGGAAAAGAAAAAGAAACGTTGCCAGGGCTTATTGTAAAGGCAAAGTTTTTGGGAGCTGACGCAATATTGTGGGCAGGGTCAAACGACGGAGAGGTGATTATCATAAGCGAAATGCAAAAGCTTGGTATGAAGATGCCACTCTTCGCGGACGAGGGCGTGATGACAGCGTTTAACAGTGGGCTTATTTCAAAAGATATAACAGTACCGGTGTATACGTGGAACAAGGCAATGCACCCCGAGTTCGTTGCTAAATTTAAGGCTGAATATAATAAAGAGCCAGATCATTATGCAGATGCAGCATATGATATGTTAATTGCGGCAGCAAAAACAGTGAGTAAAAATGGAACGAGTAATCTCAAGGCAAACCTAAACAGCCTTAACTATACTGGCTATGCAGGGACATATCAGTTTGATGAAAAGGGCGATATTAAGGGAGGAGATTGGAAGGTTGTAAAAATAACAAAATAATAATCCACTAAAAAATCCGCCGAGGCGGATTTTTTAGTGGTGATTAAATTATTTAAGCAAATTCCACATAGTTTCGAAGATGGCTTTGAGGCCGTCATAAATTTTCTTACTTTCGATAATTAAACCCAAATCTTCTTTATAGGAAATGATGCCCACTTTATTGTCTCCATAGATCTTTATCTCAATATCAAAAATCTTGAAAGCGGCATCGGAGACGAACTTCGTTGTTGTAATAGCGTTTTCGCGCTGATGTTTTGAAAACTCTCTATTTGCAGCGGTATCAGGGACAATAGCCCGAGCCCATATTTTGCGCTTAACGCGTTCGGGTAAATAATAGCCTTCGAAATAATCTTCACTCAAGTTGATGTACGGGTAGGGGAATAGCGTGAGTATTTCTTGGTCAGGATACTGGAGTGTATCTTCGAAAACTTCCTTTACCCCCTCGAGCCCCTCAAAGTATTTGATCTTAGGCTTTTTATCCAACAGGTTCATGAGCGAAAGGAGCTCGGGCATGGCCTCTTCTATTGATTGCTTCTTCGCCTCGAGTGCCTCGGGGATTTTTTTAGGACTCTCAGCATAAAAAACAGTGCGCTTCTTAAGGCGGCCTTGGCTCACGAGTCCGCGCCGTTTAAGGAGCTCTATTGTTTCATAGACAGTGGAGCGTTTAATGCCCGTCTTTTTTACAAGTTGAGCAATCGTTGCTTCGCTCAATTCTAAAAGGGCTAAATAAATATCAGCTTCTTTTTTAGATAGGCCCGCAGCCTGTAATTTCTTTGAAATCATATATTTGATGTAAAAGTGACGATAATTCCGTCACTACTTTAAATATACAATAAGTGACAAAAAAGTCAATGTTTAAGGCATAAAAGCGATATGCTTATAATAATTATTTTTTAAATTAAATACATAAATTGACCAATTGACACAATATTGATAACGTGTTGTTGTAAGGTTTAAATAACAAAAATAATAAAAAATATATGAACAAAAACAAAAACATCGTTATCGCATTCGTAGTTGTTCTCGTGGTGTTGGTCGCAGGGTATGTGCTCAACAGCAATCAGCAGGTTGCGCAAACAAATGAGCCGTATAAGATAGGCTATATAGGACCTATGACAGGGGGCGTGGCGATATTAGGAGAAGAGGCTTCTAAGTCAATCCAAATTGCGGTTGATGAAGCAAATGCAAATGGAGGAATAAACGGACGACAGATCGAGTTTATCGTAGAAGATGACCAGTACGATACAGCGAAGTCAATCAGCGCATACGAAAAATTGGTAAACAGTGATGGTGTTGATACGATTGTCATGTCTACCTACGGAGGCGTTATGGCCTTGGCAGAGCGGGCAAAGAACGACAATGTGATGATTGTTGATTCCTTGGATTGTGATCAGGCACTCGCCAATCTTCCAGAGAACATTTTCTGTATTGCTAAGGAAACAAATGACTTGGCAGATGTAATCGCTGACTATGCAAAGGAACAGGGATATAAGAATATCGGAATCTTGCATTCTACAGTTGATAACTTCATGCAGTCTGTTTCTGATGAATTCGTAGTACGCGTAGGTGATAAGGCTTCTGTGCAGGTAGAGAGCTACCAGCCAGGAACAACCGACTTCAAGACATCATTGCTTAAGTTCAAGGATAAGGATGCAATCGTATTTCTTGGATATGATGAAGTCGGAATTGCTATCAAAGAAGCAAAGAGCTTGAATGTAGGTAAGAATTACTTGACGATTCCTACTGTTGCAACTACGCCTTCTATACAGGCAGCTGCAGGAAAGGCAATCGATGGTATTCACTTCTCATTCTATGCTCCGCTTGAAGCAAACCCAGTTGCTACAAAGTTCTATAGCGACTTCAAGGCAAAGTATGAAAGAACTCCTTACGTTTTTGTCGCAAGCGACCAGGCATATGACGCAGCAAAGATCTTGATTACCGAGGTATTGCCAAAGGTTACTGCTGATACAAAGGCAGAGCAGTTGAGCCAGAAGATTACCGCCATGGAAAAGGTAAAGAACTTTAAGGGGGTAACAGGGACACTTACTATGAAGGCTGATGGCCGAATAAGTGGAATCCTTGTACGCTTGTTCAAGCTAGAGAACATGATGCCAGTGTTTGTTGGAAAATAACACCGGAGTACATGACAGTTAAATAAGCAACTAAAAAATCCGCCTCGGTGGATTTTTTAGTGGGACACTCTTTTCCGAGCACCCACATGGATTCGAAGATGGCTTTGAGGTAGATATAGGGGTAGTAAATTATGTATAGTGTGTTAATATGACGGCATAAAGCGTCATTTTTCGAGATAGATAAAACATAGGGAATAAAAGGGTGGAGTGCTCGCTTGGTTTAAAAATGGCGAAGTGGGGTGAACAAAATTAAGGATTAATGGTACAAACAATATGTTAAGTAAAAAGCAATTCGAAGAGATACGGGCAGGCCTTTTACAATTGGAATTTACCGATAATGAAATTGCAGTCTATGTATCTATATTACAAGATAGGGGTTCAAGTATCCCGTCCGTTGCAAAAGAAACTGAGCTGAGTAGAGGGACTGTATATGACGTTGTGGAAAAGCTAAAAGGCAAAGGGTTTATAGCGGAGGCGAAAAAAGGTAAAAAAAGAAAATTCGTTGCTGAAAATCCGAATAATAAGTTGTATCTCTTGCTCGATGAAAAACATCGAGACTTGCAGCGGTCTAAGCAGATAGTAGAGCAGATTTTGCCTATCTTGAATGTGTTCACTGAGCAGGATGCTTTCCGGCCACAAGTGAGGGTATATGAAGGCGAGAAAGGATTTAGGCAGATATGGGATGAAGTTTTTTCCTATGAAGGGAAAAACTTTCTGAGCATTACTAGAGTTGAGACATTTTTAACATTTATGGGACAGGAGTTTCTTGATGAGTTGCAGGAGCGAAAAGCAAAACTCGGGATTACGAGCCGAGCCATTAATGAGGATTCAGCGGCTGGGCATCGTACGCAAGATAGCGATAAAAAATATTTGCGGGAAACAAGATTGGCACCGAAAGAATTTCAGTTCCCCTCGTCCGAAATAATTTTTGGAGACAATATAGCAATGTTCTCTACACGAAAAGAAAATATTATTGTTGTGATTGAGAGTAAGGATCTTGCGGAAGCACATAGAACATATTTTGAAATGATGTGGCAATTTATCGGTAGGTAAATTCTAAAAGGGTGTACGGTCTCTTTGAAAAATTATGTGGATAAAAAAAGAAAAAATATACTAAGGGTAGGCGTTATTATTATTATTGTGATTGTAGGGCTGTATGTATTTGTGCAAAAGGGTGTAGTAGGTGAAGTATCAATAGGGGTTATATTACCGTCAACGGGCAAGGCGGCAAATATAGCAGAGGATGTAAGGAATGGCTTGGAAATGGCGAAGGGAGAGTTAACTGGCGGAAAGAAAATAAAATTAGTGTATCAGGATGATGGATGTGACCCGAAAAAGGCGATTTCTGCGTATCAGTTTTTACATGAAGTTGAAAAGGTGAATATTGTCATTGGGCCACTTTGCTCGACTGCTGCTTTGGTAGTAGCTCCGTTAGCGCAAAAGGATGGGGTCGTCATGATAACGCCTGCTTCTGCGACTGATAAGCTGAGTTCGATAGGAGATTTTATATTTAGAAATCATACACACGATAAGGCGGAGTTAGAGGCTATAGCACCGTATATAAAAGAGCGATATAAAAAAATTGCAGTTATATACGATAAAACAAATGATGCGTATGTTGAATATGATACATTTTTTAAGACTAATTTAGGCGAAAGCAACGTTGTGAGTGTGCCAGTGACCGGAGGCATGGGGGATTATAAAACAGACTTGTTAAAAATAAAGGCCCAGCTAAAAGATATTGATGCAGTATTTGTTGGGGTACTCTCTAAGGACGCGGTTACTCTTGTGAACGAAATGAATCAATTGGGAATTAAAAAACAAATACTGGGTTCAAAGTTATTAGGAACATCGGATTTTGTAAACGGGGTAGGGGTTGAGACGGCAGAGGGAATAGTATATATGGAGGCAGATTATGATAAAAATACTGAACCGAATTTTTGGAATAAATATAATGAGAAATTCGGGAAAATTCCTCCTACATGGGTGCCACAGGCATATGACACAGTAAAGATTTTAGATCTGGCGATTGCGAGTTGCGGTTCGGACAAGTCCGTGTGCATAAAAGATTATCTGCACAATCTCAAGGACTATCCCGGGGCGGCGGGAAAGTTAACGTTTGCCGCGAATGGTGATGCCATTAAGAAAATTGCAATTAAACAAGTGCAAAACGGACAATTCATAAAAATAAGTGAATAAACATAAAACCAGCCCTCAACGGGGCTGGTTTTATATGGTAGAATAAACCATTCATGCAAAAGGATTTTCGATTAGGGATTATAGTGAACGTGCTAGTATAAAAATATGAGCGAGCAAAAGGAAAAGAAAAATTACGCATTTGTAGATGGGCAAAATCTATTTATGGGCACAGCTAAGCGAGCGGTTGATCCATGGACGATAAGCCTCGCCCGTTTTCGCGTGTATCTCGAACAAAAATATAATGTCGTCAACGCTTACTATTTTTTAGGATTTGTGCAGGAAACTAATCAGGAGCTCTACGAAGAAATACAAAAGGCTGGTTTTGTGCTTATATTTAGAGAGCATAATCCAGCGATGATTGGGAAGAAAAAAGGGAATGTTGATACCGATATCATTTTTCACATTATGAAAAAGATGTATAAAAAAGAAGAGTTTGACAATATCATCCTTGTGTCTGGGGATGGGGATTATAAGCTCGTCGTCGATTTTCTCATTGAAGAGAATCGGTTCGAGAAAATACTTTTTCCATATAAAAAGTTTGCGTCTTCGTTGTATAAAAAACTAGGCTCCAAGTATTTTGATTATCTTGAAAATGGAGATATTAAAAACAAGATAGAAGTAAAAAAAGAAAAGGGCTCCTTAGGTAATTAACCGTTCGGATCCCTTTTCGTCTGAATACCTGTATTATCAGCAAATTGACAGAAAATGTCAAGAAAATGCGGAACTATGCACCAAAACTCTCTCATACAACTAAAAAATGCATCCGTGCGATACGGAGGCGTGCATGCGCTCGAAGATGTCGACGTGCATATTAATGCCGGAGAGGTTGTTGTAGTTATGGGTCCGAACGGTGCAGGGAAATCTACCGTGCTAAAGGCGCTCTATGGCATAGAACCACTCACTAAAGGATCTGTAATCTACGAGGGCACACAGATACAGCCAAAACCGCATGAAATGATAAAGCGAGGGGTGGTGTTTGTTCCGCAAGGGCGGCGGGTATTTCCAAGCCTCACGGTAAGGGAAAATATAGAAATCGGTGGCGTGGTTGCAGGTAAAAAAGGATTGGAGTTGGAAAAGAAAATTGATGAGGTAGTGGATTTATTTCCCGCATTGAAAAATAAGCTCAAACGATCGTCGGGAATATTATCGGGAGGGGAGCAGCAGATGGTCGCGTTAGCGCGAGGGCTAATGGCTGACCCTAAAATACTTCTCCTCGACGAGCCTTCACTCGGGCTTGCGCCAAAGATAGTAAAGGAAGTATTTGAAAAAATAGCTGAGATCAATAAAACAAAAGGACTTGCAGTAGTTATCGTTGAACATAATATTAAATCGATATTAGCGGTTGCGCATAGGGCATACGTCCTCGACAAAGGAAGGGTTGCGGCAGAGGGAGATGCAAAAGAAATAGCCGGGAGTGATATTCTAGAGCGAGTATTTTTGGGAAAAGAGGCGAAAGAAGAGCACACTGCTTGACTGAATAATATAATAATAGTTTAATAACTATTAGAATCTTCATATGGCGACAGATATTCTGTCTTTCGGCACATAACCTCTCAGGAAGGAAGGTTTCTATGAAACAGATCGTGGTGTTGTTGGTGCTGGTGTTCGGGTTGGTATCGGTTGCATGCGCTCAGGAAGGCGAGATTCCCGAGCTGGATAACCCGAACAATGCTCAAAAAAGGGAAAAGGCGTGGGCGCCGCTCATCCGGGCACAGTCCATTGTTGTGAAAAATTTCCCGACCGCTTACCCCGCCAACAATTCCTGGACCATAGGGTCCGGGGGGTATGAGCAAAAATTCTGGAAGGAGGAGGGGAGAGGTCGCACAGAGCTCTACGTACTCCTCTCGTTCGAAGGAAGGCTGTTCTACTGGGTGAATGACAAGCTCAGAGAGATCAAGTAATCGGCAGCCCTTCATGAAGTAAGGCCCGCGGTTTATCCGCGGGCTTTTTTGCCCCGTAGTGAATTTTGGCATATTTACTGGAGGTAAATAGCGAATGCGTGCCAAAATCTACTACAGGGTTTGTTGCGAATGTACTATAAAAATGATAGTGTAAATGCACTATGAGAACGCTAATTAGAGAAATAATTACAAAAGAGGGGGAGACCGTAGTCCTTGAAGGATGGGTACGAAACCGCCGAGACCATGGAAAGCTTATCTTTATTGATATTAAAGACCGAAGCGGCATGGCGCAGGTTGTTTTCTTGCCAAAGCCAGAAGAGGTACATGAGGCGGCAACTGAATTGCGCAGTGAATGGGTTGTGCGATTAACAGGAAAAGTAAACAAGCGACCAGAAAATATGGTAAACGCCGATCAGGAATTTGGCGCATATGAAATCGTGGCTGAAGGATTGGAAATTTTAAACAAAGCAGAAGATCTTCCGATTCCAATTGATACCGATGGACGAGAGATTAGCGAAGAAGCGCGTATGAAATATCGCGCATTCGATCTCCGTAGAGAGCGGATGGAAAAGAACATGAAGATGCGCGCAAAGGTAGTGCACTTCTTTAGGAGCTTTTTGTCTGACCTCGACTTCATCGAAGTAGAAACGCCAATCCTTGGAAAGGCAACGCCAGAGGGATCACGCGATTATCTCGTGCCATCTCGCATCTATCCAGGAAAGTGCTATGCACTTCCACAGTCACCACAGCAGTATAAGCAGCTGTTGATGGTTGCTGGTTTAGAACGCTATTTCCAAATTGCTCGTTGTTTCCGTGATGAAGATACACGTGGAGATAGACAGCCTGAGTTTACGCAGCTCGATATGGAAATGAGCTTTGTAAAGCGAGAGGATGTTATGAAAGTTGTTGAGGATATGTTGATCAAGCTTGTGCAGACGCATTATCCTGAAAAGCGCATTCAGCAGATTCCATTTCCGCATATCACGTATAAGGAGTCGATGGAAAAATATGGAAACGACAGGCCGGATATTCGTGAAGACAAAAACGATCCGAACTTGTTGGCATTCTGTTGGGTTCTCGATTTCCCATTCTTTGAAAAAGATGAGGAAGATGGAGGATGGACCTTTACACACAATCCATTCTCAGCACCGCAGCCTGAGTTCATGGAGTCCTTGATGAATAAAGAGAATATTGCTGATATCTTAACCACGCAGTATGACATCGTATTGAATGGATATGAAATCGGCGGAGGAAGTATCCGCAACCATCGTCCAGAAGCATTGCGAAAGGTTTTGGAGATCATGGGATTTTCAGATGAAAAGATTCAGAGCGACTACGGACACATGCTCGACGCATTCAAGTTGGGAGCACCGCCACACGGAGGGATTGCTCCGGGAGTTGACCGTATTGTTATGATTTTGCAGGGAGAGCCGAATATCCGCGAGGTCATCGCATTCCCGAAGACAGGGGATGGACGCGACCTTATGATGGAAGCACCTACTGAGTTTACCGAAAAGCAGCTGAGCGAATTGCAAATAAAAATAGATAAGAAGAAATAAAAATATGACAAAAGAAAGAACATTAGTTGTTGTAAAGCCGGACGGAGTGCAGCGATCACTTATCGGAGAAATAACAGGAAGGCTTGAGCGCGTCGGTCTTAAGCTCGTTGGAATAAAAATGATTGTTCCCACTCCTGAATTTATCGAAACGCACTACACGATTGACCCTGAGTGGCGTCGCATCACAGGAGAAAAAACTATCAAGAGTTATAAGGAAAAAGGGCAGATTCCTCCTTCGGAAGATCCGCTTGAGATAACTGGTGTTATTTTGAAAAACTTAATGACCTTCATGACTTCAGGTCCGGTAGTTGCGATGGTATGGGAAGGTGTGCATGCGGTAAAAATTGTGCGCAAATTAGTAGGAAGCACTGAACCGCTATCTTCTGACGTTGGAACGATTCGAGGGGATTATGTTCTTGATTCATATCAGCTGTCCGATAAAGATGGCCGCGCGATTCGTAACTTGGCACACGCATCCGGAACGGTAGATGAAGCAACTAAAGAAATTGACCTTTGGTTCGAGAAAGATGAGTTGATTGATTATCGCCTTGTACAAGATGCTATTTTGTATGATGTGAATATGGATGGAATACTTGAATAAGAATTTGAAAATGCCCGAAAGGGCATTTTCTTTTTTACAGGGAGGTGGTATACTGAAATCAGAATAACGGTAATGATTCTCGAGTTAACCTTGTTGATTTGGGAGGGTAATAGTACATCACCCCTTGGGGCAATGTTGCACCCACCCACCTGACTTTTAGTCGGGATATCACAGGCCGGTATTCCCCTGTAACCCCCGAGAGGGGGTTTACAAGTGGAAAAAAATAGTGTAATTTAAGGAAACTATGAGACAGTGCCAAATTTGCGGAAAAGGTTCAATGATGCACGGCGCTCGCAAAAAGCTCCGCGGTAACTACAACCCAACCGTCCGAACAAGACGTTATCCAAATCTTCAGAAGTTGACCGTTATGGAAGGTCTGCGTGTTAATGCATGCACACAATGCATTCGAACAGTCAAAAAGAAAGAAGCTGAGGCTGCGGCATAATTAAAAACCGACCATTTGGTCGGTTTTTAATTATGTATGGAAAAATCAGCGCATGTTGATAAAATAGAAGCGTAGCAGGCTGTCGTATAGTGGTAGTATTCAAGGCTGGGGGTCTTGCGGTCCGGGTTTCGACTTTGGCGTTGCCCACGAGCGAAGCGAGTGTCGCAACGAGCCGGAGTGTCGGTGGAGTATCAATTCTTACACGGAGCCGACGATTCCCGGCAGCCTGACATAATTCATATATGGAACTTACGAAAGACAAAATAGACCGACTGGAAGAGATGCTAAAACAGAACAAGACCCTGCAAATAATCTTGCAACGGGCTGATTCTTTGCATATGTCTAATTGGTATCTTGGGGCCGGATGCATTTCGCAGACTGTCTGGAATATTTTACATGGGTTCGATCCAGAGCAGAATATTAAAGACTACGACCTAGTCTATTATGACGCAGAGGATATTACAAAGGAGAGCGAACTCGCATTTATGCAAAAGGCAGCTGATATGTTTAAGGACATTCCCGTAGTGCTTGATATCGTAAACGAGGCACGGGTGCATCTATGGGTAGAAGAAGAATTCGGATACGCAATCGATCAGTACTCGAGCGTGGAAGAAGCGATTAGTACCTGGCCAACGACAATAACGTGCGTTGGCGTTACGCGCAGGGAGGGAATGATACACGTATATGCAGCATTCGGATTGGACGATGTGTTTGGTATGGTGCTGCGGCCGAACAAGAAGCTGATCACGGAAGAGGTGTATATGAATAAGGTTAAAAAGTGGACCGCACTCTGGCCCAAGCTTACGGCAGTAGGCTGGAATGAGAGGTGTGAGTAAAAAGTACTCAGTTTGAAATAAAGTCAAGCACGGCGTACAATAAACCCATGGAATGGAAGTTAGAAATAACATGGGGATCATTATGGAGAATCGTTATTATGCTCACCGGCATAACGATGCTGTATTATATGCGCCACGTGGTTGCGCTCCTTTTTTTGGCAATTGTTATTTCTTCCGCACTGGACGCTCCATTAAATTGGCTGGAAAAGCGTAAGATTCCACGTATTATGGGTATTCTATTTATACTCGCAGCAGGATTTTCTAGCTTTGCCTTGTTGTTGTATACGGTTGTGCCGATTATGATCATCGAAATAAAGGACCTAGCCGATAATATCGGATTGCTTGAAGCGTCACTCGGTAGTCTCGTGGGGATTTCAAGCATGTCGGGTACATTAAGCTCGGGGCTAAGCGGGGCAAGTGAAACATTGGCGACGAGTGGATTTTCCATGGCAAAGCTCATACCGCAGTTATTTGAGAATGCGGTAATGGTTGTCACGGTAATGGTTATTTCTATTTACCTTGCGTGGTATCGAGATGGAATCGAAGGATTTTTGCGAGCAGTGCTTCCTATAGAATACGAGCAATATGCTATCGGTGTAATGCATCGGGCAAGAAAGAAAATAGGCAAGTGGCTTGAGGGGCAAATATTGTTAAGCCTTATTGTTGCAATAACGGCATTTATCGGATTAAAATTGCTTGGAGTAAATTATGCATTAGTACTCGCGTTATTGGCGGGAGCACTGGAACTTATTCCGTTTGTGGGCCCTATCGTTGCCGGAGCGATTGCCTTTCTTGTGGCAGTTTCACAGTCAACAACGATTGCGGTTGCGACGCTTGTTCTCTTCTTTGTGATCCATCAGCTTGAAGCACATGTTGTATTACCATTGGTAATGCGTAAAACAACGGGTATTCATCCGGTGATCGTGGCGCTTTCTATTGTGGCAGGATATCAGCTCTATGGATTTATTGGCATTATCCTTGCGATTCCATTTGTTGTGGTTATTCAAGAATTGGTGGATGATTATAGCGAAAGAAAGCATAGGCAACCAGCACTGAATTAAATAAAAACATGAAGAAATTTTATATCACAACATCAATTGCATATACGAATGCTGCGCCGCATATTGGCTTCGCACTGGAGAGTATACAAGCAGATGTGCTTGCTCGGTACTATCGTGCACAAGGAGTGGACGTGTATTTTTTAACAGGTACCGATGAGCATGGCAGTAAAATCGCACAGGCTGCGGAGGCAAAAGGGAAAACGGAAAAAGAGTTCGTCGACGAGATAGCGGAGGAATTTAAGGATCTAAAAAAAGCACTCAACCTTTCTTGGGATGATTTTATCCGCACATCGGATAAAAAGAAGCACTGGCCTGCTGTAAATGCAATTTGGGAAAAGCTGGCAGCGCAGGGAGATATTTATAAAAAGACATACGAAGGGCTGTACTGTACAGGGTGTGAAGCTTTTTATACGGAAAAGGAATTGGAAGAGGGGAGTTGCCCAATTCATCGCAAGCCCGCAGAGCAGGTAAAAGAAGAAAATTATTTTTTCAAGCTATCTAAATATTCAAAGGAAATAGAGGAGCGAATCAAAAGCGGAGAATTGCGCATTGTTCCAGAATCGCGCAAGAACGAAATACTTTCATTGTTGAAAGAGGGGCTTACTGATATTAGCGTATCTCGCCCAGCCGATAAGGTGCATTGGGGTATTCCTGTCCCAGGTGATGCAAGTCAGTTGATTTATGTATGGATCGATGCGCTTACGAACTATATTTCAGGTATTGGGTATGGCCGAGAAGATAAAAAAGATGAGGAGCTGTATAACACGTATTGGCCGGCAGATGTGCATTTAATCGGGAAAGATATCCTGCGATTTCATGCAGGCATTTGGCCAGGGATATTATTAGCAGCAGGACTACCGATTCCAAAGAGCGTCTATGTGCACGGATATATCTTGCATGATGGGCAGAAGATGTCGAAGTCAGTGGGAAATGTTGTTTCCCCCGTGGAGTTGGTTGAAAAATATGGCGCGGATGCTGTGCGATACTTCTTACTACGAGAAATTGCATCAACCGAAGACGGAGATTATACGGAGCAAAAGTTTCGTGACCGCTATAACGGAGAGCTTGCAAACGGACTAGGGAATTTCTCTGCGCGCGTGCTAACGCTCGCAAGCGGGGAAGATGTTGTAATGACCGAAGACGAATATGAAGCGTTTGTTGATGAATCCGTAAAACATCGCATTAAAGATGCAGAGCGCACAATAAAAGAAAAAGTAGATGCATTTCGACTGCACGAAGCAGTGGGCGCGTTATGGGAAGTAATTACCTTTGGAGATTTGTATGTGAACGAAATGAAGCCGTGGAAGCTGGAGGGTGAAGAAAAAAAGAAAGTCATGGCAAATTTACTTTATATTTTGGAAGCAATCACAAACATGCTCGCACCATTTTTGCCAGAGACCGCAGAAAAGATCGCAAAGAATATACAGCACCACGGTAAGAAAATGGAAATAACAAAAGGAGAAAATTTGTTTCCACGATTACAATGAAACTGATCGATTCGCACACACACGTGCAGCTAAAACAATTTAACGCAGACCGAGACGAGGTTATTAAACGCGCACTGGAGAACGAAATCTGGATGATCAATGTTGGAACAAACAGAAAAGATTCCCAGTTGGCCGTAGATATTTGTGATGCGTATACCGAGGGGGTATTTGCGACGATTGGACAGCACCCTGACGAACGGGAGGTGTTTGATTATGATTGGTATGTAAAGCGGGGGCAACACGCAAAAGTAGTTGCAATTGGTGAATGCGGGCTGGATTATCATCGCGTAGAGCCGCACTTATTTGGAGAAGAGCGTGAGCGACAAATAGAGCTGTTTCAGCAACATATCGAGTTGGCAAAAGAATTAGAGAAGCCCCTCATGATTCATTGTCGAGAAGCATTCTCTGATGTGAAGAGTGTTATTAAGAAAGAGATTGCCGATATGCCAACGGAAGTTCCGGGGATACTCCACTTTTTCACGGGCACAAAAGAAGATGCAAAGACGTTTCTTGATTTTGGATTTATGTTTACCTTTGGCGGACTCATCACATTCAACCGCGAGTTTGATGAAGTGCTGCGATATATTCCAAAAGAACGAATTTTGATTGAAACAGATGCGCCATTTGTTGCGCCAGACCCCTATCGCGGAAAGCGAAACGAGCCATCGTATGTAATGGAAGTTGCGAGGGCGCTCGCCGAAGTGCGCAAAGCGCCGATTGGAGAAGTGTGCCGACAGACAACACAAAACGCAAAAAGCGCATTTGGAATTTAACGCATTGTCATTCCCGCGGAGGCGGGAATCCAGTATTAAATAGATTCCCGCCTCCGCGGGAATGACACAGGAACAATGACAATATTACAATCAATTATATTTGGAGTTGTTGAAGGTGTTACGGAATTTTTGCCGATATCTTCAACCGGACACATGATTTTGACGGCGAAGCTCCTTGGGCTTACGCAGACTAACTTTATGAAGTCATTCGAAATCGCCATCCAGTTAGGCGCTATTTTGTCTGTGGTTGTGTTGTATTGGAAATCATTATTTGTGAATCGTGCAATAATGAAGCGCATTGCAATCGCGTTTATTCCAACGGGTATCTTAGGGCTCATATTCCACGGACTGGTGAAGGAATATTTATTAGGAAGTAATATGACGGTCGTGTTGGCGCTATTAATTGGAGGTATACTGCTTATCGCATTTGAATGGACGCATAACGAAAAAGAAGATGCGCTGGAAGACGTGGCGCATTTATCATATTGGCGCGCAGCATTAATCGGTGTAGCCCAGTCAGTTGCGATGATCCCAGGGGTATCGCGATCGGCGGCAACGATTGTGGGTGGTATGTTGGCGGGGCTAAAACGAAAAACTATTGTGGAGTTCTCATTTCTGCTTGCAGTACCGACCATGTTAGCTGCGACAATCCTCGATTTATCCAAAAGCTACAAAGATTTTTCCGCCGACCAGTTTGACGTGCTTGCGGTTGGATTTATCGCCTCATTTTTTGTGGCGCTAGCGAGCATTAAGTTCTTACTCCGCTTCGTGAAAACAAACACCTTTGTCTCATTTGGCGTATATCGCATTGCGGTGGCGGTGCTATTCCTCCTGTTTGTGTTGTGAATAGAATTAGGTTGACGGGGTGTTATTGAGGTGCTATACAGAAGGCAGTAGTTTAACAGTGTCATGTGCTATTTCGCATAGGGTGAAATGGTGCTGCGGCGCATAACAATGAGAGGAGGTTCGTTATGGCGCAATGTGTCACAAGCGAACAGTATTTCGATTTGGATGGGAAGTTGACGGAGATTAAACGACAGCTTCGGCAGAAAAGCGGTTACCCATTTGATCTAGTGCAGTTAGAGAATCATCTGCAGGCTGCAATCGAAGGGAAGTTTGGGGTGGTGGAGCCGGGAGAGAAATTTAAACTGTTCGCCGACCTTGGCTTTATTACGGTGCCGGATGACTACGTCTGCAATACAGTGTTTAACCACGTGGATTTCTCGAATCCGAGCGTGATACTAAGGCCCGGCGACAATTTTGCTGTGCGGGTGTACAAGATACTGTATGAAACGGTGACCTCGGAAGAATGTTTGAAATTTCTCGAAGGAAGAGATGAGGGAAATATTTTTCTTGGCGCGCAGGGTATCTCAGTTATATGCGAGGCGAAGGATCTTAAATTACCACAAGGGTTCTCGTGTGTAGCGTTTGATCGGAAGGAGAACCTTCCATTTGTGAGGGGCTCGCATTATGTTCCGGCTGTGCGAGTGGAGAGTGACGGGAGCTATTACCGTCACTTGGGCTCTTTTGAGCGCAGGTGGCTTGGTCAATGCGACGTCCTGCTCGGTTTTAGCTATCCGAAACCGATTCGGATATTTTAAAACGGTTAGGAGATAACAACCCCCTGCGAAAGCAGGGGACTTTTTTATCCAATAAAGTTGCATCCGTGGGTAAATCGTATAGAATAGGAACATGACCCATATTACTGAAGAGACCTTGGAATACCTAGCAAAGCTGGCGCGTATGGATTTGGCCGATAGTGAAAAAGCGAAGCTTGCAGGAGATTTGGAGGAGATATTGAACCATTTTGAAGAATTAAACGAAGTAGATACAACAAACGTAGAACCGATGACCGGAGGTACTGCTCAGCGGAATGTTTTTCGTGAAGATGAAGCAGAAACAAGAAAAGAAATGAACGGCTCTGCAGACGATATTATTGCCGCATTCCCAAGTCATGAACGCGGGTATTTGAAAGTGCCTGCTGTATTCGGGGAGCAGGAGTAAACAAATTATTATGACTTTACTAAAAGATCTTACAATAAAAAAGATTCACGATGGACTCGTGAATAAAGAATTTACTGCGTTCGAATTAACGAAAGAATTTTTTGATTATATTGAAACAAGAGATGCCGAAGTGCAGGCATATTTAAGCTTGGATAAAGTTGGCGCGCTAGCTGCAGCTGAACAAGTTGATATTGCGATTGCAAAAGGAGAAGAAATCGGAATGTTGGCGGGCGTACCAATGGCAATCAAGGATAACTTGCTCGTAAAGGGGTTGCCGGCAACTGCAGCATCAAAGATGCTAGAAAATTATACAGCCGCATATGACGCGACAGTAATTAAAAAGCTTAAAGAAGCAGGGGCCATCTTTTTGGGAAAGGCAAACATGGACGAATTTGCCATGGGCTCTTCAACGGAGAACTCAGCATTCAAAGCGACAAAGAATCCACACGATCTCGAGCGCGTTCCGGGAGGTTCTTCAGGAGGATCTGCTGCGGCAGTGGCAGCACATATGGCAGTTGCTGCATTAGGAACTGATACCGGAGGGTCAATTCGTCAGCCGGCAAGTTTGTGTGGAGTTGTCGGATTAAAGCCGACGTATGGTGCAGTATCTCGTTCGGGGGCTATTGCGATGGCCTCGAGCCTTGACCAAATTGGACCGCTTACAAAAACCGTAGAAGATGCGGCGATTGTGTTTAGCGTTATCAAAGGAAAAGATCCACTTGATGCAACGAGCGTTGATGTTGTATATGGTGATGAACTGCTCAACCCAAAGTTGGAGGATATAAAAAAGTTGCGCATAGGGCTTCCTAAAGAATACTTCATCGAAGGAATGGATGATTATACAAAGGGAGAAATAAATAAGGCAATCGAAAAGATAAAGAGCCTCGGAATCGAAGTGAAGGAAATTAGTTTGCCGAACACGAAACATGCGTTGTCGTGCTATTACATTATTATGCCTGCAGAAGTAAGTTCGAACATGGCGCGCTTTGATGGTATTCGCTATAGCCGATTAGATGCGTTACAGGAAAACGAGCCAAAGACCTTATTGGGGATTTATCATGAACAGCGCGGGCAAGGATTTGGAAAAGAAGTGCGTCGCCGTATTATGTTAGGGACCTATGTGTTGTCGTCTGGATATTACGATGCCTATTATGCAAAAGCACAAAAGGTGCGTAAGTTAATTAAAGAAGATTTTGACAATGCATTCAAGGAAGTTGATGTTATTTTGACGCCGGTATCACCGACCGCTGCATTTAAAATTGGAGAAAAGACGAGTGACCCGTTGCAAATGTATCTCTCTGATATTTTCACACTCACGCTTAACCTTGCTGGGTTGCCAGGGATTTCGATTCCGGTAAAACAGTATGAGGGTACTAGTGAGTTGCCGGTAGGATTTCAACTTGTAGGAAAGGCATTCCGTGAAGCAGACATTCTTGGTATTGGACAATTCTATGAACGAATTCGTTGAAGGAAGTAATAAAATAATACAATACTTATTTGATAAGTATGTAGCGACGCTTCCTGCGTTGCAGACTTTTGCGCTGGTAGTTTCTGGCGTGCTTCTTTTCTTTGTCGTTATGATGATGACGAAAGCAAATGTGGTTGGGGGCAAGCGAGATAAATTTATTGATAAATGGGGGCTTGCCGATATGGGAAAAGTAAAAATTGGACGCGCATGGAAAGAGCTTTTAGTAAGTGTCAGCACAGGGGACAGCGCAAAGATGAAAAAGGCGATTGGTGATGCGGATAAGATTCTTGATGAAGCATTGAAGACGTTAGGATTTGTAGGGAAGAATATGAACGAACGGTTGAATACTGTAGATGCAGTGCGACTGCCGAATATAAAAGAAGTACAAGAAGCACATCGCATATCGGAACGCATAAAAAAAGAACCAACATTTTCACTGACGCAACAAGAAGTATGGAACATTGTCGGTATCTATGAGAAGGCGTTTAAAGAATTTGGATTATTTAAATAATCTGTATGAAAAAACATCCAGTCATAATCGAAGGATATGATGGCACGTTTGAAGAGCTCGGAAGAAAAGTAGGTGAATTACGATACGATAAACTTGCTGAGTTTCTTTTGCATCTGGAAAATGAACTTGCTCGTCAAGCGATTGCCGATAAAAAGCGTGGGCGTCCTAAACTTGCAAACCTAATTGAAGGCGTAGAATTGACGGTAAAAGACGGGAAAATAAAAACAGAGCGCCTCTTTGAATTCTGCAAAGCATTTATGCAGGAAGAACTAAATAACGATAAATAAAAATATCGCCGAGGCGGTATTTTTATTTAAAACAACTATCAACGAGCGCTGTTTCGTAATCAAGCTTGCCGGACTTCACGAGGATGTCATAATCGGCCAGCATGCGCACAGTCGCTAAGTCGATGTATTGATTTTTTGCAAAAATATTGAATATCTTTGCAGGCTCTTCTTGATTAATAAACAATCGTTCGAGCGGGGCAAGACGACTTGCTATCGGGCCTTGTTTTGAAACCGCATTGGTAAAGGCGAATATATCGGGGGACTCAAGATAGTCTATAAGGAGTTCAACGTCTTGTCGTGAAAGTTCACGCTTTGCATCATTAAAATAGAGTGCAACCTTTTCGAGCTCGTTCATAATAAGTTGCGTATCGCGGCGGAGCGCAAATACAAGGAAGTCCGCTGCTTCAGGAGAAATAAGGATTGAACGCTTCTTTGCTTCGGTCGCAATAAAAAAGGCAAGCTTCGCATCAGAAAGCGGATCAAATGTTTCAGCCATCGCAGGCTTATTAAGAAGAAATAATAAATCTCTTGGAACGGTTACACGATCGCGCGGCCGCGAATTAGTTTCGTCGGTAAATTCAGAAATAAAAACGATAACACTTTCGTTGGCTAGTGCGGATTTGAGAATATGCTGTGCAGTATCGTCGCCTTTAATAGAAAAGGCATTGTCGATAAGTGCAAGCTTTTTATTCTCAAACATTGTTTGCTGTGAGCAAAAATCTTTAAAACGAAGCACTTCACTCTCGTCATCGAAATCAAAAGGATTGATCGAAAAAACAGCATATTTTTTCTGGTATGCCTTGGTGAGCTCGCGGAGACGTTGTTCGCGGCGATAGGTGTCAGCGCCGTGAAGGAAGGTAATCATTTTGCGTGAATAATGGAAAATGAAACACGAAACGTGGAATGGGTTGCTACCATCGGCGTTATCGTATACCTTTATAATATCGATAAACGGGACGATTGCAATAAGGCGGGTTCCCACCATTCGTTTTTCAGCTTTCATTTTTCGTGCTATGCGTTTCGACATTATTACAATTTTCCCAAACATCTTTGACTCTTACTTCAATGAGTCTATTTTGAAGCGAGCAAAAGAAAAGAAGTTGTTACAGATATATGTACATGATTTGCGCGCATACGCCACGGACAAGCACCACAAAACAGACGACCGCCCATTTGGAGGGGGTCCTGGAATGGTTATGAAAGTTGAGCCGCTCGTAAAAGCAATCACAGCGGTAGCGAAGAAGACAAAAAAGTTTGAAAAAGAAACGCGCATTATATTCTTTGCCCCAGGAGGCAAGTTGATTGATGACGAATATGCAAATAAGACAGCAAAAAAAGTAAAAAGACTTATTTTGATATGTGCGCATTATGAAGGAATGGACGACCGTGTGAAAAAAATAGTGAAGGATCTCGGCTTTAAAAGCGAAGAGCTATCCATCGGGCCGTATGTATTAACCGGAGGAGAGCTGCCGGCTATGGTGATGGTGGATGCACTTGCGCGAAAATTAGAAGGTGTATTGGGGAAAGGAGAATCACTTGAAGAATTACGCCATGGAGTGGGCGTGCCAGCTTTTACAAGACCAAGTGAGTTCGTGCACAAAGGGAAAAAATACAAAGTGCCGCCAATATTGTTGTCTGGAGATCACAAAAAAATAGACGAGTGGCGTGCACAGTATGGGAAAAAGTCGTAGCAATGCATCGCCAAAACAAAAGCACCACGTTGGTGCTTTTGTTTTAGTGAAAGGTAATATGATACTATATACGCAATAGCCACGCGTATGTGGTAACGATAAAAATTATATGCATAAATCAAAATTCGTAACATATATAACAGCAGTCGTATTGACGGTTGGTATCGGTGCCGGACTTTCTGTCGCGGCAGATTGGGCTCCTCCTGTGCAGGAAGCTCCAGCAAGCAACGCCCCTGCGCCAATTAACGTGGGAGCAAATGCACAAACAAAAGATGGCCCAATAACGTTTCGAGGAATTATCGAGACAACCTTAGGAGGGATTAAATTTCCCGATGGAACAATACAAACAACAGCAAATACTGCAGGGGCCCCGGGTGCGCCGTATAACCTTGTCTTAAAGCAGACAGCATGTCAGTGGATTAGTCCGGCGGCGTCGGGGAAAGCAGTATGTCCAGCAGGGCAATACATGGCAGGGCAAATCACCGACGGAAGAAGCTATTGCTGTAATCCAACGGATTCATTAAGTGAGGTTTGGGACGTTGTCGCAAGGGCGGATAAACCAGTACAAGATCTTTCTAATTGGTCAAACGAGAAGACGGTTACATGGGTTGCTGATGCGCCAATAAACGGAGTGCGTGTTTCGGGGGATTCTAACGATGGAGGGTATTGCTATGCATCATGGGGTACGGGTCACGTTGCAACATACCTGCATGACGGGAGATATGGGTACTACAACGTAAACAGACAGTCGTATAGCATATTTAGTTCGGGCTGTCCTACATATCCACCCTCATTCTCAAATGACGGGGTAGCGAAAATTTGCCAAGCATGGAGGCCACGAGGAACGCTCCCTACGAGAAAGACCGAAGTTGATATTCCAGCAGGAACGGTGATTACATTAAAATCAAACTTTATGGATGGGGTAGATAGCGGACTCATTAATTGTAAGATGGAAGTAAAGCGACAGTAATTAATAAACTATTCATTTACGCTATGGAATCAAAAAACCTACAAAAATTAATTATTGGTTTCGCAGTTGCTGCACTTGTAATCTCTATTGGTGCGTTCGGTTTTGCGATGCGTGTATATCAAAATACTGGAGCGCAGAAGGAGATGGTTGCAACAGAAGAGTCGGAGGGTATCGCTTCAGAAACGAGTGAGATATCCATAATACGCAATGGTTTTATCGGAGTGCCAAAGACAACAGCAATCCGAAATGAGGGGGATGTAAAGGTCCTCACGCTTCGAGGGCATGAAATCCAGGCAGGAGGGTTTGTTGCTGGGTATGAGCCTGTTCTTGCGTCCGACAACACAATTCGCGAGATTCGTATCAGTAGCGAGACAGCAATAACCAAGCTTTCGTTTTCAAAAAGTAGCGAATCTCCTAAGATAGTGCAAATTGCATTTAAGGACCTGACTGAACTTATTGCAAAAGGGACATACTTAGCTAACTTTGAAGTTGAGGGAGCAACGCCTGCGAGTTTAGACCAAATAGCTCCTGCGTTGGATATTTACGTTGAAGAATGAAAGGAATAAGCCTGAGAAACGTAGATGTAAGGGCGTTTTCGCTTACGGGAAGGAAAAATTAAGGAATAAGCAGTGGCCCTTGCCCCGAAAAGGTAAGGGCCTTGCATTTTTAGGGGTATTCTGCTATAGTAAATCCGATGCTTACAAAACGAACAAAAGCAACAATCATAAAGGAGCACAAAACAAGTGATGCCGATACCGGCTCAGCTGATGTGCAAATCGCGATGCTCACCAAGCAGATCGCCGAACTTACTGATCACTTAAAGTTAAATCCGAAGGATAATCATTCCCGACGAGGCCTTTTGAAGATGGTAGGAAAGAGAAAGAGGCTTTTAGCTTATCTCTCACGGACTGACGTGGCTGGCTACGAAAAGATTCTCAAAAAGCTTAATCTTAAAAAATAAGGAATTTTTCAAATTCCTTATTTTTTTAAGTTTCGGCACTCGCTTCAGACGAAATCAATTTTTTGTCTGAGGGCTCGCTAGGAATTATAAGAACATGAGACACAGAGAACAACGAGTCGGAATATTTATCGACGTTCAAAATCTCTATCATTCGGCAAAAAATCTATACCAGTGTCGTATTAACTATCAAGAACTGATGAAGAGCTTGGTGGGGGATCGAAAACTTATCCGAGCACTCGGATATGTGGTAAAGAGCGAATCACAAAACGAAGAACTCACTGCCGAGGCTTCGTTTTTTGATGCGTTGGTAAAAGAAGGCATCGATTTGCGTATGAAAGACTTGCAGGTGTATGCAGGCGGAATGAAAAAGGCAGATTGGGATGTAGGAATGGCGGTTGACGCTATCCGCATGTCAGATTCGCTCGATGTTGTTATTTTAGTGACGGGAGATGGTGATTTTATTCCACTAGTCGAATATCTGAAATGGGGCAAAGGAAAATTGGTTGAAGTGGCTGGGTTTGGAAGAACAACGAGCCTTAAGCTAAAAGAAGCGACCGATTTATACATTGACCTTAAGGAAGTTCCTAGGATATTATTAAAAACAAGGGTAAGCAGAAGGTCTCGCTGAACCGTATATGAAATAGCGGACAGAACACAATTTCTTTGCGATTTGCAAAGTGATTGAAATGTGTCCGGTACTTCACTATCGGGAAGCAAAGAGACTTACAATTACATGCAGTTAACGAAACAGGAGTTTGTCCTCGACGTTGCAGGAAAGCCATTCACATTGACGGTGTCAGATTTGGCTAACCAAGCAAATGCTTCGGCTATCGGATCATATGGCGACACAGTCGTGCTTGTTACCGCGGTTATCGGTTCACAAGACCGACCAACAGATTTTTTCCCACTCACTGTTGATTACGAGGAGCGGTTTTATGCTGCAGGAAAGATTCTTGGCAGCCGATTTATGCGCCGCGAAGGAAGGCCGTCCGATGAAGCAGTTCTTTCTGGACGCTTAATCGACCGCGCTATCCGACCGTTGTTTAATCATGACTTACGCCGCGATGTGCAGATTGTTATTACAATTTTGTCTTATGACGGAGAGAACGATCCAGACTTCGTTGCATTTTTGACCGCATCGTCTGTATTGATGATGTCTGATATTCCGTGGAACGGACCTATCGGGGGTGTGCGATTGGCAAAGACAAAAGATGGCGAGTTTATCTTGAATCCAGAGAATTCAAAAGTAGAAGATAAAACAAAGCTTGCATACGAAGCGTTTATTGGAGCAACCGAAGATCGCATCAGCATGATCGAGCTCGCAGGAAACGAAGCAACTGAAGAAGAAGTTGCGGAAGGGTTTGCCGAAGCACATGAAGCCATAAAGAAAATGTGTGCATTCCAGAAGGAAGTGCAGGCAAAGATTGGTAAAAAGAAGTTAGAAGGCATCCTTGTTGAAACCAACGAAGCACTTGTAAAAGCAGTGCACGATTTTTTGGAAGGAAAATTGGAAGCAGGAGTATATGGAACCGATAAGGCAGAATTAGGGCGCAAGATGCACGGTATTAAGACGGACTTAATTGAGCACCTTAAAGAAGCGGGACATGAAGATTTAGGAAAAGTAGATGCAATACTTGAAGTGGAAGTTGATGCATTAATGCACAAAAACATTTTGGAGCAGAGCCGCCGACCGGATGGACGCGCAATGGACGAAGTACGCGCACTCTATGGAGAAGTGGGTATGTTTAAACGACTGCACGGAACAGGATTGTTTATGCGTGGAGCAACACAGGCACTCGCAGTAACAACATTGGGAGCCCCTGGAGACGAACAACTCGTAGAAACAATAGAAACATCAGGAAAAAAACGTTTTATGTTGCACTACAACTTCCCGCCGTATTCAACGGGTGAAGTAAAGCGCATGGGAGGAGTAGGACGACGCGAGCTCGGACATGGTGCATTGGCAAAAAAGGCCATCGAATGGATGCTTCCAACGCAGGAACAATTCCCGTATGTTATCCGCGTAGTTTCTGAAGTACTCGGATCAAACGGTTCTTCTTCAATGGCAACAACGTGCGCAACAACATTGTCGTTAATGGACGCGGGCGTACCATTAAAGAAAATGGTTGGCGGTATCGCAATGGGACTTGTTATGGATCACGCCGGAAATTATAAGGTGCTAACTGATATCCAAGGACCAGAAGATCATTATGGCGATATGGATTGTAAGGTAGCGGGGACGACCGACGGTATTACCGCCATGCAAATGGATGTAAAAATTGAAGGAATCACAATTCAAATCTTGAAAGATACATTAGCTGCTTCAAAGAAAGCGCGATTGCACATTCTCGATGTGATGCAGAATGTAATCGCAGAGCCACGCAAAGAGTTGTCTCCATTTGCTCCATCAATCATCTCTATGAAGATTGATCCAGAGCGCATTGGTGCAGTTATTGGTTCAGGAGGTAAGGTGATCAACGGTATTATTGCCGACACTGGTGTTATTACAATAAATATCGAAGAGGATGGCATGATATCGATTGCAGCAATCGGTCATGAAAAAGCAGAAGCCGCAAGAAAGATTATTGAAAGCATTTTGAAGGAATATGAAATAGGAGAAGTAGTACACGGTAAAATCGTGAAGCTGCTCGACTTTGGAGCTGTTGTTGATCTTGGGGGAGGACGCGATGGCATGGTGCACATTTCTGAATTCAAAAACGGATTTGTGGAAAAGATTAATGATGTTGCAAAGATTGGTGATGAAGTAGTTGCGCAGGTTATCCGTGCAGAGCAGGGTAAGCTTTCGCTTTCCATTAAGGCAATGTTGCCAAAAGATGATCGTGCCCCAAAGCATGATGAGCTCTCACAGTCTGAGCACCAAGGAGGTGGGAGATCTGAAGGAGCGCGTCCATCGCATAGCGGAGGACCACGCGGAGGGCATGGTGGTGGACACACAGGAGGACGAGGTGATCGCCCAGGAGGAGGCGGAGGACATCAAGGAGGATTCGGTGGAAGCCGCAGACCACGCAACGAAGAACAAGAGCCGTATCGACCAGCTGAAATAAAGCCAGCCGAGTGGCCTCATTCTGGAGGAAAAGACATAAAAGGAAAATCACTTGAAGAAGTGCTTAAAGAGTTAGAGGGCGGAATCTCGAACTAAATAGGGAAAACAAAAAGGCTCGCTCGTTGTATAATGAGTGAGCCTTTTTATGGAGAACAACAGGTGCTATATATTTCGTCTTGCGATGACGGAATATGTCCAAATGTACGACCGTATATTTGGACATAGGTATAAATGGAAGCTAAGTAAAAGTAAAAAAAGAGCGGCGCACATGTGCGTCGCTTTTTTGCGGTTATCGAATTCTTACGGGCAAGCCTTCTCGCGATAACGCTTCCATAGGGAAGCTACCATCGCGCAAGTCGCGGATACTACTGTTGTAGCTACTAGCAGTGATGGCGCGTTCTTTGCGAAGCCAGTGGAGGTTAGAGAGAATCGCATAATATTCAGCGATAGCACCCTTCGTTTCAAGCGGGCCTGCCTCAATCTGGTCAAGACGTAGTTCTTTCGCTGCAATCTCACTGTCGAATTTCTGAACAGTTCGTAGTAGCTCCGTAAACGTAGTAACCTGTGATTTCTCAAGTACCTCCGCTTGTGCAGAATCTATCGGCTTAAGGTAAAAAACAGCTGCAAGCGCAAGAGCAATAATAATGCCACATGCGGCGGCGCCATACGGGTTGCCGATAAAATTGCCAAACCGAGAGGGGATTTCCCTACGTTCAGACATGGTGATTCCTTCCGTGTGCAAAGATAAAGATACTGAGTATTGTATACAAATTTGTAAGAGATAAGTCAACAATAAATTAAAACTCCTCCGCCAATTGGCGGAGGAGTTTTAATTTATTTTGCAGGAGTTGCGATCTTCTTTGAAAGTCGTGACTTTAAGCGGCTTGCCTTGTTCTTCTTGATAATGTTGGTCTTAGCAGCTTTATCAAGCTTCTTGAACACTGTCGAAAGCTGTTTTTCAGCTGCCTCAGGATTCTTTGCGATAACAAGTTTCTTATATTCCTTGATGGATTCCTTTAACGTGTCTTTCTGTTTAACGTTACGGATCTTGCGTCGGATATTCTGGCGATTTGCCTTTTCTGCTGTCTTTGTATTTGGCATAGTGTCTGATAAATAGTGTCTCCATACTACATTTTTTGGCCAGGGATGTCAACCGTACGCGCAGGAAACAAAAAACCGACAGATGCCCCTGTCGGTTTAAAGTATTAAGAAGCGCGATTTTCTCGTTTAGTAAAAATATCAGCGCACTCCGCGCTCCCAAAGTCAACAAACGAATCAAACATTGCATGAAGTTTTAGGTCTGTGTCGCGAAGAAAGGAAGCTCCTTCAACTCGAACGCCTTGTTCGTGAAGATATTGTACGAGTGGTATGTAATCACCGTCTCCGCCGACAAGTATAGCAACGTCAATTCTAGAGGCGGTTCTAACCGCTGCAATTGCAAGGTCAAGATCGCAATTGCCCTTCATTACGCCTCCCGAATGTGCTTTAAGGGGCTTAGTGATTACTTGAAAGCCAATGTTGTGCATTACTTCAAAGAAAGCATTTTTAGAATCATCTTCCAGAGAGACATCGAAAAATTGTGCAGAGTGTAATGTCCTCTTTCCCAGTAATTTTGCAAGAATTTTGCGGTAGTTAATATGTCCTGCGGGATAATTGCGCTTGGTGCTCTTGTAGACGTTTGCTGCGTCAACAAAGATAGCAACTCTAGCAAGTTCAGTTCGGTGAATGTAGGCTTGTGAGCTCATTCTAAAATACTCCTCTAATGTGGTGTATATCCCGAGGGCATTCGGGTTGGGAAAGAACATCCTCACTATGATGAATATTGGCAGGGATGTCAATATAAACAAAAAGGCCGCAACTTAGGGGTCGCGGCCCGAGAACACGCTCAATGATTGGTCTTGCAGATAGTGCGCATGAGTGTGGTTGTAATAAGCTGGTAGTCGAGTAACCACCACCCGCCTCCAGCTAATCCGCCAAAGAGGATGTCGCCAGAGAAATAGCCGACAGTGATGCCAATAGCAACGTCTCCAACAAAGAGGAGGAGGAAGTCAAAATGGATACAAAGAAAGAGATGCTTAAAGAACAGGAGTGAGATCTTCTTATTATGGCGATAAGCCTCAAAAAGGCAGAGGGCAAAACGAACGCCAAGAATAATAAGAGCGACGGCACAGATCCACTGAAAGATATGGAAATGTAATGCGATTGCGGAGCCAGTAAGGCTTGCCGCACATACAGCCAGAAATAGCTTCACGGCAAACCCTCCTATAGTGGTAGCGTTGGATTAAAGGAATCTGATTTAAGTACATCAAATATGCCGGCATATTGTCAATGGCTTTCTATGCAGTAGGGGATTAGGTATACTTAAAAAAATGATCTACTCGCTAAAAGGAAACGTTATCGTAAAAAAAGGGACATGGGCGGTTATTGAAACGAACGGGATTGGGTTTCGGGTTGCTTTGGCGAGCCGTGATAGCGCTCAGCTTCCAGCTATTGGATCTATTGCGCAAGTATTTTGTTCGATGGCTGTTAAAAAAGATGGCATAGAATTGTATGGGTTTTTAAGTGAGCGCGATCTGGACATGTTCGATTTACTAACCACTATTAGTGGGGTTGGTCCTAAAACAGCACAAACTATTCTTGGCGCAGTGGGGACGGATATGTTATTGGCGACCGTTGAGCAGAAGAAGACAGACACATTAGCAGAATTTCCAGGAATCGGAAAAAAGAAAGCGGAACGTATTATTTTAGAATTACGAGATAAGATTAAAAAAATGGATGCTGGAGAAGCGATTGAGTTTCACGAGGGAGATAAGGATGTAAAAGATGCGTTGAAGCAAATTGGATATAAACAAGGAGAAATAGATGAGGCGCTTAAGGCATTGCCGAGTGATTTACAGGGAACGGAGGTGCGCTTAAAAGCAGCGCTCAAAATAATAGGAAAGCATAAATAAGAATCATGGAAAAACTTTTTAAATGGGGGAGAAAAATAATACCAAAATCAATTTTTGAGTTTTTTCAGCCGGCGTATCATTTTCTCTTGGCGTTTGCAGGCGCAGCGCTGTATTGGTTTCCATCGCGAAAAATGACAGTCATTGGAGTAACAGGAACAAAAGGCAAAACAACAGCATGTAATATGATTGCGCATGTCTTGCAGGAAGCAGGACATAAAACAGGGATGACAACCACCGTCAATTTCCGCATCGGCGAAAAGGTGTGGACGAATGAAGCAAAGCAAACCATGCTCGGGAGATTCCAACTACAGAAAATGCTGCGACGCATGGTAGAGGCAGGATGCGAATATGCGGTAGTGGAAACATCTTCAGAAGGTATCATGCAATTTAGGCATACGTTTGTTGATTATGACATTGCCGTGTTTCTAAATCTTTCACCTGAGCATTTAGATCGACACAAAGGGTTTGAAAATTATCGCGCAGCGAAGATGAAGCTGTTTAAAAAAATTGCAAATAAGGGGACGGGTATCGGAATATTTAACCTGGACGATGAACATGTCGAGCACTTCATAGGGATTTCACAAGCTGCACAGTATGGATATACCGTATCGCATAAAAAAGCGCATGACGCAGATGCAGTACGACGCATTGTAGAATTAAAAAATATACAACTAAGCGGAGCAGGGTCTGAATTTGACGTGAATGATGAGCATTTCATACTGCCACTCGTTGGGGCATTTAATGTGCAAAATGCAGGTGCTGTCATTTGTGTGGCGCTTTCACAACACATTGCCCTAGACCAAGTGCGAAAAAGTCTGGCAACATTTAAGGGTGTTTCAGGGCGCATGGAAATTGTGCCGAACGATAAGGGGTTCGCCGTAGTTGTGGATTACGCACACGAACCAAAGAGTCTTGAAGCGGTATATAAGGCAGCCACGGATTGTGATTTGAAACAGGCGGGCGGGAGATTGATTGGCGTATTTGGGGCAACGGGTGGTGGGCGAGACAAATGGAAGCGTCCTGTTATGGGTGAGATAGCCGCATATTATTGCGACGAAATAATTCTTACCAATGACGACCCATATGATGAAGATCAAAAAAGCATTATTGCCGATATTCGCGCAGGCATCGAACATGCGCCATTTATAAAAGGAAACATCCATGAAATTGTTGACCGACGGGAAGCTATTCGCACCGCGCTAAGCCTTGCGAAACCAGGAGATGCCATTGTGCTTACCGGCAAAGGAGGGGAGACAGTAATGGTTGTTGAAAATGAAAAACGAATTCCGTGGGATGAACGGAAGATTGTCGAAGAAGAGCTTGGAAGGTTGTAATAATTACTTTTGACTTTTGAGTTGGCGAATGGTATGAAAGAGGTAGTAAATTTACGACAACCCCTTACGTGTGCAAGGAGGCGACATGAATGGAAAGCAATATGACGCAATCGTGGCTTTCCCGTTTGGGAAAGCGGTTAGGCACAAGTCGGCCAATTGGCACATAGCCATGAGGGCAATAATACTTGCCTCCATACACAGTGTGCCTGTTGTGGCGCACGAAAGACTTCCCATAAAGACAATTGCACGCAAGTATGCAGAAGGTGCGAAAGTGCGGGAGTTGTCGATTGAGCTGATCGGCGGGGAAACGATTCTTGATGCGGCAGGCAATTTCTATGCGTTTGCTGGGCGTGAGACGTGGAAGAATATCCTGCTCGTTTCGATGCCCTTTGTTTCGGAGCGCTGTGTTCGCGATATCGGGAAGGCGAGCGGGGGGAGATTTAACGTGACTCCTGAAAGTGAGCTGCAAAGGCTGAGTGTGTCGACTTGGTTTAGTCGCAGCGAAAAAAGGCTTTCTGCTCGACACCCGCTGATCTTCGGCATGAGCGAGTTTGGTTTACGCATGTTGCCATGGGCTGCCTATGAAGCCTTGGCAAAATCAAAGCCGTGAGCGCAGGTGACGCACGAGCCCGCCCTTGAAAAAGGGTGGGCTTTTTTGTGGATAAAAAATGCTCCCCTAGAAGGGGAGCTTTTTACCAAACAGGTCGAGTTGCTCAGTCGGCGAAGCCGGCTGAACAACAGACTGAGGAATCTCCTTGGTAGTCACTGTGGTAGTGACCGTAACGATGACTTTGTCATCATCAAGAAGATCGACATCGGCATACCGCGGACGCTCGGCGGAGGGGGGGTGGAGTATAAATTGTGCCATCTTGCGGCACGCTTCGTACTCCGGGTCGGTCAGCCGCTGTGACGGGTTGCGAGCAATCGCTCGGTCCGACGCATAGCGTGACTCGACCTTGACCCCGCGCCCCATGGGGACGAAGTGGAGGATAAGTTCAACCTCCCCCTCAATCTCCACCCACTCCGGTGGAGTGTTCTCCGTATCTCGACGGAGCTCTTTCGGGCCGTTGTCGGGCATGAGAGGACCTCCTTTCGGGTGGGGGTTAGTGGGCCATTTGCTTGGCGCGCTTGTCTTCAGCGCGCCAATTGAGCAGGCCGCCGATGCCGAGGATGCAGATACCGAGGTATCCGTTCCCGAATCGCTGGGTGTAGAAAAAGTGCGCCCAGGGGTCGATTTCCATGCGTCCTACCGACATCGGCACCTTGAGGACGTCGATGAGGAGGACATGACCCCCTCCTGCGACGAGCAGGAGAAAGCCGGCTATCATGATCCACATGGCACGAATTTCGGCTACCGACAGCTTCGGGGCCAGGGTCGAACGAGTTGAGGTCTTCATAAGGGAAGATCCTCCTTTCATAATTTATTTAGTTGCTAACTACTTTATACACTACTTGACATATTTTGTCAATAGTTGCGCAATATGGAGAAAGTGCCTCCTTGTAGCTTGTTATTTACCCCAGTATACTGAATATATGACCGAGTATTATACCGAGGCATTTGTGCTCGACAAAGAGGACTTTAAGGAACATGACGGCATGATCCACCTCTATACAGAAGAGCTAGGAAAGGTGTCGGCACGAGCAAGGGGGCTTAAAAAAATACTTTCGAAATCAAGCGCACACTTGGAACCGCTCAATTTTGTGCGTGTGCGGTTAATGCAGATGAAGAGCGGATACTTTCAAATAATAGACGTATTACCGCACCACGAAGTTTCAGTAACAGAAAAAAAGAAGAGCCAACAGCATTGGGGAATCTTATTCGCCATGGCAACATTTATTAATAAAATGACCCCTGAGTTACACCCCGATCAATACTTGTGGAATATGATTAAAAAGATTGCGGGAGTTGAGGTGGACGAAGCGACAATGTATCAATTTCTATTAAAAGCATTTGGCTTTGATCCGCAGTACGCAGTGTGTAACGCATGCCAGCATTCTGATGTGCATTATTTCTTGCACGATGACCATGGGTTTTATTGCAAGGGGTGTGCTTCAAATATAGGTTCAAATGCGGTATTATTAAGGTAGAAAACGGAAGAGAGATACGTATTCCCTCCATTGTATTGGTCGGTGCTTGTTTCTTGTAATCCGTTCTTTACCTTATGTCATTAGAAGAATTGGAAAAAAAATTATACGGAGTTGATAGAAAAGAAGAGTCAGGCGAGCGGCCAGTAGAGGCGCATGTACCAAAACAAGAAGCTACTGAGGTGCAAACAGGGTGGAATGCAGAAGCTGCCTCGGGGGAGATACAGCCAAAAGGAAAAGCAGTAAAAATGACCGTGATTGGGGTCGTTTTGGCACTGCTCGTTATTGGAGGAGTTTCTTATTATTACATTTCAGAATTTTATAAAACAAAAGATTTGCTGTTTGAGGCGGAAACGGTGGAGAATATTCTTATCGCACGACCGTTCGATGTTACTGTGAATGTAGAAAATAGATCGAGAACAAGATTACGGGATGCAAAGATTTTTGTAACACTGCCCGATGGTGTTATTTCTACCGACACGGCAATGAATCGACAAACAATCGAGGAGTCGGTGGGAGATTTAAATGCAGGAGAGATGATCGAGCGAACGTACTCGGTTATCGTAGTGAAAGACGAACAGTCGACCAAAAAGATGGACGTCAATTTTTCCTATTTACCCGAGAATATCAATACGCGGTTTGAGCGCGAAGAAACATTGGAAGTGCGTGTGGGGCAACCAGCAATCACGCTCGATTTTACAACACCGCAAAATGTGTTCAGCACAGAAAACTTTGACATAGGAATGCGCTATAGAAACATTTCTGATATTGATTTTAGAAACGTGCAGGTTCGCTTAATTGTTCCGCCAAAAGTTTCAATCAAGAGTGCCTCAGTAAAGGCAACGACTGGCGATGCAACGTGGAATGTCGACATACTAAAGCCACAAGAAGAGCGGGCAATCGCAGTAAAGGGTGCTTTTGAAGGAGCGAATCAAGAATTCTTTGAGTTGAAGAGCCAGGTTGTGGTGATGATAAATGGCCAAGAATATATCATAGGAGAAAAAACGGCAAACCTCGGCATCGCAGCATCTCCATTAAGTCTTGCAATCACCGCAAACAATAGAACGGATTATGTAGCAAACCTCGGAGAAGCAATTACCTATACATTAACGTATCGCAATAATACGGATGTGGGGTTGAGTGACGTAATTATAAAAGCAAAATTAAAGGGAGAGCTGTTTGATATGGTATCGGTGCGAAGTGAGGGGGGATTTGATTCGCGCACAAATACACTTACGTGGAACACTGCAGGGATTCCCGCATTGAAATTAATTGGTCCTGGTGTTGAGGGAAGTGTTGAATTTACAATACAAACAAAAAAGGTATTTCCGATCAAACGAATGTTTGATAAGAATTATGTATTGCAGGTAGCGGGTGAAATCAATTCACCAACTGTTCCGTATAATGTAGCAAGTGATAAGACGGTTGGTTTTGCTGACAGTGAAACGAAAGTAGCGGGTAACATTACTATTGATACGAAAATAGCGCTCGCTTCTGGATCGGCAGCACCACAAGTAAACAAGCCATCAAAATATTTGGTTACGTGGACGATTAGAAACTACGCAACCGATATGCGCGATATAAAAATAAATAGTTCTTTGCAGCCAGGAATAGTGTGGACAGGGGTTGCGAAGGGAAGCAACGGGTCGGTACCAACATACAATGACCGAACAGGAGAAATAGCATGGGCAATCGAAAAGATTGTTGCAACAAAAGGTGTGATCGGTGCCCCTACTGAAGCAACCTTCCAAGTGGAGATAACACCTAATATTACGCAGATAGGAGGCTCAATAGAAGTTACAAAAGACGGCATAATGACGGCGGTGGATGATTTTACGGGTATGAGCGTGACGCGACAAGTTAAAGGGTTGTTAGCGCCTGGCGCATCTCGATAAACACAGTAGGCATAGACAAACACAGGTAAAGATTGGTATAAAGAATTACTATGGAAAAGAAAGAAAACATGATTGATAAGATAGTTTCCTTGGCAAAGCGAAGGGGCTTTGTGTTCCCATCCTCTGAAATTTATGGAGGATTTGCCGCAATCTATGACTACGGGCACTATGGCATCTTGTTAAAAAACAATATTCAGGCTGCATGGTGGAAGCATATGGTCCAGCTTCGTGACGATGTGCTTGGGCTTGATAGCGCCATATTTATGCATCCAACAACATGGGTTGCCTCAGGACATGTAGGCGGTTTTGATGATCCGCAAATCGATTGCCGTAAGTGCAAGAATCGTATGCGTGCAGACCACGTGTTGGAAGAGTTCGATATTAACGCTGATAAAGCGCCTATCGAATATATTAATGAACAGCTCGACATTCTTAAGGCAGCGGGTAAGGTAAAGTGTTCAAAGTGTGGCTCTACCGACCTAACGCCAGCAAAGCGTTTTTCATTGATGGTAAAATCGAATGTGGGTTCGCCAACCGATGCGTTGTCAGAAGACAATGTTGTGTACTTGCGTCCAGAAACGTGTGGAGGTATTTATTTGGAATATAAAAATACCGTTGATTCATTGCATCCGAAATTGCCGTTTGGTATTGCGCAGGTAGGAAAGGCATTTCGTAATGAAATTGTTGCGCGACAGTTCATCTTCCGCACCCGTGAATTCGAGCAAATGGAAATGCAGTACTTCTTACACCCAAGCCAGATGGAAGAGAAATATGAAATGTGGCATCAGACACGGTGGAATTGGTACTTGAAATACGGGATACCAGAAGACAAATTAAAATGGCACAAGCATGATAAGCTTGCACACTATGCTTCACAGGCGTACGATATCGAATTTAATTTTCGATCACTCGGTGGTTTTAAGGAAGTAGAAGGTGTCCACGCACGAGGAGATTGGGATCTTTCACAGCACTCGAAGTTTTCTGGTGTAGCGTTGGATTATTACGATCAAGAAAAGAATGAGCGATTTACACCACACATCATGGAAACGTCGGTGGGGCTTAACCGGCTTGTGCTGATGTTCTTGGATAATGCATATACCGAAGAGGAGGTAGGCGAAGGAGATGTGCGCACCGTGCTTAAGCTCGACAAGCGTCTTGCGCCGGTAAAGATAGCTGTTTTTCCATTGTTAAAAAATAAGCCCGAGCTAATAGAAAAGGCGCGTGGCTTGTATGAAGCATTGCGCGAAGATTGGATGACCGAGTTCGACGACAGCGGCAACATCGGAAAGCGATATCGCCGACAGGATGAAATAGGTACACCGTACTGTGTCACCGTAGACTTCGACACATTGGAAGACAATACGGTAACGGTGCGCGACCGCGACACCATGGAACAGAAGCGAATTAAAATAGAAGATTTGCAAACATTCTTTAAAGAAAATTTGTAAGCGTGTAAATTGACAAAGTAGCACCCACGGTGCTACTTTGTTTTTAGTTCGTAAGATATTCATTTCTCTCATGGGGAGGCAATATGAGCCGAAGAAAAAAGGCGCGAAGGCGCATGGAAGACCGTAGTGGAGGAGGGGAAGAAGGTTTCCATTTCAGCAGATACACATTCAGAGCGATGCGGCAGCGGGAAAATACGCATTACTGCTTTGTCTGTGGCGGTAAATTCGGATTCACGCCTGGAAGACAGGGGGAGGTGGAGAACGAAAAGGATAACAAAGTCACTCTCAGAAATGAGTGGGGCGAAGAAGTGCTCCTGCGCGACGCGCTTAGGGACGCACGCCTCGAAAAGTATATTGCCCAGGATGTTCGGTTGCATGAGCAGATAGCCGAAAAGGCCGTGTGGCAGTTAATGCTTAACCACGCTGCCGATTTTGAGCATACTGCTGAATTCGTGCAGTGGTGCAAAGAGAACGGGTACATTGTGCTCCAGCGCAATCCAATGGAGCACCACGACCCTATAGCGCATGCCAATGCGGTTGTTGGAGGAGCTGACCAACACATGTTTGTCAGTGATTGGTTGCGGGCAAGGGCTCCGCAGGGCTTCCCCTATAGGGTTACGATTACATAGGGAACAAGCCGCCGATGCAATCGGCGGCTTTTTTGTGAGAGAGGTTTGCATGTAACGACTTGCGATGTCGTTACAGTAAACCCAAAGATTTACGGATAGGAAATCATTTAATTTCGATAGGCTGCCCATCCTTAATGATACGCATAACAAGGCTTCTCTCCGCCTCGCAATCATTGTTGAATGTGATTGTTCCACCAATACCATTGTATGTATGTAATGTGTTTATGAGGTAGTTGGAAACGGACTCAGGTGTTTGCTCTGGTGCGTTGGCAAGGCCGACGGCTAAGAGACGAATGCCGTCATACGTATTTGCCACAACCGGGGAGGCTGGTTGGTTGTATGTTTCAGTGAAGCGTTTTTTAAACGCAGCGGCTTCAGCTGAATCGCTAGTGGTCGGCGTAGCTGCCCACGTATAGCCGGCATACGCAATAGCATTAACCAGAGAGCGGGTTTTTATCTGAGCATTTTCAACGGTCCAGTTATCGCTGACAATAGGTTTAGAGAATTTAAGTTGGGCGATTTGCTTGAGCATTGGCTCTGTTGAGTTACTTGCATTAATCGCAACAAGAAAATCTATTTGATTTTGGAGCTCTTTGAGACGAGTTGCCTGCGAGCGAAAATCGGTAACGCTTTGCTCGAATAACTCGGTAGAAACGATTGTGCCACCTTGTTGCTTCAGAATGGCCTCGATAGATTTTTTCATAGAAACCCCGTAGTCGTTGTTAACGGCTAAAAATGCAATGCGTGGATTTTCAACCTGCGCGAGGAGATAGTTCGAGATTGCCACAGCATAATCTTCTGCCTTTAACGATATACGGCAAGTAAGCGGACTTCCGTCTGTATAAGAGGGGAGAACCGTATTACTGTTCATTGTAAAATTTCCATCCTTTACAATAATCGGTGGCAAGATGCCAGATGCAGGCGCCCCCTCAATATCAAAAAATTTGATACTCCGTAGCTTGAGCGCCTCATAGGCAGGGATGGCTCGCTTTGGATCCCATGCATAATCTTCGACTATCAGTTCAAGCGGCCTGCCGTTAATGCCGCCCTCATTATTGATATCTGCGACAGCCATTTTGGCTGCGTTGAGCTGGATCTCTCCGAGAGAGGAGAACGCTCCAGTAGGAAAGGCAACAAAGCCGACTTTAACCGAATCTTTCGGAGAAGAATTTTTGTAAAAAACAGCGCCAGCGATTACTCCCGCCAGCAAAAGAGCCACTATCAGTAGAGTTATTTTTTTATTCATATGCCATAGTATGAAAGAGAGTGGTAACTATGTAAATCTGTTGTTGAAAATAAACAACAGATAGTGTTACCATGGGTATATGATGAAAAATGTATTAAAAGAACTCGGATTCGCAGATAACACAATTAACGTATATGTGCGTTTGCTTCAGTTGGGGAGTGCCTCTGCGCGCCAGCTTGCAGAGAATATTGGCATGCCACGCCCCTCGGTGTACGTGCATTTAAATGCGCTTATTGAAAAGGGTTTAGTTGTGGAACAAAACGAAGACAATAAGTCACTATTCCAGCCGAGCGATATAAAAAACTTAGAGCATTTAATGGAAGAAAAGATTGGAGCGCTTGAGGAGGAACGTAAAAAGTTGAGGCAATACGTTCCTGAACAGCAAGCAAAAAGTGTCGAACCAAAAATCAGACATTTTAGGGGATTAGAGCAAGTGAGAACAATTCTCAACGACCTCTATTGGTATAAGAACACGGAAATATTATCTATATGGCCAATGAAAGAAATGGTTGCTGTGTTTGGCGAAGAATATCTTAGCGATTTTAATAGGAAAAGAATTAAAAATAATAATCCATTAAGAGGTATTTGGCCACAAGACAAGGCTGTAGATATAGATAACTATCCCTTCTCGGGGACAGGAGTAGGACACAAAAGAACAATGCGGGTTGCTCCGCTCCACATTACATGGAATATGGGATATACAATTTACGGAGATAAGGTTGCCTTTGTTTCTTCCCGAAAAGAGGCGTTCGGATATATTATCCAAAGCAAAGATTTTGCTGAGTTGATGCGCGCGCAGTTCGAAGTTATTTGGAATATATCCAAACCAATAAAATATAAGGCACCAGCAAAAGATACATTTTTAGAAACGTTGTGATAGTAAATTGACAAAGTAGCACCCACGGTGCTACTTTGTTTTTAGTTCGTAACCCAAAAAAACAGAGAGAGGGAGGTGCGCATGGCAGGAAAAATAATTATTATTGGGACGGGACAGATGGTGTCGCCTACGCCTACGCCTCAAGCGGCATGCTCAGTAATTGCAGTCTGGTTTTATACAGGGATACAGATTGTGCTCAAGTGTGATTCATTTCTATTCTTGTTTGAACATCCGTACGGAGGAAGGCGTATCGAGAGTGGGTATCGGCGTCGCGCACACTACGAAAACGATCCAAAATTGATAGGGGTGGGAGAGATTTTATTGCCTATCACTGGAATCAGAATGGCGTACGTGCGGGCCGACGGCATCGTTGCCATATGTGACAATCGGGAGGGGGCATCTGCTGCAGTGGGAGAAGTTGCGGAGTCATTACGAGCCTTGTTTAAAATTGGTGTCGGCGATGACATCATAATTGATGAGGTCGGTTATACCGCACTCACGCACTTCTTCAAGGTTATGTGATGGGAAGGTCACAGGTTTTAGGCCCCGACAAACGGGGCCTTTTTACGTATACTGGATACCCTATACCTGATACGCTATACTTTGAATATGGAAATCGACCAAGCAATATTCAGGGCATATGATATACGTGGAAAATATCCTGCACAGATAAACGCTGAAGTTGTAAAAGCGGTTATTCCGGCGATATTGCGATGTATGGGCCATAAAAGCAATAAGAAGACCCTCGTTTTGGGCCATGACGCCCGTTTAAGCTCGCCAGAATTGTATAAGGCGTGTATTGAGGCTTTGGAGAAAGAAAAGGGCGTACGGGTCGTTCCCGCAGGGTTAATAACCACTCCAATGCTCTATTTCCTAGTAAATAAGCACCAGGCAGCAGGGGGAATTACGGTGACCGCATCGCACAATCCAAAAGAATGCAATGGGCTTAAAATGGTGCGCGAGCAAGCAATACCAATAAGCGGAAAGGAGGTTTTGGAACAAATGAAGAAACAGAAGAAATGAAAGAACGGCACGCAAAACTGCAAAAAGATTTTGAGGCACTTATATCTAAGGAGCAGGTATTTCATGCATATGTTTTTTTTGGCGAAGATGAACAGGCGATGGTGGATTTTTCTCGCCAACTTGGACATAGGCTCGAACACGGAACGTTTGAAAGCGAGGGGAAGTTTTTAAACGATTTTTTGTACGTTGAGCCGGTTGAAAAAGAAAGTATCGGTATCGATGCAGTACGCGCAGTACAAGAATTTTTATACCGAAAGCCGATTGTTTCAAAAAAACGAACAGCGGTTATTTGTCCTGCAGATGCTATTACCGACGAAGGACAAAGTGCATTACTCAAGATAATCGAAGAGCCTCCCAAGGATGCGCTTATTATATTAATCGCACATGCAGCAGACAGCGTAATACAAACAATTAGTTCGCGCGTGCACGAAGTATATATTCCATCGGACATAGGGAAAAAAGAAGGGGAAGATTTTTTCTCAGAAACGCTTGGGGTGTTGCGAAAGCATCTGGTAAAAAACAGTGCGCTCGCACATGAAATTATCAGAAGAAAGATGGCTATGGATCGCTATAATGTAAACAAGCCACTACAAATGCGTTTACTCGAAGGGTATGCAGAGCAATACGGAATAGCGAAAAAGCCAAAGGCAGTTGTAGAAAAAAGGAGAACAAGAAAGAAGGCATAAGATACGATATACACATGCAGAGAAGAAATGAAAAAGAAAATAAAGGGCATGTGTGTAAGTATATTTACGAAACTTCTTGTGAATTATTTCATCAACAAGGAGAAGAAAAGGGAAGCCATATATTGCTTATTGGAGAATCGCCTGCGGCAAGCGGATGGCACGAAGGAAAAGCATGCAGGGCGGTAAGTGGAAAATTATTAGCATCGGGCAAACGACTCGATGAGTTACTAGAGCCGTTTGGACTATCAACAGACATCTGCGGATTTACAGAACTTTCAAAATGCTGTGTGGATGATAGGCGGGATTTAATAGAATGTAGTGAGAAATGTTGGCCTCTGTTTATCGGATTACTAGAACAACATAGTTATAAACTGCTTGTATTGTTGGGCGTGCATACAACAACACTTGCAACAAAGCTTTCGGGAATAGCGTTACCTATGGGAGAAATAACAAATGCCACGGTAGGTAAAAAGACATACGCAATACTTCCCATCTATCATCCATCTCCAATAAATCCACAGGGAAGAGCGCGAAATAAGGCAATTTTCCTGAACAAAAAAGAAGCTATTGCAGAAATAATACAATAAATGTGATATTATTATACTAATGGTAGATACGAAAGAAGCCCTTCTTAAATATCTGAGTTCACAAAAGGTTATGGCTCTCGCAACATTTGGTAATCACGTGGAGTCTTGCACGGTGTATTTTTCTGTAGATAAAGATTTAAATTTTTTCTTTATCAGTAATCCAGAAACCGAGCATTGTAAAAATATTGCAATAAATCCTAAGGTTGCTGCTTCTATAGCAGATGACGGGCAAGATGTACTGGATAAAAAGATTGGTGTACAAATAAAAGGAATAGCGGAGGAATTATCGAGCATCGAAACAGTGCTTGCAGCACTTACCTTTTGGAACAAGGCAAACTTTATCTCAGACGAGCCAATTAGTGTTGAGCAAATGAAAAAGAAAGTCATGTCTTCGCGGGCATACAAAATAAAACCAACAGAAATTAAGTTTTTTAATGAAGCATTGTTTAGCCCAGGCGGATACGATATTCTTGTGCCGTAAAAAGAAATGTGTAGGAATGGAATAAAAAAAGTGGCTCCCCGAAGGGAGCCGTTTTGTTTTGCGCGACAGCGGTCACGAGGCCGGCGTGATGCCGGCGATCTCGCACAGCTTAGTTGTGTGAGATGCTAAAATGCTTTCAATCAACGCTCTCTGCGGGTCATTGTCGCTAAGTCCGGAGAGTGTGGTTAAAAGATATTCGGGAGAGCGCTCGGCGTATTTTTCGCCAAGCAGGACGAGAAACCATTCAGCTGCGTCGCTTAGCTGCTGACGACTAGCCACAACAAGCCAGTAGCTAATTGAGGAGGAAGTGAAGTTGAACTGTCTGATTTTATTTGCGCAGGCCTCACGGATTTGCTCGAATTCCGTCTCCATCAGGAGATGGAAAAAGATATCGCTTTGAACATCGACGATTGCATTGATGAAATCAAACTCATGCTGCGGGTCACCCTTAAATTGGGAAAATATCCAGCGCAAGTCATCCACATCGATACCCTGGACTCTTCGCGCAGCAGTTTTTGCGAAGAGCAGCATCGAAGCATGATCCCTCGACTGTCGCATTAAATCCTGGATTTTGCTGAATGTAAGCGACTGACGAACAATTCCTTCCGCAAGGAGCGGCGCAAGTTCGGGGTTGGCGGGGGCAAAGAACGCTCTGATAAGCGCGCCTTGGCCATCAGGGGCCTGAGCACATGCTTCGATAATGTAGCACTGGACGTCTTGGTTGACAGCATACTTGAGGTAGTCAGTGAGCCTACCCATGAGGTAGTCGTGGTTCCGCACCATTGCACCGCTCAGTATGAGTTGATAATCGGCGTAATGCTTATCGGTGTACAGGGAGAATATGTGTTCGGGTGTAAAATCTTTGTGCCCGAATGCTACTCCGAGTGCAGTGCGGACCTGTTTAGGGTCGGTGAGCATGGAAATAATCCAGAGCAAGTCGTCCAGTGGCTCGATACTGCGAAGCGCATTCCGCACCTGTTTTCTGGCAAGTTTGCCGAGGTTGGTAAGAACTATTAAAGCCATGTACCGCTGAATCTGGGAATGTTCGGCCGTGGTCATCTTCGTCTCCTTAAGGCTATGGGTTATTGGGAATGATTCTGACTAATAAATACGATAAAATGCCCGCATTGTCAATATTTTTTGAAAGGGTGACTTTGATTTTTAGCTAAAACAACGCTATGATAGGGAAAATAGTAAAGAAACATATGGACATTATAAAAGAATTAGAACAGAAAATGGGAAGTTTGGTGGAGTTTGTGCGGCAGGAGCTTTTGGGTGTGCGATCAAATAGGCCATCCCCGCGACTCGTAGAAGATATTTCGTTTGAGCTATATGGACAACGCATGACCGTTCGACAAGTAGGCGCAATTAGTATTCAGCCACCAACATCAATATTGATTTCCGTATGGGATAAGGAAGCGGTTAATGTTGTTGCTAAGGCAATTGAATCATCGAATTTAAATGTAGTCGCAAACGTAGACGGCACAACGATTCGCATCAATCTTCCAGCACTTACCGATGAGCGACGACAGCAGATTATCAAGATGGTTAAAAAGGAAATCGAAGAAGCAAAAATAAAGGTGCGTTCCTTGCGTGATGACGAGAACAAACGCGTAGCGCGCGAAGCAGAGGAGGGTAATCTTACTGAAGATGAAAAGTTTAAGCTAAAGGAACAAATCCAAGCAGTTGTTGATAAGGGAAATAAAGAGCTCGATCAGTTACTAGAAAAGAAGACGGAGGAAATTATGGATGTGAATTAAAACGTATACCGTATGTTACATACGGTATATTTAATGCAGACGACAGATACCGTATACCCTATACCTCATACCTACTACCACCCACATGCTCACTACTATTATCATCATCGCACTGTTATCAATCCTCATTATTGTCCACGAGCTGGGGCATTTTTTGCTCGCGAAGCGGTTTGGGTTGTTTGTGAGTGAATTCGGACTCGGTCTTCCGCCACGCGCATGGGGGAAAAAGATTGGGGAAACAATCTATAGCATCAACTGGCTACCCTTTGGAGGATATGTAAATATCGCCGGAGAAAACGGTGAAGAAGAAGTAAAAGGAGACGTGCCGAAAGAGCGAATATTCGGTAATATCGCACCGTGGAAGCGATTTTGTATATTAGTAGGAGGCGTGGCAATGAACTTTCTCTTAGGGTGGGCACTTCTATCTATCGTACTCATGATCGGGGTAGCACCAGGAGTATTTGTAAGCAAGGTGGTAGAAAATGGGCCAGCAAGTGTGGCAGGGTTACAGGCAAATGACCGACTACTCGACTTTACCCGCTCGGATGATTTTATAACGTTTACAAAGAGCCACGCAGGGGAGCAAATTGCAGTACGCGTAAGCCGATTGGGAGAAGAGGTGACGATTAACATGACTCCACGCAAGGATCCACCAGAAGGACAAGGTCCGCTCGGGATTATACTAGGCGATTCAGTGGGACGTGAAAAACAGGGGATACTCGGTGCAGTACAAGGCGGGTTTATAGAATCGATTGCTATTGTAAAAGGAACATTTGTGGGTATCGGTAGTTTGATTAGCGCAACGGTAATGGGCAAAGGAAGTTTGGAAAACATGACTGGTCCAATTGGCATTGTTAAGATTACGGTTGATGCGAGCGAAGCAGGATTTATTTATGTGTTAAGTCTTATCGCATTAATATCGGTAAATCTTGCCGCGTTTAACGTGTTGCCATTTCCAGCCTTAGACGGAGGAAGAATATTATTCTTAGCCATAGAAAAGATAAAAGGTTCCCCCTTGCCGAAAAAGTTTGAACAGTATGCAAACGGCATAGGACTCTTGCTGTTGCTGGGCTTAATTTTGGTGATTAGTGTGAAGGATGTGATAAGGATATTTTAAATAAAAGAAATGGAAGGACTGCCTAAAAACACAAAGGAAGGGGCGGGAGGAAGAGAAGCTCGTTTAAAAGAGGCTATTGAGCATTTTAAAAACGTAGGAGATAGGTTAGGGCTAGAAATAGACAGGAATATCATTGAATGCGTCGCTGTTTTAAATGCACTAAAGATAAATACAGCAAGTTCGTGTGGAGGGCATACTGAAGAAGGTAAGGGGCGATTGGCATTCCCCTACCTCTACTTTGAAGCCCCAGAGAGTCCGATGTATAGGTTCGAAGGGGAGATGGAGGTGAGAGAGGAGGTTGCTAAAAAGCACAGTATAGCGCCAGAAGATGTTTTACGAGAAGATCCTTCGATAGCGAAAGAATTTTATAAAGCAATTGAAGAGAGGGGGAGCGGGGAGAGTATTGAATGGAAAGAGTGGATGATGAAAAATAAAGAATTGAAAGAGCGTGTTATGAAACTTCTTGTCGAGTTTAATACGAGAAGATCTGAAGAAGACGGCGTATACCTACGCTTCGAGAGAATCTTTCCAGGCTCTAGAATTGAGACAATAGAAAGGGAAGAAGATGAGCGGTTAAAAAGAGGGGTAAAAAAACAAGAAATACCAAGAGTCGTTGTAGTAGAAAAGGTATTGTCGGCTCAGAAAGAGATGAAAGCATTTGAAGAATTTTTAAAAAGAAAGTATCTTTCTGAAAAGGAGTAGTGTATAAAAAATCCCGACCAAATGGTCGGGATTTTTTATTACAGCATTAGTAGATTAATAATCCAATAAGCTGAATGGCTTCGTAGATGATGCCTCCTGCAAACACGACAAGGAGAAGATTAATAATAAATGAAGGGATGGCAGCAACGATTGAGTACGTATGCCCTGAAACATAAAACGTTGAGAATTTAACGCTCGGAAGATGTACGCGTATAGCTTTTTTCCATGCAAGGATAATAAGAATACCCCAAATACTAAACAAGATGCCACCAATTGCGCTTACGAGGGTAATAAAATTTTGGAAGCCAAGAAAGTAAAGAATAAGAGGCGTGCTTGCGACAATAACAAGAGCATTTGCAGGAGTAACGAGCCATTCATATTCGAGAAGCTTGTTAATATCTCGACCAACAGCAGAATAAGAATCCCACAGTGAAACAAAACCAAGAATACTTAGGGTAATTAAAATCGAAAAGGGAACGGTATCGACGAGGCCAGAAAGAGAATCAGGAGAAACAGAAGAAGACAGTCCCCAAATTGAAACAGTATAAAGAAAATAAAAGAATGCAGGGAGAAGGGAGCCCCAAATAATAGCACGCTTCATGTGCACAAAAGAAACAGATTCTTTTCGCGTATAGGCAACAAGTGCGGGTATGGCAGAAAAGCCAATAAGAGAAAAGAGGACTGGGCCAAAGGGGAGAAATGCATGCTCGAAATTAACAATAGGGAATAGGGATGCTTCAAACGGAAATGCGATTCCCCAATAGGCGAAGATTGTGCCAATTGCAATAATGGTTATGGCAGCTGTAATAGTATCGAAAATAGCGGTGTGCTTGATACTAATAAATATAGTAATTGTAGCAAGCGCCCAAAAAAGAAACATCGCAACAAGGGGCGAAAGCGCGGGGATAATAATATGAAGAAAGCTGGACGAAAGAACAAGATATGCGGTGAGTGTAAATAAAAGCGTTATGCAAACAAGTATGCTGGAAAAGAACCCCGCGTTCTTTCCGAGGTATTTTTTGATATAACCTGGGAATTGTAGGCGCGTTTCATTGGTACGGAGAACAATGTCAGCATAGAGAAGATGGATAATAGCAGCCAAAACGCCAAAGAAGACGAGATAAAAAATTCCCACAACAAGCCCCGATTGTTGGAATACAAAAGGCAATGCAAACATACCTGCGCCGATGATATTAGAAACAAGGAAGCTTATAGGAAGAATAAGATTTTTTAAAAAGGTGATCATAGAATATATATAAGTATATACCGATTGTATTGTTTCGAAAACAAAAAGTCCGCCGAGTGGCGGACTTTTTAAAAGAATTCCTTTATCGGTTAAGTGTGTGGCTCTCGTGGGTGAGCTTTTTCTCAGCATCGAGGATGGCGCACAATTTATCAAGCAATTCCTTTGGGTCAGAAGAGAATACAATCTTGTCCTTCATTTCTTCTGCGCGATGGGATTTTTCAATCATCGTTCGCAATACTTCATCGGTTTCCCAATCACCTTCGAGAATTCCAATCGGCTTACTGTCTTCAAATGCAATAGTAAATTCGTTCATCGTACCCATACGGCCACAGCCGATGATTACGGCATCGCACGAGCGGGTTAAGATAAGGTTTCGTCCACTGTAGTGGAATCCAGTATAGACAATCATATCGTGATTATCGATTGGCAGGTTAAATCGGTCGATGTGCTCCTTTTCTGTAGAAGCAGGGGAGAATCCAAGAACAAAACCTCCCTCGAGCTTTGCACCCTTTGCAGCCCAATAAGGAAATCCTGTTGTTGCGCCAGTAACACAAACTGCATTGTGGCGGGTAATTTCGCGACCGATTTCTTGGCCCATTTCAAATGCCTTGTCTCCGCAGTGGCGAGTTTCTGCAGCTCCAGAAACGCAAATCTTATAGGATAGGTTTGTATGGCAAACTTGAGTTTCGTCAATCATAAGGGTGGATAATGAACAGTGTGGCTCTTCGAAGAATCACAGTGTAGTTATTTTAATTTTTAATTTTTTCCACCTCGGATTTTTCTCGAGCTGGCTTTTGGTTAGTATACCATGTTTTGCGCCAATATGCTCAACAACAGAGGCGCTATTTGCGGAGGCGGCACGTATCGCTTCGCGGATAGTTTCTTCTGAAAAGGTAGTTTCTTTTTTGACTTTTTGAGCGTGGATAAGTGTGCTTACAAATGCACTTCCATACGCATCTCCTGCGCCAGTCGCATCAGCGACGACTTTTTTCGGGAATACAGTACAGTCATACCGATGATTTGGCGTTATCACATATGCCCCTGCGGGGCCGTCCGTTACAACAGCGATGCCCGCGTATGATGTATGTAATGTAGAAAGAATGCGTTCAATAGAATCGTATTGAATACCCGTTAGTATGGAAGCCTCTTCTCGATTCATAAGAAGAACATCTATTTTTTTTAATAATGGAGCAAGCGCAAGGAGTCCTTTTTCAACAACGTGTTTAGATGGATTAAAGGCAACCATACTACCGTTTTTAGTAAAGATATTTACTGCGTGCATAATGGTCGGAAAAGGAATATTTCCAGGGACGATATACACCCACTTGCTTTTAGTGGCGACGCGCGTAATATCAGCGGGTTTTAACTTATCCGAAGCGCCGCGATGCGCAAGAATGGTGCGTTCGCCTGCCACAGGAACAAGAATAACGGAGTATGCAGTAGAAAGCGCTTTATCGCTGATGATAAGCGATTTAATACCCTCAGTCCTACATTCGGCAAGGATACGATCGCCACCGTCATCGATACCAATCTTGCCAATGATCCCAACGTGTAAGCCCATGCGAGCAAACGTAGTAGCGGTATTAGTTGCCCCACCTCCTGTTGCGAAAACAGGTTTTTCGATTTCAAGCTTTGCTCCGGGCATAAAGCACGTTGCATCGCCATCGAGAAAGCCAAGTTTTTTTAAATGTTTAGGATCATGCACATTTGTAAAGAGTGCACTCTTGATGAACACGTCTCGCGTTGCTGTTCCTATGGTTATGATGTCGTACATATGTATAGTATAAAAGTTCTAATGACAAATTACTAATTTCTAATTATTGAGATTGGAGGCAGTAATTTTTAAAGTAAAAAACACCCTCCCGTATGAGGGAGGGTGAACTGATAAAGGTAGGCAATATATTAATAGACCGTAACTACTTTTGCGGTAATCAGTGCCAGTGGCTCATTAACTGCCTTCGTAATAACCCCGTGTGCTTGCAGGAGACGGCGCACAATCGGCCAAGCTCGGTGGGGCATTAAAGGGGTGTTGATGCAGATTGTGTCGTCGCAGCCTTCTCTAAGAGAAAGAAGAGTGCCTTCCCTAGCGACGGAGACATTGATAGTGTTGTTAGATCTGTAAACGTACACAGTGTCCCCGACCATAAATGAAGTTATCCGTGGCGGCCCATCTCCTTCAGGCCCAATGTTAACGATTGTAATCACGGCAGAATCCCTTCCTTGGGTGGGTTGATTGATAATAGCTAACTTTCTTATACCCTAGCGGAGGCGCAGAGTTAATGTAGGAAATGAACAGTTAATTTTCGATGTAGCCCTTAGATCTTTTCCAAATAATTTCAAATAAGGCAGACAGGGATTTTTTTATTTTTACATTTTCGATAACAATACAAAGGTTGTCTGCGGGAATTATGATAATTACTTTATTTGAAAAAAGATACAGCATAATTTTGAAATCATTTAACATAGTACTGGTCCTCATTTGAATGTTATGATCATGAATAACAAACTCATTCTTTTCATTGGACGGAATAATAGTTCTTGATTGTATACCCAACCTTTTCTTTTCAGCTAATAAATCTTTCCAAAAATCATAGCCGAGCTTAAAAGAAGAGCGAATATCGCCCTCAATCGTCAAAAGCTCTTCTTTTGTATCATTAAGAGCAACCAATTCTTTGAACGTTTCTTTCATGCCGGCAATCGTATCATAGAAGCGTATTTTACTGGCAGCCGATTTTTGTTCAAAAATATCCTCCAGCTGTGGCATGAGTGCGTCGAGAAGATAATATTGTTCCCTAATTTGCGACAGAAGTGTCTTCGGATTTTTGATATAATATTTCTTCCGCTTCTCCTTAATCTCAATATTGATTAAATTTTTCTCCAACATTCGCTCTATAATCAAATAAAGGGTTGTTCTCTTAATCCCAGTACTTTTGGATATCTCTTGAATAAATTGCGGCCCATTTTTTAATAAGGAGAGGTAAATATCGGCTTGTTGTTCCGGCAAGCCGATTTTTTCTAGCTGTTCTTTTGCTATCATATATGTGACGTCAAAAATGACACTTAAAATGGATTATTTTCATATAAACCTTTCATTTAAGCTATGTTATATTGTTTAGTTTGTCAAATAGTTTGACTTAACTCGTAAATATTGCAAACTAAGACCAGAAGTGGACCTTAATAACAAAATAAAGGGAGGAAAGGGCTATGATTAAAACCGAGGCTTGTCCCTGCTGTGCAGGGAAAAAGAAAGTGGAGCGTAATGTATACGGTTTACCACCAAATGAAGATATGGTGACCACGACAGTCGAGGTTGGTTGCGAAATGTGCAGCAACCAAGGGACAATTCCAGTAATGGAAATGTGCTTTACCTGCGGTGGGGAGAAAAAGTTTTTTATAGATCCCAGTTCATCTATTTGCAGTTGTGAAGTTAAATGTCCGACATGCAAAGGAAATGGCTATGTTGAAAGAGGTGCGCGTAACAAAGAAGGGGGCTTATTGAACAGAATTCATAAAGACGCTCTTTCCATAGAATTGCTCCGAGAGCATACTACTCTTAGATGCAGAAGATGCGACAATGCAATATCGAAAAGGGAGGACTATAACTACAGGTACTCGAATGACAATCCTTCTTGGTGGAACTGGGACTAATGGGGGATTAGTAAATAAAATCAAGAAAGGAGAAGGCTATGGGATCGATGGCGGGAAGCAAAGGCGGAGTTTCTGAGGAGACAAGAGAGCAGGTAAAAGATTTACGCAAACCTAAGAGTGCAGAGATAGCACAACCGAAGGAGGGCGTCTCTCCTCAGAAAACCAAAATTAAAAAGTGACCCAGCACTATTTCAGGCAACCAGGCCGCGCTAAGTTTATTAGCGCGGCTTTTTTTCTAAAATTTGGAAAGGGTTAAAAATCAAATAAAAATACCAGCTACAGCTGGTATTTTTAGAGAAGTCCGTGTTTGGATGAAATACAAGGCGCGGGGAGGTTGTAGAGGAAGACGTGCTAATTGTACGGCGACCGAGGCAACGGGGACCCGCAACACAGTAGTTCGCCAAACAGGGAATTCTCCTTATTTCTTGCGCGCAATAACTTTCTTCACTGCATCTGCAATCGCATTTTTATCAAGCTTATATTTTTTAAATAGTTCAGCCGATGTTCCACTTTCTCCAAACGTATCTTGCATACCAATAAATTCAATCGGGGTTGGCTGATGCTTTGCAAGGCATTCGGCAACTGCACCACCAAGCCCACCGAGAACGCTATGCTCTTCGACGGTTACGACTGCTCCGTATTTTTTGGCCAGCGCCACAATTTTCTTTTCATCCAGTGGCTTTACGGTATGGCTGTTGAGTACAAGTGTGCCAATCTTTTCTTTTTCTAGTTCTTGTGCAGCAAGAAGTGCTTGATGGAGAAGAGGACCACACCCGATAATAACAACCTGTGGTTTTTTTGATTCCCAAAGCGTGTACGCTTTATCAGGAATAAACGGCGTTTCTTGTGTAGTTACAAGAGGAGACTTTTCGCGAGTAAAACGAAGATAGATTGGCCCCCAAATTTGTGATGCTGCAACAGTAGCTTTATGTGCCTCAAGGGCATCTACGGGAACGATAACACGCATATTGGGCATGGAGCGCATGGTGGCGATATCTTCGATTGCCTGATGTGTTGCTCCATCGGGGCCGGTTGAGATGCCTGCATGGTGGCCAGCTATTTTCACGTTTGCATCATTATATGCAATGGTTGTGCGAATTTGCTCCCAGTTTCTTCCTGGGGAAAATACTGCATACGATGCGGCGAAAGGAATTTTATTAGAAACTCCAAAGCCGGCCGCAAGGGTGATCATATTTTGCTCAGCAACACCACACTCAAAAAAGCGTTTTGGATATTTAGTGGCGAATGCTTCGCAACGAGTGGATTCTTTTAGGTCAGCCGAAAGGACAACAACATCGGGGTTAGTTTCTCCGAGTTGCACCAAGCCAGTTCCAAATCCATCACGAGTTGCTTTTTGTTCAACGTCAGATTCAAACGTTTTTTCTGAAATAAAATTTTCTACGGATAACATATGCATTATTATAAAAGATTTAAGAGAGAATTACGAATTACCACGTAAAGTCTTCTACGAGAGGCCCCGTGGCGCGTAAAAAAGCCCCTCGGTAAGCCGAGGGGGCAGGGGGTAAACGGGTAAAAACAGATTCACCCGTCAATAGTAAACGCGAAGACGGCGTGTCCAGGAGAATAGTTCGTCTCCACATCAACGAAACCGTTTTCACGCAAGAAGGTGCGAATCCGATCCGCGACCTGCTTCACGCTCTCTGCGGGCGTTTTCTGAAGAAAGTCCAGCTGTTTTGCAGAGAGGACGGCAACTCCAGTGCCTGAGACGGTGGCTTTTTCCGAGGTCCCGTCGATCGAAATGCGACGAGCATTTTTCTCTGTGGTGTTGGCGCCTTTTTCAACAATGATGTCCATAGAGACACACTTCCTTTCCTGATAAGAGGTTATGAGAACTGAATAGATTATGCAACATTTCATAAAAAAGTCAAGGGGACAATAAAGACCGCTTCGGCGGTCTTTATAAACTATGTATTTGATTGTGCAATCGTTAATCGAGCGTAACTTTCATACCATGCTTTGGAATGATGGTATCGATAGCAAATTCATCGCGTACCTTTTGAGCAAATGGTGTCATTTGGTCTACATCACCGTGGACGACGAATATCTTTTTAAGGGATTGTCGCATTGGATGAATCCATTGCAAGAGTAATGGCTGGTCTGCGTGCGCAGAGTATCCGGAGATAGTCGCCATCTTGCAGCGAACCGGAATTTCTTCGCCCATAATGCGAACAACCGGTGCTCCATCAAGGATAGCACGACCCATGGTGCCACGTGCCTGATAGCCGATAAAGAGGATGGTGGTATTAGGGTCAGGAAGGTAGCGAAGTTCGTGATGGAGAATACGTCCACCGTTGGACATTCCCGATCCGGCGATGATTATCTTAGGTAACGATGCTTCGTTAATAGACTTAGATTGTTCGGAGGTTAGCGTAAAGCGAAGACGCGGGAAGTCGAATATTTCGCCACCTTGTTTTGCTTTTTCGATTGCCTCTGCATCGAAATACATCGGGTCTTGTGAGTATTTCTTGTAGAGAGCAGTAAGCTTAATCGCGAGCGGACTATCAACATACACAGGAGCACCTGGGATGCGACCCTTTTCTACGAGTTCGTCCATCTCGTACAATAATTCCTGTGTACGTTCCATAGCAAAGGCAGGAATTAGGAGAACACCGTTAAGCATCATCGCATCTTCAATAACGTCTTCAAGGCGATCTCGGCGAGTGCCTGGGTTGTCGTGAACGCGATCGCCATAGGTGGATTCAATAAGAAGATAATCAACATCCGCTAACTGCTCAGTATCTTTTACAAGAGGAGCAGGCTGGTTGCCGAGGTCTCCGGAAAAGGCAACGCTTTTGCCAGTAGCTTTTTCAGTAACCACAATAAATGCAGATCCAAGAATATGTCCCGCATCAAAAAATTCAACAGAAAAATCTTTCATGTCGATTTTTTGGTGATAGCTGATGCCCTCCCACATTTTGAGAGTTGCGGTGATGTCGTTTAGATCATAGATAGGGGCACGGCCTTGTTCCAGGGAATCTTTATAAAGAAGATGCTCTGAATCGACAAGAAGTTGTTCTGCAAAATCCTTTGTAGGAGATGTTGAATAAATCTTACCGCGAAAGCCCTCCTTGTAGAGTTTAGGAATTTTTCCCGTGTGGTCGATGTGTGCGTGGGTAACAAATAATGCGTCGATATTCTTTACGTCATAAGGGAATGGTTCGTAGTTTTCAGGATTAACAAAACGACCACCCTGAATCAACCCGCAATCGATAAGAATCTTGGTATTAGGTGTTTCGAGCAGAAAGTTCGAACCGGTAACCTCTTCAGAGGCACCAAAAAAGGTAAGTTCCATGGCGTGATATAAATTAAGAATACGTATTACTCTATAGTATAGAGAAAAAGCGAGACAATGTGAAATAAACGCATTGACAGGGTATAGGGGTAGTGTTATATAGAAGATAGATACTATAAAAATCCATACAGAAAGAAGGTGATTTGCATGGCGATGTTCCCGCAACGGGAAAAAGAAAAAGAGCAGCAAGAACTTCCACTTATCTTTTCGCAGAGTCTGATTAGCGTAAGTGCTGACTTGTACAACGCATTGACGCGAGCAGCTGTCCGTAAAATGGGCGAGAAGCAGGTGAAAAATTTGCAGCTCAGTCTGTTACATCGGGTCGAACAGGAATTCATCCAGGAAAATCCCGAAGCAACGACGTTTGTCGTGCCACGGAAAGCGAGTGAGGTGTATCTACACCTCGTTGTGCTCGCAGTGGAAGATTGTCTGGATGCGTGGGAGCGACAAGCGCGCATAAAAGTACTCTTTCCGATTCACGGCACCACCGCAGTACAGAAAGAAGGTGAGCAGGATAGATTCCTGAGTGCTGTTCAGGAGGCAAGCGGAATCTACGGCCATATAAATGGCGGAGGCCTGCACCTCAAGGTGTCGTTATTCGGTGGAGATATTCCCGCCGAGCAAGTGAATCCCGACGAGCGACGGGGGAGATTGTACAAATATTTCGCCCGAAAAGGAGAAATACCATAAGGCCGCCCCAAAAGGCGGCCATTTTATTAGGGTTTTTAGGGTGTTGACAAAGTTTATTTTTCCTATATAGTGAAAAGGCTTCGCTTTGACATATAAGAGATGAGTGTGTTATAGCCTCTTGACAAATAAAATTTATCTGTTATAATAAATTTATAACGATAAGGAAATAGAGAGAAAGACTATTTGGTTCTGTGGGTTCTTAAGGAATTTCTTTTAGGCTCAGGATGTTCTGGTTCCGGCTGGGGCACTCCTCGAAGAAATTCTAAATTTCTTACTGGTGTAAGATTTCAAAAAATTTTTACACCCACAGAACCAAGGAGTGTTTCTCCGGTGAAAGTAACTAAAACCCCCGCGCAAGCGGGGGTTTTAGTATATAATGAAGAATATGAAAAAGGAAAATATCCCGCAGATCATAAAAGATGTCGGCTTTGATTTTAGCTGGGATGAGAAAAAAGTTTGGGCGTTGAACATACCGATAACGGAAATGGATATTTCCGAATTAGAGTGGCACTTTGATATACCGTTTCATTGGCATGGAGACGAAGTATATAATTTATCTTCACGTGAGATATTAGGCGACCCCGCGAGATACAAGAAAGAGTATGATCGGACAATGAACGCCGATCTACAATACCCGATCGATATTATGCAGAATAAAGGAAGATGGCTGATATTGGACGGTCTGCATCGATTGATGAAAGCATCAATTCTGGGAATGGGAAAAGTGAATGTCCGTATCGTTCCAAGAGAAAAAATATCCGAGATCGCGAAATAAATTTACAAAATACCCGGTCCTATTAATAGGACCGGGTATTTTGTTTGAATTCTGGTATAAACTATTGCGTGAGAATACTGGATTCCGACCTGCGCCGGAATGACAGATGCATTCTTCCTGTCGCATGTCGCTTTTACCCTGTCGCTGTCGTTGGCCATTCCACCGGTCCCGTAACTCCTTCTACTTCTTCAAACGTAGTCATACCGGCAATAACTTTTAAGATGCCATCTTCTTGCATAGTAGTCATGCCATGCTCTCGTGCAAATTTTAAGAATACTTCTTCGCCAGCCATGCTCGCAATCAAATCTTCAAGTCCAGGCTGTTTGGTGAATAGCTCGTAGATAGCGACACGTCCTTTATATCCAGTGTTGTTACATACTGCGCAACCAACAGGAGCGAAAAGTGTTGGCGTCTTATACGTTTCACGATTCACGCGTGCCGGCAATGCATTGATGAACGTGGTAAACTTTGTTTTTAAGTCATTATCAAGCGGCATAGGGACTTTGCATTCTTTGCACAGGCGGCGAATAAGACGCTGTGCAATAACGAGGGTAAGTGCTGGCCCAATAGATTGTGGCTTTACGTTAAGATCGAGAAGGCGGGGAATAGCTCCAGCTGCCGAGTTCGTGTGGAGCGTAGAGAAGACCAAGTGTCCGGTGAGTGCTGCTTGAATAGCAATCTCAGCAGTTTCTTGGTCGCGGATTTCTCCGACAAGAATAATATCTGGATCTTGTCGCATAAGTGAACGAAGTCCACTTGCAAACGTATACCCACTTCCTGTGTTAATCTGGGTTTGTTCAATGCCCTCGAGGTGGTATTCGATAGGATCTTCAATGGTGATAATCTTTTCTTCTGGGTCCGCCTTTGCGCCAAGGAAGGTATAGAGCGTTGTCGTTTTACCAGAACCAGTAGGACCAGTATTGAGAATCATACCGTTTGGGCGGTTAAGTTCAACATTAATAATTGCCAAGTCGTCCTCACGCAATCCTAGTTGGGGGAGGGTAATTTTAATCGAGTCTGGATCAAGAAGACGCATAACCGCTACTTCGCCAAATTGTGCTGGCGCAATGGCAACACGAACTTCCACATCTTTCTGTGGGAAACGGATAGTAAAACGACCATCCTGGGCTTCTTTTGTAACGTTCAGTTTTAAATTGGAAAGCAATTTAATACGGGTAAGAAGATACGGATAAAATTCTTTTGTGAACGTAAAAATGTCGTGCAGGTTGCCGTCAATGCGGAAGCGAAGCTTCCCGTCGTGTTCGCTCGGCTCTAAGTGGATATCCGAAGCACGTGTGCCCATGGCGCCACGCGAAATAATTTCAAGAATTCCCCCTGCCTTACTAGGGGAGAATTCTTCAGCGGCAAAAACTTCTTTTATACCATCGATAGAATTGAGCTTATCGGCAAGATCAATAATGCGTTGCTCGATTTGTACTTTTCCAGTAATTTTTTCAGTTGTTTTTGCTGTGTAGCGATAATAGCTCAGCGCGTATTCCATGCTAGCTGGACCTACAATATAATCGGTGACGGCATAGCCTTGTGCAGCTAGGTCATCAATGGCTTTCTTTGCGTTAGGAGTCGTCGGGTCAAGAGCTACGACAGCAACTTTGCTTGCTTTTCGTTCAATAGCAGCAACATGAGCGGCGCGTGCGATTTCTTCTGGAATCAATGAAAGCGCCTCGATACTAATAGGCGTTTTTGAAAGCGTGATATATTTTTTCCCGAGTGCAATTGCGCGATGTTGCGCTTCGCGCTCCTGTGCCTCCTTTCGTATGCGAGCAAGTTTTTGGGTTAGCGTTTCTTCCATATAAGTAAGTCAAATGTAATAACTCTATTGTATAGAATTTTATGCATCTTTGCGAGATGAGTAATATAAAACCGCTTCAGCGATGAAGCGGTTTTATGAGGTCACATTTCGGGCGACTCTTGCGGGGCTCTTGTCGATCCTTCTGGCTCGACAATTTTGAGGTTTACTCGTGCGTGGTTTTTTACACCAACGATGCGGAGCAATGATCGAATCGCTTTTGCGGTAGATCCTTGTCGTCCAACGATTTGCCCCATGTCGAGCGGGTTCACTCGCAAACTAAGGAGGACACCCATCTCGTCAACTTTTCGTTCGATGACCACCTCTTCTGGGTGATCAACAATTGCTTTGACGAGGAACTCGAGAAATATTTGGTCTTTTTCTATCATGTCTCTGATTACTTTTCTTGTACTTCGTGTGCGCTCTGCGACCTTTTATTTTTTATATAGATAAGTATACGGGCTATTGCAGGGGATTACAATGAACATGTAATAAGAGGTGCGAGATGTGAGAAAGAAAAAAGAAATAAAAAATTCTCCATCAAACGATGGAGAATTTTTATAAGAACGTTATTCAGCTGGAGTAGCTTCTTCTGCAGGAGCTGCTTCGGTTTCAGCCTCGGCTGCTTTTGCTGCCTCTGCTGCTTCTTTTGCTGCAGCTGCCTCTGCCTCCTTAGCTGCCTTTGCCGCTACAGCTGCTTCTTCATCGGCCTTTGCCTTTGCTTCAGCTGCTTTGCGAGGAGCATCAAGTGCTTCTGCGTGGGCTTTGATATCATGCGAAGACTTTTTCTTTGCTTTGATAACCTGATCCTTTACAAGAATATTGTGAACAGTATCAGTTGCCTGAGCGCCTACGCTAATCCAGTAAGCTGCGCGTTCCTTGTTTACGGAATGCGTTTTTTCACGAGGATTCCAGAATCCAAGGTCTTCAACGTATTTTCCACCCATTTTAGATCGCTTTTCTGCGACTACGATACGGAAAGTTGGCTGGTTCTTCTTTCCTATTCGGTTTAACTTTATTGCTAACATAGTTGTAGTATAGTACTGAATAACGCCAGAAAATGCAAGGGCTAATCAGGCACTAGGGGAAATCAGCTAATTAGGTTGACGCAGAGGTATAAAGGTGGTATTTATGGGGTAGATCATACAATAATAAATAAGAGAGAGGACTGCAGATGGAGACGCCGAAGAGAAAGAGAATTCTATTGATTGAGGGGACAGAATTACCGAGCAATACGGTGATTGAGCTGGTAAAGGCGGGGTACGTGCTCGAGTGGAATCTGCTCGACGAAACTACACCCGGGCGAATCAAACAGCAGTATTCTCTGTACGATGTAATTGTCATCGGAGGAAGCGTAGAACGAGAAAAGCAGCACGAGCTGTTGCGAGCAATCTCGATTGTCGAGGGCGATGCCGTGAGATTGCTTGTACCCGTGGTTTGCGTGGACCTTCGCGTTCCAAGGATAATTCGGCTCCAGGACCTCGTGTTGGTGCCGGATCAATTCGACGCCATTGCCGATGGAGTCAAAAGGGCGTTAGCCGATTTGGCTGGCGTAATGCGGCGCATGATGGAGCGCACTGCTGCGCGGGAGGCGAAGACATGATAAAAAAGAAAACGCCCACCATACCCGTATTGCTCGTCGGCAGCCGGGTGCTCGCAGAAATGTACAGGGAGCTGCTTGAAGTGCACAGCATTCAAGCCGATTGGGTGCGAAGCGATTTGACGGCATTTTCGATGCTTGAAATCGAAGGCGAGTACGACATTATCGTCGTGGACGGGTCGGCAATCTGCGGAGACTTCCTCGTCTTCATAGAAAGGTTGTACGAGGAAGTGCCTCCCTGGACATGGGTCGTTGGGTCGACGCAGATAAATGATGACACGCGTACGCAGCTTGTGCAGATGATAGTTGAAGATCTCGCTGCGCGAGGAAAAGTAATGCCATAGTGCGAGCTACGAGTGGCGGACCGAGGTCCGCCACTTTTTTGTAAAAAGAAAATAATATGCAGCTTAAAAGATGCGTAAGATAGAAAAGTAGTATTCGATTGACAAAAGCTGACTGAAGCTGTATTAGATAATTAGTAAATAAAATCTCCGCACTACGCGGATCATAGAAAGGAGCAACCCATGAGGCGACTGCATATTTTGTTGATAACGAATCTGGAATGTGAGACGGAAATTGCCCAGCACCTACTTAAGGCGATGGGGCATGATCTTGATGAGGTGTATGATGCGATATGGGCGATTGAAAAAATTTCCCATAAAACATTTGACGCCATTATCGTTGCAGAATTTTCAGTAGAAGAGGCGGAGCTGATCGTGTGCGATATCAGGATGCAAACACAACAAAACATGTATAGTATTATCCTTAACAAGGAGGCTCAGCACAAAGAGCATAATGACTATGCTGATGAAGTGATTCCGTTAACTCGCCCGGCGCTGCGGGACGCATTGGCGCGCAAATTTAGCGGAGTGTAGTAAGTGGCGAGCCCAGGCTCGCCACTTTTTTGTAGAAAATTTGACCAACGCTTAGCTTTGTGTTATGAGTAATACAGTTCAAGTAAAATTCAATACAGAAGGGGAAGGGTGAAAATGAAAATTTTAGTTGTGGATGACGCGATGGCGAGTAAATACGTGGAAGCACTCATACTTGCCGGATACATGGTTGAGAGTGTACCAAGCGGAGAACAGGCATTGCGCAAAATTATGCAAGAGGGAGGGTACGATCTGATGATTGTTACCCCGCGCATCTCTGACATGGAACCGGTTAAGCTTGTGAAGAAATGCCTAATGCCTTTACGAAGCAGGATGAAAACCATCGTGCCAATCATTTTGGCAGAGCGGCATGGCGACCGAATTACGCAAAATTGGTTTGTGATTGCTCCTGATGAAGTTGAGTCAGTGAAGCAAGCGATGAGAGATTGCCTTAACTTGCATCCGCCACAAAAAGAGAAGCCGGTGGAACAGCGAGAAGGGTTCTTTCATTGCTGGTTTAAAGATGTTTGGTGGCAACTGGGAATATCCTGGTAACCCCTCCTCCTTAATAAGAATGTGCGGCGAGCTTAGGCTCGCCGTTTTTTTAATAAATAAATCAGAAGGCTAACTTGACCGGATAAGAGATGACGTGGTATGTATAAGATAGTTATTCAATTAAATAAATAGAGGGAAGGAGCTGAGCGGATGCGTGCAAACGTGAAAAAGCCAAGGATCCTTATGGTGTGTCGAGGTATACGAGGATCACGACACAGGGAACATGCAACAGACCTGCGTAAGCGCGGATATATTGTCGAGTTTGTGGGTGATGTTAATAATCCGGAGGACCTACTTGCAAGTGATTGGTATGAGGCAATCATAATCAATCGCGAAGTGGGATCCTTGTCTTGCAGAAAGGGTGATGGGTATGCATTTGCGAGGGAGGTTCGGGAAATCTATCCAGCGTTACCCATAATCGTAATTGATCGTAACTTAGCAAAAACACACGTCTACTCAGAAGACACACTGATGCAGATTGTGTGGGATGAGGCGGGATGGATTACAAATGCATTAGCAAAAATATTTCACCAAGAACCTTCTTTTGCATAACATCGGTACGAAAGGATCTGAACGAATGAGTGCGAGCGTGAAAAAGCCAAAGATTCTAATAGTATATCCAGTTCTGACGGAAGCCGAGAATGATCGATTCTGTATTGATTTGCGAGTTTTGGGGTACGACACGTACCTTATGACAAGCGTGAGAGGTCTCGACAGAGATCTCGGCGCAACGAGATACGCCGCAGTTATTATTAGCAAGGCGATGCGCGACCCGCACCATGCGGGTAGCGATGGCTATTCACTGGCCAGTCGCATCAAGAAAAGCAAACTTGCTATGCCGGTGATCGTGTTGGATCCGACGTGCGGGAATGCAGAAGATTGTATGCGGCTAGACACGGGAGTGCGGGTCATCCCTGACACAGCGAGGAACCTCGAATACGTACTTGCAGAGTTATTCTACCCCGAGCGGGTAGAGCGTTTACGCATACATGCGGGCGCGATAGTCAAAGAGGGATAGTCGCAAAAAAGGCGCACCATACGGTGCGCCCCTTTTTATATCGTAGCGAGTGTTGGTGAATCAAACTTCACAGACAATAATTTGGAAGTACCATCGTCATTCATGGTCACGCCGTAGAGTACGTCAGCTGTTTCCATAACGGTACGGTTATGCGTAACGACGATGAACTGCACTTTGTGTGCGAACTCTTTGATAAGGTGTGCAAATCGTTCCGAATTGCGTTCATCAAGCGGAGCGTCAATTTCATCAAGTACGAGAAATGGGGGAGGGCTTACAGAAATAAGTGCAAAGAGTGCTGCGATAGAAACAAGACTCTTTTCTCCACCCGAGAGCACGTCAAGGCTGTTGATGCGTTTCTTCGGGAGGCTGAGTTCTATTTCGATACCCGATTGCAATGGCTCTTCCGCCTGTTTCTGTTCTTCAAATTCAGACGTTTCTCCGCTTAGCTCTTCGACAATATGTTCAATGCTATGTGTCTTGATTTTCATCTTTGCCGAGCCACCGCCAAACATAAGACGAAAGAAGTGATTGAATTGATCGTTAATGTCTTTGAAGGCAGCATTGAATTTTCCGGTTACATCGCGCTTCAACTCTTCAACAAGCTCATTCAAGTCGGAAGATGCTTTTTCTAAATCGGCCGATTGAGTTACGAGATGTGCATGATGGGTCTCCACTTCGTTTGCTTCGGTGATAAGCGATTCATCTACGTCACCGATAGAGAGAAGTTCGGCACGGAGACGAAAAATCTGACGCTCTAAATCGGACAGTTGAAATTCAGAAAGAGATTCAGTGGAGCGAAGTGAGTCAAGCGCGGATTCTTCGTGTTCGTTTCGCACCCATTCAGCACGTAAATCAGTAAGACGGATAGAAACTTTTTCATTTTCAAAGGTAAGGTGCTGCACGCGATTTTCTATGGCACGAATTTCTTCGCGTTTAGCCTCTACAAGACTAAATGCTTCACGAAATCGTTGGTTAAAATCCGTAAGGCCTTGCGATAAAGATTCCTGCGCTTCCCTTACAAACTTAAGATTTTCATCAAGTCCAGCAAGAGCAAAAAGGAGATTATTTTTATCATGTTCAATGTCTGCTTGTTCTGCGGAATAGTCAGGCTTTGGCAAATCAAGTTTTGGAGGGTTGAGATACGAATCTATTTTTGTGATAAGGGATTTAATTGTATGGGAAAGTTGCGCAACATCATCTGATGAAGCATTTTCTTCAAGTGCATGCTTGATTTGGCGAATCAACGCGAGCATTTCTTCTTTGCGATAAACAACGCCTTGGTCCGATGTGGTGTCAGTAGAAAATTCAAGCTTCGCTTCGAGGCGGGCAACATCTTTTTGTAATTGAAAGCGCTTTGCGAGTAATGCGGTTTCCTCTGCCTTTAGCGTCGCAGCTTCCGCGTGTTGATCTTTCGTTGATTCAATTGTTTCGAGGGATTGTTGTAATTGTGAGAGTTCTTGTTGCTTGCGCGTGATGTCTTCTTCTAACGCAAGAAGACTTGCTTTGTTTTGGCTTAGCTTGTCTTTAAGCGTAGAAACTTTTGTTCCGAAATACGATTGTTCTGCTGCAATTAATTCATCGCGTTTTTGGTCGCGCGTTTGATATTTGGCAACTTGTCGCTTTAACATACGTAAGCGAGGAGTAACTTCTTCTATCATAATGCGGATCTTTTCAAGATTAAGCGCGGTGTTTTTTAGTTTTCGTTCAGCCTCAAGCTTTTTTAGTTGGTACTCTTTTAGGCCAAGGATTTCCTCAATCATAAAGCGACGCTCTTGGGGAGTTGCACGCACAAAAAGATCGCTCGAGCCCTGGTTGATGATCGTAAGGCCGCGCGTGCCCAAACGAGAGCGGGCAAAGAAGTCGATAATATCTTTTGCGCGCACATCAGATTTGTTAAGCCCATAGGTTGAGTTTCCATCGCGAGAGATTTCGCGGCTTACGGTAACCTCATCAAAATCAAGCGGGAAAAATTTACCGCTGTTATCGAAGTTGATGCTTACTTGTGCCATGCCAGAGCGGGCGCGCTTAGGAGTGCCGGCAAAAATAAGATCTTCCGCTTTGCCACCGCGGAGATTCTTTGCCTCGCGTTCGCCGAGAATCCAACGAATCGCATCGATGACGTTTGACTTGCCGCTACCGTTTGGGCCTACGATGGCAGTAATGCCTCCGGGGAATTCCAATACGGTTTTTTGTGCGAACGATTTGAATCCGTTCAGTTCGAGTGATTTCAGCAGCATGATGTTGTTACTATACTATAAAAAATGGCGTATTTCCATGGGGAAAACGAGGGAGGGTGTCATTCCCGCGGCCTGCTCCGTGTAAGAATAAATACTCCGCAGGCATTTCGGCACGTTGCACGCTTGCTTCGCTCGCTAGCAACGCCAAGTCAAGGCGGGAATCCATCCCCGCCAGTAAAATACTGGATTCCCGCCTCCGCGGGAATGACAGTAGGCGGGGAGTTGGCAATATAGGAGGTTGACAGATTTGCAATATTATAGTAATGTATATAAATACAAATAAGGGTGGTAACGGCATTGTGCCAATAGGACTTTTCAAACCGAATAGTGAAAGGAAAAAAGAAGATGGATAGCTATACGAAAAAGGTATTGCTGGTGATTGCACTTGCATTCGTGGTAGCAATAGCTTATCGGGTTGCTATTATGAAACCCGAAGCAGATGTGAAGGTCCAGCCGTATCCGGCGACAGTCCTGACGGATATGCAGATTGACAGGTACGGAAACATTATGTATCCCCTGTACTTTTGCATCGACGGAAGGTGTCGCACTCGAGTGACGTGCGGGAATGAATCCACCCCGCTATTCGAAAAAGGGAACAGGGTTACAGTGTGGCTTAAAACCAGCCCGCTGGAAGGGTCTGACTTGCTTTGCCTTGATAAGGTCGAGCTCGTCGGCCGATAACTATTTCCGAAAAGTTCGTCGGGGCGCCACAAGGCGCCCCATTTTTTGTCCCGTGTCATTCCCGCGGAGGCGGGAATCTAGTATTCAGCCAAATGGATTCCCACCTGTGCTGGAATGATAATACAAAAAGAAGAGAGTAATGAGAGATTGACAGATTTGCATTATTGATGTAATACATATTTATACAAATAGGCTAATGGCATCGTGCCAATAGGACATTTAAAAATCGAGAGGAATTCGAGATGAGCGGTCGTGTGAAAACGTTTTTGTTAATAACTGCGCTGTTCTTGGTATTGGCGATAGCGTATCGCGATACCAGCCTCAAGCCCAAAGGAAGCTCTATTCACGAATACACGGTAACGATTATGAACAACGCGCAGATTGTAGATTTTTTCAAGGATAAGCCGTATCTGGCGTACCCTGTCTATGTGTGCGGAGACAGCAAAGAGTGTGCTATGCGAATCCTTCCTGCTCGCGCAGTTCCGACTCCGCTCTATCAGGGGAATAAAATTAGTATCAGGACGAGCGAAGATATTAGCCAGACCGAAGGGCTGCTATCGGTAGAGGACATTACACTGGTGATTATTGACACCCAGTAAAGTGAGGAGGCGCTGCAAGGCGCCTCATTTTTTACGGGGTTGCATTTATATTGCGAAAGGAGTATTACATATAGCTGTACAGCACATTAACAAAAGGCAAAAATGCCTACTATGGGCCTTGGTGGGCCGTCGAACATACACCGCGCTTTCTTGTGTGAGAGCAGATGGAGAAAAAGTGGAACACATTATTGTGAGTGCAGTGGGGAATCTTTCGAGGCAATGCACATTTTCGTTTGTGCTGGTTGGCGTACATGGAACAACGCCATGGAAGCCGCCGTACACAAAGGCATATGCTGTCATAATCGTACGGGTAAGCGGGCCTCCGAATGAGGTCGCCGCATTTTCAAAAGCGCTAAAAAGAGAAGCGAGCCGAACAAAGTCCTGTATTACGGTTGGGGCTGACGGTCGCTTCGACGCAGAAAGCGCTGAGAAAACGTACAGCGTCGAAATACTCGTGCCTGATAACTTTGGAACTCCACAGGAGTTCCTCAGTGGTAAGGCGAGAAAAATCGAAGACGCTTGCAAGAAACCGTAAAGGTTTTTGTAAGCATACAGAATAAGCCGCGTCCTTGTGACGCGGCCTTTTTTAACTTGATAATTATTTTATGAAGTGGTATGACGTAGATAGTTACCTTATCAAAAGAAGCAAAGGCAGTAATGCCTTATCTGGGCCTCGGTGGGCCGTCTAATATGCACCGACCCTTCGTAAGAAGGAGAAGAGGAGTTGCTATGACTGAGAAGAGAAGGCCAGGAAAGAAAGAGCGATTGGAAATGCCCTACAAGAGAATTTTTATCGAGGGCAACGAAGTGGGGCAGCTCTATTTACTAGGGTCTCATGAATGGGACGACAAGTCGGATATGGTCACGGTAATCCTTGCGTTTTCGAGAAGTAAATACGAAGGATATTTCATGGCGCTTATTCTCAGCGAAAATTTCTTTTTTATGAACGGAAGAACCATTGAGGACTTCACGGGTAAAAGGAAGATGATGACTGGGACGTTGCGACAATTAGTCCCGCGGCAGGGCGACCAGATAGGGTTTATAGCAAATATTGCCGAGCGCATAGGGAAGGTCTTGGGAACGCACCTTCCGAGCCTCGAAGAGATGGGATAGTGCAAAAAGCCGCGAGTAATCGCGGCCTTTTTTTGTATTGTCATTCCCGCGGAGGCGGGAATGACAGATTACACCTCAAACTTTTTCAGCGCATTCTTTGCTGATTCAATTTCTGCCTCTTGTTTGGAGAATCCTTTTCCGCGAGCAGCAAATGTTTCACCAAAGTACACACCAATTTCAAAAATTTTATTATGATCAGGGCCTTCTTCACCGAGTACGACGTAGCGAGGGGTTACCTTATGTTTTTCTTGCACAATTTCTTGCAGATGACTTTTTGGATCTTTGTGAAGATTGTTTGCAACAATGTCTGCTGAGTGACTAAGTACTTGGTCGGTTATAAATTTAGCTGCGGCAGCATATCCTTGATCAAGATAAATAGCACCGATAAGGGATTCAAACGCGTTTGCTAAGATAACTTCTTTTGCACGAGCAGTATCCTTTGCTTCTCCGCGGGAAAGTAAAATAGAGCTGTGCATTTTAATACTATCAGCGATACGTGCCAAAATTTGGTAGTTTACAAGCGCTGCGCGAATACTCGTGAGCTCTCCCTCAGGAGATTGAGGGTAGGTATGGAAAAGATATTCCGTTACGACAAGTTCAAGTACTGCATCACCTAAAAACTCGAGCCGTTCATTATGAGGAACACCCCATTTAGGATTTTCATTAAGATACGAACGATGCGTAAGTGCTTCTTTAAGTAAGTCGAGATTAGTAAATTGAATCCCGATTGTTTGCTGTATTTTTTCGAAGTGATTCACGGTTGAATCATTATTCAATTACGAATTACGAATTGCGAATAAATATTCGTAATCCGTAATCCGCAATAAAACAATAAATAATGTTTATTGAGTATGCGGTAATGGGCTTATTCAGCGGCTTCTTCTATAACAACTGGCTCAGCTACAGGTTCTGCAGGTGCTTGTGCCTCTTTTGCGAGTGCAATTTCCTTGAACACTGTTCCGAGTACACCATTGATAAATTTGCCAGAGTTTGGTCCGCCAAAGTTTTTAGCGAGTTCAATTGCTTCATTAATAGCAACTTTCTCAGGGATTTCAGCATGGTCTGCGAACAAAAGTTCATAGAGGCCGATACGAAGTACATTGCGATCAATGACAGGAATCTGTTCAAGCGGCCACTGCGGAGCAGCGCGGCGAATGATATCGTCTATCTCCGGCATGTGCGCAACAACACCGTTGATAAGTTTCCACGCAAATTCTGGTTCATCGATGCCTGCGCCAAATTCGGCGAGGTTGCGTTCGATAACCGTAGTTAATTCATCGCGTTGTTTGTAAAAATCCCACTCGTATAACGATTGCAATATGATTGATCGGATTAAGTGTCTAGTTGCCATAAAAGGTGCTGGTTAATGTACTGACTATATATAGTATAGTATAAAAATTGCCGACAGTAAAAACGGTCGGCAACTTCTTTACTGTGCAGTTTCTTTTTTCGCTGTCTTTAAGCGAGGTGCTTTTACAACCGATCCCTTATAGCTTCCACAGTTCGCGCAATAGCGATGTGGCATAACAGGGGACTGGCAGTTTGGGCAAACCGCGATCTGGCTTGGCTTAAGAGCCAAGTGTGAGCGACGGCGTCCTACTTTCGATTTAGTATGATGTTTGACTGGTACTCCACCCATGGATAATGATGTCTAGTGAATAAATGAGCCGTTAGGCCCGTATCTAGAGAATAATAGATAAATATGGGATAAAAGTCAATGGATAGAATAAAACAAAGCCCCGACGGAAGTCGGGGTAAAAAAGGGCTACAACGGGAGGCGCGAAGGGCCACGGCGCATAAAGGAGTCCTGCAAACAGTATGCGTACATGCAAATGCATGACACAAAGACGTAAAGGTTTCCAAACCTATGGAATCCGGGCGTTTCAGCAACAAACCACGCCTGCGCCGCGAAGAAAAGAGAAATCCACGCAACGAGAAGGAAATTTCCACCCGAATGGTGAATCGCATAGTAGCCTTCAGGAACTCGTTTACCCTGACGGTATCGAGAGTCGCAGAACCAAAGGCAACAAACAACTAAAGGGAAAAACCAGGTAAGAGCGTAGACGAATAGTAAAGCAAACAAATAGATGCTGCTAAGCGTAAGTTCGGACATAGCGCAAACCCCTTTGTAAGATGTTTTTAGAATAGTGAACTGGTAAAATAGTGCAATAAAAGAAGGGCTGTGTCAATGGATAGGGTTGACATATATAGCGGGAAAAGGTTATATGAACTCAGTAGCTTTAGTTGTATAAGAGATCCTCTAACCGAGAAGGAGTGTGAATATGTCGCAGCAAATACGGGTATATTTGGAGTATCCAGGGCAGACTGGGCCTGTAAGTTTTTGGAGTAAGGTAGCAAAAAGAAATACCGAGCCGGGGTGGCCAGGAACACACTATGTGGATTTTGACCTTGCACCGTTCTTCGTGGAATGCTCCCCTGTATTCAGAAAAGGAATCCGAGAGGAGATCGAGAAGAAAACAGAATTTGTTGCGGCGAGTATTGAGACGCCGGTTGATCGTTCGGAAGTTGTCAGGAATAGTAATACTGCATATGACCATGGTGTAGGGGTGACGATAGACAGCTCTCAATGGCCATGTGTGGCCACGATATGGGCGCCAACAATGATAAGCGCCATCGAGAAATTGAGGGAGCTCGCTCCCCCTAAACAGGGGTGCTGCAGGTAAAGGTTTAAGTACTGGCCCGTCTTCGACGGGCCAGCTTTTTGTTTTACGGTTGCTATGATAGGATACAGGAAATGAATGGCGACCCAGCACAATTGAAAAAAGGAGAGGCAGACCTGCAAATAGATTCAGTTCTTCGCCCAGAGCAATGGGATGAATATATCGGGCAGGAGCGTATTAAGGCAAACGTAAAAATAATGATCGAAGCGGCACAAAAGCGAGGGGAGCGACCAGATCACATGTTGTTTTATGGCCCACAAGGGTTGGGCAAAACAACAATTGCAAACTTAATCGCGCGAGAGATGGGCGCACAAATGCGCGTGACTTCGGGGGTAAATCTAGAAAAGACAGGGGATTTAGTATCGACACTCGCAAATTTAGAAGAGGGCGATATTTTATTTGTCGACGAGGCGCATCGCATCAATCGTACGATTGAGGAAATTTTGTATCCAGCCATGGAGAGCCGCAAGCTGCATATGACGATTGGTAAAGGACCGGCTGCGCGCCAACTTACACTTGACCTTCCGGCATTTACGCTTATTGCGGCAACAACGCGCGTAAACTTATTGTCCGCTCCGCTCCGCTCGCGATTCGGTGCAATATTTAGCATGGATTATTATGCGCAAGAACATATCGAAGAAATCATTCGACGCTCCGCCCGCATTCTCGGATTAACAATAGAACCGGCTGCGGTAACGGCAATTGCACGTGCAGCGCGCTTTACGCCTCGGACAGCGAATAGGCTATTAAAACGCGTGCGTGACTATGCACAAGTAAAAGAGATGGCTGTGATTACAGAAGAGGCGGTGCTTGATACGCTTGAGCTGCTTGAGATAGATGAGCTCGGTCTTGAAAAGTGGGATCGCAAGCTATTGGAGAGCATTATTAAAAAGTTTAATGGTGGTCCGGTTGGTTTAAATACACTCGTCGCAATACTCGGGGAGGACAAGGGTACGGTTGAAGAAGTGTATGAGCCGTTTCTTATTAAGATGGGGTTACTACAAAAGACATCGTCTGGCCGCGCGGTAACCGAAGAGGCATATGCGCATTTGAATTTGAAGCAGTTTAAGGTACAATAACGAGTACGTAATAAGTGCCGATTAAGTTTTTTAAACGAATTTTACTATGTTCTATATTTTTAACACCTACCTCTATCAGCCGCTCTTCAACGCACTAATCTTCCTATATGATAAGTTTTCTTTTGGCGATCTCGGTATCGCTATTATCGTATTGACAGTGCTTGTGCGCATCGTGCTATACCCATTTTTCTATAAAGGAGCACGCGATCAGGCAGTGATGCAAAAGATTGCACCAACCATAAAGGATCTACAAAAAAAGCATAAAGACGACAAGCAAAAGCAGGTTAACGAGATGATGGCATTGTATAAGGAACATAAAGTGAATCCATTTTCCGCCTTCTTCCTATTGCTTGTAGTGCAGCTACCGATTTTACTTGCGATGTATAAGGTATTCACGACTGGGCTTAAGACGATGCCACAGGAATTGCTGTATTCATTTGTTCCCCATGTGGATGCATTGAATTTCTCATTCATCGGGCTTATCGATTTATCAGAGAAGAACGTATTATTGATTCTTCTTACTGCAATAGCGCAATATTATCAGGCAAAGCTTACGATTCCGAAGAGTAACAAAGCGTTCAAGGATCTTGAAATGGCAGAGATGATGGGGCGGCAGATGATGTACATGGGGCCAATATTGACGGTTGTGGTATTAATGACCATGCCATCAGCGATTGCGTTGTACTGGCTTACGACAACCTTGTTTTCCGTCGGACAACAGGTCATAATCAATAAAAAGATTAACATCGTTAAAGATCATGGAAAACTTGTCGTTACCGGAGATAATTAAAGGGCTAATCGAAAAGATGGGATTTCGCGATTATTCGGTCAGCTATGACGAAGAAGCACGACGATTTAGTATCCTTATTGAAGATGCACAGTTTCTCGAGAAGAGCTTGGCAAATTTTATTGCCGACCTTAACTATCTTGTAAAGTTAGTTACAAAGAAGTATGACTGGGCTCCCATTACGATCGATGTAAATAATTATAGAAAGAAGCGAGAAGAGCTTATCGTTGAATTGGCAAAAGCTGCAGCAAGAAAAGTAGCCGCAACACAACAAGAAATCGTACTGCCTTCAATGAATGCGTACGAACGCCGATTGATTCACGCAGAGCTTGCAGAGCGCCCAGACCTTAAAACAGAAAGTAAGGGAGAAGGAAAAGAACGCGCAGTAGTTATAAAACCGTTATAAACATTAAAATGCCCCTGTGGGCATTTTTGGTTTTACGTAATCTTTTACGATAGAATAATACTATGGAACGGCTAACTAAAATAGAAAAACAATTTTCAAAACAAGAGTCGGCGGCGGAGCGTGCTACTCTTGCAGAACAGGTTCAAGAAAAAAGGGCGGCTTATTTTGCCCAAAAACGGGAGCAGGAAATGCGCAATGAGCAAGTTGCAGAAGTGGTGAAAGATGTCGAAGGGCTGCAAAAAAAGATAGAGGCGCATCATGCGAGTGGATTTTTCGAAAAGATAAAGAACGTAATTGCAATCAAAAAAGTAGAAGCAGAGCTGCGGGAAAAGTCGGGAGAAAAGACGACGTTGGAAGAGGCACTTGCAAAGCCAATGCCAGGAGCGAAGGGAATGGAAGAGGCGCGTGAAATGCTGTCTAGTTTTTATCAACAAGAAAAACAAAAATGGGCAGAAGCGCCCTATTCAAAAGAAGACATTGCGAGCCTGTTTAGCGAAGAGCATTTAGCAAGTCTTTCCTTGGAGGATTATGCGGCGTTGCTGCGACGATTCCCCGGTGAAATGGTGACGCATGTGACGCGCCAAGGAGTGCGCGATCATGTTGGAATGTACGAGCATATGGCAGGGATGGGAGAGATGCATAATGGATTTAAAGGCATTACACAATCAGGGAGACTTACGACGCGGTTGGGAGCGGCGATGATGGAAGCACGGACCGCGCATGATATTTGCGAAGCGCTTAATGGTGGAAAGCCTGTAGTAACGGGAAGGGACGTTATGGGCAAACATATGGTGGAGTCTACAAGTCCGCAAGTATTAGTGGCGCGATTGCGTGGGTACACCGATAGGGCAAAAGAGTTTCACGATTCGACCGCTATTCACCTGGCAATGGGGAAAGTGCTTGACGAGATTTATGGCGGCGAGCGTGGTAACGAAGTGTTCATTGCGTACCCGGCTGCACATGTTGCATCTCAATATAATTTCTTGAATATTCAAGGAAAAGGAGTAACAAAAGCGCCGGACGACGATCGGTATAACGATCTGTATGTATGGGCGGAAAATGAATGGAAGGGGATGAATATAGATGCGGGTATTGTATTTTTACCCAGTGGTGTGCAGGTAGATAAAATATCCGGTTCGCAATTCGCGCTTGACGAACAAGGCATGCCAATCGAGCGAGAATTTGAAGAGGGAGAAGATACAGTGAATAGACGTGTATATAAGAGGTCAGAACAGATAGTGGACTCAAAAGAATATTGGGAGGCATATTTTGCAGAACATCCCAACAACCGTCCATCAAAGATTATATATTATGATGGGCGCATGACACCGACCGAGGCGCTTTGGGAATGGAAAGGAAAAAATGGAATTGTAGATAAGGCGCAAGCGGCAACGCTTGGGTTTGATGAATATGAATTGCATGAATTTGATCGGCCAGGCGCCGAAGAAGCTGCATTGCATTTTTATCGAACTGCGGTTGATGCACTAGTAAGGGAGTATGGGATGGGTATTATGTTGCCGTGTTTTGATCACCAAGTATTTACGAAGCCACAAGATGAATGGCAAAATTCTATCAATGACATGTATAAAGAAGATGGGATGAAGTGGTAATAATGCAAAGCCAAAGGGGCGGAAGCGGGAAAGAACGAGCAGTTGTTATTAAGCCATTATAAAAAAAGAACCGCCTTTATGCGGTTCTTTTTTTATAAATACGCAAGAGATATTCGTAATGCGAGTAGATTTATTGTACAATAGCTTTATTAAAAGCATGGTAACAGTAACATATAAAAATATGAAGCGTATTAAATTTTTTTTACTAGCAGTTTTATTACTGGCAGCAACGGGACAATCCACGCAAGCTGCGACTACAGAGGAATTGCAAAATCAGCTTGCACAATTAATGGCACAACTGAGTGCATTGCAAGCACAAGTATCGACACCAAGCCAAGGATATGTGTTTGAGAGAAATCTTAAAATAGGTATGCGTGGTACCGACGTGCAAAAGTTGCAAGAGTTTTTAGTGGAGCAAAAATATTTGAAATTAACTAATACAACAACGTATTTTGGTACACAGACGAAGGCGGCGCTTATCGCGTGGCAAAAAGCAAAAAATATTTCTCCAGCAATAGGATTTTTCGGGCCGCTTACTCGGGCAAAGATGAATGCGCTATTGGCTGCCGTAGTACCCGCTACACCATCATCCGCAATAATGACAGGCTCTTCTGTTGCAATTAAATTTGCGAGTACGGGGGTGCGAAGAGTAAATGTTTATTTGTGTGATTTGCAAAATAATTGCAATACGGTTATCGCAGCAAATATCGCAGTGGTTTCAGGGGATAATACAGTTACGTGGGCAGTTCCTGCAAATATTGTTGCAGGAGCATATAAAATAAAGGTAGAAGATGTTGCGAATTCGAGTTGGGTAGTATACGCGGAAGTGCCTTTAGTTAAGCCAGTTGCGACTGCAACGTCGACTCCTCCTGCAACACAGCCGACGATAGTTGCTATCTCGTTACAAACGCCAGTAGCGACGAAAGCGGGAGCATCGCTTGCTATTAAATTTGCAAATAACAATGCAAAGAATGTGAGTATCTCGCTTTGCTCGGATAGCACGTATTGCGATGTAGTTGTTGCGTCGCGATACGCAGTTACCGATGGTGCTAATAGTGTTTCATGGACGATCCCAAGTGCCACACTTGCGAGGGAATATTTCGTTAGAATAAAGGATGCTGATGATGTGAATAGTGCCGAATTTAATAGTGGTCGGTTTGCTATTACAGCAGCTACCACCGTCGTACCGCCAACATCGGCAACATTTTCAGTACAAACGCCCGTGGCAACGAAAGCTGGTGAAGTGCTCTCAGTCGTATTTACAAGCAGTAAAGCGCGAAACGCAAGCGTATCATTGTGCGTAGATGCGCAGAATTGTAGCATAGTGCTTGCGCCAAGAGTCTCCGTCGCATTCGGCACAAATAACTTTAAGTGGACGATTCCAAGTACCACTCCTGCGAAACAGTACTTTATAAAGATAAAAGATGCCGACAATGTAAATGATCCTATTGGGGCAAGTGGGTTGTTTTCAATTACGTTATCAGGAGCGCCAACTTCAACAACGCCCATTGCAACAACCTCTTCAATAATTGAGGTGGATACACCCCTTGCTGCCTATGTTGGTAGCCCACTTAACATAAACTTTACGAGTGCAAATATACGAAATGTGAGTATTGTACTATGTTCCAATAGTGCGACGTGCGCCATAACAGCAGCTTCAAACTTTGCAGTGGTTGTTGACGGCTTCAATACATATGCATGGGCAGTTCCAACGACAACAAGTGTAGGTCAGTATTTTATAAAAATGAAAGATGTTAATAGTGCGAGTGGCGAAGAGTTTTTGAGCGATGTCTTTACGATAGGGGCTGCCATACCAGTACCATCAATTACAATAACACAGCCAGCGAATGTAGTTGTAGAAGGAACGTTGATTGTGAAGTTTACTACAAGCAATATTGGTAGTGTGGATGTGTACCTTTGTCCAAGTAAGACCCAGTGCGGGAATGCAATAGAAAATGGGCTTCCTACTACGGATGGGGTTAATACATTTAAATGGGTAGTCCCAACATCAACAACCCCAGGGGCATATTATATAAAAGTGGCTAAAGCAGGAAGTGTAACTGCGTATACGTTAACAGCAAACACATTTTCAATTGTGGCAGCTCCAGTGGCACGCGTATGTCGTGATGTGAGTGGACTAAGTGAATTATATACAGTGTGTGACGAATCAGAGGAAGCAGTTTCGGGGCGGTGCGTTCTTTCAAAGGCCCCGTATAGAAGCTTCCCTGGAATTCCTACAATATATGAGAATGGAATGGGTATTATTTGTGGCCAATCGGTGGTATGGGTCGAGCTTCGATGTTGTAAATAAAATACATAAAAATCCGTACGCCTTGGGCGTACGGATTTTTTGCGCTCGCTATCGAGCCGGTGCGCTTTTTACAATTCTCCCCAATTGTCGCCAATTTCCAAATTCACCGTTAAGGGAACGTTAAGTGTATAGATAGATTCCATAATATCTTTAATTTCCGTAACAGTAGCTAGTAATCGATCGGTATCTTTAATTTCAAAAACAAGTTCATCGTGAATAGTAAGCAGCATCTTCACATCCGTACCCCAGATGCCCTTGCTAGAAAAATGTTCCTTAACTTTTACCATAGCAGATTTTATGATATCCGCGGCAACGCTTTGAATAGGAAAATTGATTGCCATACGCTCAGCCTCAGACTGAAGCATTTTATTGAACGACATAATTTCAGGAAGTGGGCGCATGCGTCCATTGATGTTTTCGACAAATCCTTGCGTGCGCACGGTCGCGAGTATCGTCTCTTGCCATTGCTTAATAGTAGAAAAGTCTGAAAAGTATTCATCGATAAATAACTTTGCTTCCTTAGGGGTAAGGCCACTTTGTTGTGCGAGTGCACGAGCGCCCATACCGTAGATCACGCCAAAGTTAAGTGTCTTGGCCACCTTGCGCATTACTGGAGTAACTTCTTCAAGGGAAACGTTATAAATTTTGCTCGCAGTGATTTGGTGAATATCCGCATTACTCTTGAATGCGCGTAACATTTCAGGATCTTCAGTAAGAGAAGCGAGAATGCGTAATTCGATTTGCGAGTAGTCGAGTGAAACAAGCTTATAGCCAGAGGAGGCGACGAATATTTCTCGTATCGATGGCGGAATATTTTGCAAGTTTGGATGCTCGCAGGTGATGCGTCCAGTTGCTGCCTTGAGCTGTACAAATGTCGGATGAATGCGAGTATCTAATTCGCTCATGCGTTTGATCGGCTCAAGATACGTAGACTTTAATTTAAAAAGTTCACGATACTTAAGAATAAGATCAATAAATGGAACCGTAGAGCGAAATTGCTCAATTTTATCAATATTTGTCGACTTAATTTTAAGCTTGTACGTAGTCTTAAGTATTTCAAGAAGCTGCTTTGGAGAATTCGGATTAAAGACATGTCCTGCTTCTCGATACAACTCTTTCACAAGCGCATCAATATCGCGATCAAGAATAACTTCCTTTTCGGCAAGGCGCGTTCGATCGATCATGATGCCATATTGGTTCATTTCTTCGAGAATAGAAACGAGCGGGAGTTCAACATCATCGAGGAGTTGTTGCGAAAGGGTTGGCTGCGAAGTGAGAGAAAAAAGTTGCCCTTGGTTTTCTTGTGCTTTTTGTCGTGCAACACGAATTTCATTTTCCGCAGGAACGAGCCGTTTAAGAATACTCGTAAAGCCCATGTCTTTGAGGTAGGGGATAACGGTTTCAGTAGGAAACGCAGTGTAGGCAATTTCAGAAATAGATTGGATACCAATCGGTGCATCGCGACGAATAGTGGCGAGCGTTTTTGAAAGCAAGGCAATTTCTTCGTGTTCAATAAGCTTCTTATAGGAAAGCATCTTCTTTCCTGCGTCATCGGAAACCTTAATAGTCGCAAAAAAGTTTTCTAGTGAACCAAACTCTTGAATGATACCGCTTGCAGTCTTTGGGCCAACGCCGCGAACACCAGAAATATTGTCCGATGCATCGCCAACAAGGCCTTTGTAATCGGCTAGTTGCGAAGGAGAAATGCCATAACGAGCAACTACAGCAGTCTCGTCGTACGTAATCGTTTCAGAGATACCCTGTTTAAGTGTTTCAACAACTACTTTATTTCCTTCGACGAGTTGTAGTGCGTCAAGATCGCCCGTAAGAACAACAACCTGCACATCTTTTTCGCCTTTAAATTGTTCTGCGGCTGTGCCAATTAAATCATCACCTTCGAATCCAGGAATTTCGTAGGTCTTTACGCCGAAGACATCAAATAAGTGGTGCGCCTCGATAATTTGGGAAATAAGCTCGTCGGGAGCTTTCGGGCGATGTGCTTTATACTCCGCATACATTTCCTTGCGGAAGGTCGGCTCAGGGCGGTCAAAAAAAGCAACGGCATATTCAGGATGTTCTTCCTTGAATATCTTAATAAGAACGTTGGTTAGACCATAGAGCGCTCCACTTGGGCGTCCATCAGGAGTAGTTAAGTTCGGAATTGCATGAAATGCGCGATGAATAAGTGCATTTGCATCAATAAGCAGAAGTTTCTTCATAAAAGAAGTATACCATATTTATCGAGAGCAATTATCTGTTTTGTGATTGTGTGATACAATAGTTATATTATGAAATCAACGCGCGGTTTCTCATTACTCGAAACATTACTTTATATCGCTATCTTCGCCATCGTAGGGGGATCACTTTTCGGAATTCTTACAAACGTAGTGCGTGTTTCTACGACACAAGTATCCAACGATGAAGTTACGAGCCAATTACAATTCGCAATGGAAACAGTCACACGATTAGTGCGTGAATCATCTGCAATTGAAATTGCAACCACAACCGCAACAACCACGTTAAAGTTGCGCATGGCTAATCCATTAAAAGACCCAACTTGCATCAGCTTGTCAGGAGGCGTGTTAAAGCTTGCAGAAGGGCCCGATGCATTTCAGGCACAAAATTGTACTGCCGCGACAACTAACATAACGACAGATAACATTGTTGTGGACACTGCATTTTTCAAACGCATTGAATTCCCGGGCGGACACGACCAGGTTGCTGTTGATTTACAGTTTTCTAATTTAGGGACAGGAGCGGGAAAGATATCTCGCGCATTGCGTTCGGGTATTTCACGTGTTTCTGCAGCAACGTTCGATTCCGACTTATTGCCAAGCACGGACAATAATTATGAAATCGGATTTTCTGGTACAAAACGCTGGAAGAATATTTCTGTTTCAAATGTTCTAAATCTCGGCGTCATTGCAAGCGACCCAAGCGGAATTGATGGGTCTGTGTACTACAACTCAACGAGCAAGACCTTTCGTGGTAAGGCGAACGGCGCATGGAGCGACCTAGGTTCTTCGCTGTGGATTTCTTCGGGCACAAATATGTATTCCAATGTGACGGGTAATACGGGGGTTGGGACGCTGGCGCCGGCGTATAAATTTGATGTTACCGGAGACGTTCGTTTGGATGGAAATATCGGCATAGCAAGTTCAACACCAAGCACTACAAGAGCAATAAACATCGGCAAGACATATAGTGACACAACGGGGTATGGAATATACAACGCAACAACGATAACAGGAGCGCTAACAGCCGCAAGGAGTGGCTATGGAATGTATAACATACTTACTAGTACTGCCGACAATACTGCATTTGCAAACACCTTGTATGGAACATATAGCTTGGTAAGTAACTCGAGCGGAACGGGTTATAACACGGGCTATGGTTCGTATAACAGGATAAATAATAATGATACAACGCTCACGAACGCAAGCTCCTACGGAGGGTATGACTATGTAAGCAATGCATCAACTGGCATTCTTACGAATGCGTACGGCAACAATGGGCTTGTGGTTAATGAAACAACGGGAAGTATAGGAACAGCTCGCGGAGTGTATGGGTATGTGCGAAACGACCAAGGGACAATAACAACGGCTCGGGCCGTGGACGGGACGGTTTCGCAAAGCGTGGCGGGGGGTACGATAACAACCGGCGTTGGGGGCTATTTTGACGTGAATCTTACAGCGGGCACACTTACGACTGGCTATGGCGTTTACATTGCGAGCATTGCGGGAACAACGAACTACGGCATATATCAGTCCGACAGTACGAATAAGAATTATTTTGCGGGCAACGTCGGTATAGGAACAACAGCGCCAGGGCAAAAGTTATCAGTTGCGGGGACGGTTGAGTCAACTTCGGGAGGGTTTAAGTTTCCCGATGGGACAACACAAACGAAGGCGATAGAGCGTTCTGTGGTATGCCCGTTCTCGACGGCCAATAGTTGTAATTTTCAGCCGAATGAAGGGGTATATTATTTAGCACTTAAGAAGACTGGGCTTTCATATATATGCACAATGAAAAGAGTGGACTATCTTGAAATGATCAACTTTAATGCATGTGCCGGATATGATTGGAGGTATAATCAAGATGTCGCAAAGCTACAACTATCTTCAGACAATGGATCCTCGTGGTCTAATGCGGGAGTAACATGGGAGTGGGCGATATATTATGAGCCATATGATTTTCTATAAATAGAAAGACAACGCGCGAGGAATTTCTAAAAATACAAAACCGCATGCATTTTGCATGCGGTTTTGATATAATGGAGGAAAAGCGGGAATACCGCATATCACCTATATGAAGATACACGATATCATAATCAACATAATAAAGGATTCTCGAGGGCAAGATACGCTTGAAGCGACCATGTCTTGGGATAATAACGGGCAAAGTATGTCCGCAAGTGCGAGTGCTCCGAGTGGAAAGAGCACAGGATCACATGAAGCGTTTGTACTTGAGCCAGCCAAGGCGCAGGGAATGTTTGCAAGTATTAAGCAGGATGTGCTTGCTAAAGAATTTGCAGATCAAAAAGAATTTGATGAGTTCTTGATTACACTCGACGGAACAGAAAACAAGAGCCGCCTTGGAGGTAATCTTATTCTGGTGTTGTCGTTGGCGTTTGCGCATATAAAGGCACAGCAGGAAGGAAAGGAACTGTTTCGTTATATCCGCGATATTAGCGGGTTGGAAATAGTAGGAACGCGCATGGTGCGCTATCCAATCTTCAATGTTATTAATGGGGGAGCACATGCAAACAATAAGCTCGACTTTCAAGAGTTTCAGGTTATTCCGATGGTGGAGAGTTTTGCAGAGGCGCTACGGATAGGAAAAGAATTTTATGAAAAGTTAGGTGAAGCAATCCGGCAGAAATTTGGTGCAGAGAATGTCACGCTCGGAGACGAAGCAGGATATTCAGCACCGTTTGAAAGCAACGAAGAAGCAATTGCATTGATGAAGTCGGTAATCGCGGCAAATAATTACCCATTGCGCATTGGTCTTGATGTTGCAGCGACTGGATTTTTCCAAGACGGAGGATATATGGTAGAAGGAAAGCGCATTTCGGCACAGGAGCTATTGGGCATGCACTACGACCTAATATTCCGCTATAATATTCTGTCACTCGAAGATCCGTTTGAAGAGGAAGCATTTGGAGATTTTAAGACACTGTATACACGCATAAACCAAGGCAATTTGGACGCGATGCTTATAACAGATGATCTCACGACTACAAATCATACACGGCTTGAGCGGGCTATTACCGAACAGGTTGGAAACACAATCCTAATCAAGTTGAACCAAATTGGTTCGTTAACCGAAACGTTGCGGGTTATCCGCATGGCATATAGCAACAACTGGAAAGTTGTTGTTTCTCATCGCAGCGGAGAAACAATGGACGACTTCATCGCAGACCTTGCGGTGGCTGTGGGTGCATGGGGCTTGAAGTCGGGCGCACCAGGCAAGCCAGAGCGTCTTGTAAAATACGATCGCGTTATCGCAATCGAAGAAATGATTAAGCAGGGAAAGTAAAAGTAATTTAAAATAGCCCGTCAGCATGCTGACGGGCTATTTTTATTGTGATATACTTATACACATGAATACCCGCACAAGAAAGATTGTATATACATCGACTGGTATTGTAATAATAGTAGTAGGAGTTGTCGTTACACAACAAGGGTTTGCATGGACAAATCCAGCGAGCAACCCACCACTCGGGACGAACACCATAAACATTTCAGGAAGTAAAGTTGGGATAGGAACAACAAATCCATTCGGAGTATTTGAATCGTTTACAAATCTCGATATCCCGGCTGTTCGAGGTAATAGCACGGGTGCTTCGGGCGTGGGGGTAAATGGAGAGAGTACGGCATCCGGAGCGGGAGCGGGCGTTTCGGCAAAGGGATGGAGGGGTGTATATGCGGAGTCAACTGATTTAGTTAATGGATGGGCAGGATATTTTCTCGGGAGGGGATATTTTAGTGGCAACGTCGGCGTTGGAACGGCAACACTTGATACAAACTATCGCATTACAACGAGCGGGGGAGGTGTAAAAGCAGGGAACAGTAGTGCAACCCAACCAGCAGGGTATTTTAGTAACGCGGGAGGAGGTCCTGCTATTACTGTGGGAACAGGGGGTATTACACTAGGCGGAGTAAACCAAACCGCATGGCCAGTGAGTGCGAGTCAGTGGACGACTTCAGGAGATGATATCTACAAAGCAAATATAGGGAACGTTGGAATCGGAAAAACAAACCCACAAAATGCCCTGCATATTTTCACAACGTTACCTGCGGGAGGTCTTGATATTGACGGGACCGCATCTAATTCTATTGTTCGATTTAAGAACAACGGGACATCAAAGGCGTTTGTTGGCATTGCTAATAGCGCGGGGGCTATTATAAATGGTTCTACTGCTAATGATACCGCAATTAGATTTGATGGTGGTAATTTATTATTTGGATATGGAGCAACTGAAGTGGCACGCATAACATCAGGGGGTGATATGGGAATTGGAACGACAGCACCCGAAGCAAAATTGCATGTCGCGGGGAATATTGTTGTAAACGGAGTAAATATCGGAACAGGGAGTGGTAATATTTCTTCAAACACTGCCGTAGGACTCTATAGCTTATTTGCGAACAGTGGTGGCTATAGTAATAGTGCATTTGGATCGTCTGCTCTGTTTTCCAATACGTCGGGTATGTATAATACCGCGCTTGGAGGAGGTGCGTTATATTCAAACACCACGGGAGGTTATAATACTGCAGTTGGACCAGATACTCTTCGTTTTAATACAACAGGAACATACAATACTGGAGTTGGTTTGGAAGTACTCACGAGCAATACAATTGGCACGGATAATACTGCGATTGGATCGCGTACGCTTCTTTTAAATACTTCCGGAAACCTAAATACCGCGGTTGGTTCAAGAGCACTCTATGCTAATACAGGGAGCTGGAACACCGCGGTCGGTGGGTACGCTTTGGACTCGAATACTACGGGTAATTATAATGTTGCGAGCGGATATAATGCACTTACTGCGAATACATTAGGCAGCTTAAATACGGCAGTTGGTCCTGGTGCATTGCAATCTAGCATGACTGGGTTAAGTAATACTGCGATTGGACAGAACTCAAATTCAAGCAATACTACGGGGTCATATAACGTTTCACTTGGCGCAAGTTCACTTATGTCCAATAGTACCGGATCCAATAATACCGCAGTTGGTTATTTGGCAAACGTGGCGTCTGGTGCTCTTACGAATGCAACGGCAATTGGTTACAATGCAATCGTTAACGCAAGTAATAAAGTTCGCATTGGTGGTACGGCAGTAACAGTTATCGAGGGCCAAGTGGGTTGGTCTATTGGCTCGGATATTCGCCTAAAGCACGACGTCGTAGATAGCGACCTCGGACTAGGATTTATCAATAAATTGCGTCCCGTTTCCTATAAGTTAAATAATGGAGACGGCGGATTAAACTACGGATTTATTGCGCAAGAAGTTGAGGCTGCAGTAGGAAAGAAAACGAATATTGTCATGACAGACAATACTCCTGAGATGATGAAGACAATGCGCTACACAGACTTGATTGCCCCAATGGTAAAAGCAATTCAGGAACAGCAATTGCAAATAAAAGAGCAAAAAGAGCGAATAGAAAAACTCGAAGCGCTCATAAAATAACATTAAAATACCGTCAGCCTTGGGCTGACGGTATTTTTTATGTGCATTTAGTCAACCATCAAATCCACTAAACTTTGCGCGGTCATTTCTTTTGGCTGCGGGATATGCATTAACTGGAGAATAGTCGGAGCAACATCCGCGAGAATGCCGATTGCGGCTTGCTCTGAAGACCGTACCTCATCATCACTGCGCTCTCGTTTGTATTCATTCGCAACAAGATAAATCGGAACGGGATTCGCGTCATGCTTTGTTTCAGCTTCTCCTGTGAGCGGATTAACTAAGCGTTCCATATTGCCATGATCGGATGTGATAATAAGAATAGAGTCTGAAGCAAGCGTTGCCGTAACGACGCGATTGATCATAGCGTCTACAATCTCAACCGCCTTAATCGACGCATCCATATTGCCAGTATGTGCGATAATATCCGCGTTCGCATAGTTTGTGAGGATGAAATCATAGGCGCGTTCCTCAATTGCCTCAACGAGGCGCGTCGTAATTTCTTCGGCGCGCATCTCTGGATGTTCTGCGGGCTTAAACTCTTGCCGAGAAGGAATAAGTACGCGGTACTCACCCTCAAACGGCGCTTCACGAAGGCCGTTAAAGAAGTAAGTGATGTGGGCATATTTTTCTGTTTCCGCAGTGCGCCACTGCGATTTATTATTATCCGCGAGTACTTTACCAAGTGGATTGCCGAGTTCTTCGGGTGGGAAGAGCACGGGGATGGCATAGGTAGGATCGTATTCGATAAACGAGCAACAATATAGATTGGAAAAATGCTTAACAGGAAAGGCGGTAAATGTGGTATCAGTAAATGCTTTCACAATTTGCTTCATGCGATCTTCGCGGAAGTTGAAAAAGATAACCGCATCATTGTTGTGTACAGGACGAGCTGTTTGTCCAACAAGTGTTGGTGCAATGTATTCGTCGTTAAGACCCTTTGCATAAAATTGTTGCGTGTACGCTGTAAGATCAGTAACAAGATTGCCTGACTCAGTGATGGCAGTATAGAAAGGTTGAATGCGATCCCAATGATTGTCGCGATCCATACCATAATAGCGCCCGCCGATACTTGCAAGTTGTTCAGGGTAGGGGAGGCGAGAAAGAAGATGTATCGCCGATTGTGGAGGGCTGTCGCGTCCGTCTGAAATAAGATGCAGCTGCACGCGCTCTTTAGGAAACTGAATTTGGTCGGCGTATTTCAAGAGTGCTTCAAGATGCTCGAACGATGAATGTACGTTTGCCTCGCCAAGAAGACCGATAATATTAACCGATGAATTATTGGTGATTGCATGATCAAACGCAGCCTTTAGTACGGGATTAGTAAAAAATACCTTGTCACGAATAGCGAGGGTAATTTTAGGATAGTTTTGGTACACAACTTTTCCAGCACCCATATTTAAGTGCCCTACTTCGCTATTGCCCTCTTCTCCCCAAGGAAGACCGACGGAAATACCAGAGGCTTGCAAAGTGCCACTGGGGAAGTTGTGCTTCAAAAAATCAAACGTTTTCGGATTGACGGTGTGGATAGGGTTTGAAAAATCTTTTCGTCCGACACCCCATCCGTCGATAATAACAAGAATTACAGTTCTGCGTGTTTGCATACTGTTTATTGTAATAGAATGCAATGGAGCTGTCGAATTGTGGAACTAGGCTTTACATGTGGTACAATATAGAAAACTAAAGAAACGAATGTATGAAAAAAACAATAACAATCACAATTATCGCAATCATTGTATTGGTAGGAGTTGGATATGGTGTATGGATGTGGCAAGGGAATCCCGATGTAGCGTTGAATGAACAAGCTAGTACATCAACACAACAGGTGAGTGATGAATATGCTGATTGGAAAGTGTATAAAAACGAAACATACGGATTTGAGTTCAAATATCCCAAGGACTGGGGAATAAAAGAGGAAATTTACAATAGCAATATGGGGGAGGGAGCGTGTGAGACTATTGAGTCGATAGAGCTAATAAATAAATCATTAGGCAAGCAAGTCTACGAAGCAGCCCCTCCTGGAGAAAATGTAAATACGTATGTTGAAAAATATGGGAGTGTGCCGATACTGGCGGTTAATGTTAGAAAAAATGATTGCAACAATGAGAAAAATTTAGGATCACAGGCGAAGGATATTTTAAGTAAGCTTAAAAATGAAGGCGTTAGCTCTCGGCTTGCGGTTGCTACGGTGAGTCTGCTCCCAGGGTATGGAGAATTAATTTCAGAGAAGCCTAATGTTTGGGAAATGAGAGATGGTTGTCGAGAGAACAATCTGCTAACAGTAAACGGCAGCAGGGTAATTAAAAGCATTGGTTGCATAGAGGGGGTGGTTCAGAATACATTTGCAACATTCGTGAGTGAGGATAGGTATATAATTCAAATTAGGGATAGTGCTTCGGAATACGAACGTAGCGGTTATTTTGATAAGATTCTCGCTACGTTTAAACTAACAAAATAAGGTAGTGATAAAAAGGCATCCGGAAGGATGCCTTTTTTGTTGATTGCGCATATGTGAACTAGTGAGAAGTAAGAAAATTTGTTACTATATACACATATAACTAGTGAGAATATTTTATGGATAAGACACCATTGAAAAAAGTAAGAATGATGGATATTGTGCGTAAGCAGCCGCAGTCAGAGCGCAAAGAAATAAATCCGCTTTTGCGGAGTGAACAACGCGTTCCGTTTTCTATTGAAAAAAAAGAAGAGCCACTACGCGCAGAGTTACATGAAGAGCCTGTGAAAATGCATACACATGCAGCTATATCACATACTTCAACAGAAACAATAGGCGAGGAACGGTACGAAAAAGAGCTTGTTACTGAGCACGTTCCACCACGCATATTGGAAGAACGCATACCTGCAGAAGCGTCTTCACTAGAATTAGATAGGCCAATCGCGTATATTCCGAAGGAAAAGCCATCAAAAGAAGAGAAGAAGATGTTCGAGCGCATCGAAAAGAGGGAGCGCTCACAACGAAAAGAAAAAGAAGGCTCACGAGGAAAAGGGAAAAGTATTTTTGTGTGGGCAACGTCATGTATCCTGCTCGGCTTAGGTGCGTACATTGCTCTTGCTGTTTTGCCGCGCGCAGAGATAATGCTTATTGCTAAAAAAGTAGAGTGGGGCTATGCCAATACAATCGGCGCGAATACAAAAATAGCAGAGGTAGATGTGGCTACTCGACAAATTCCCGTTGCAGTATTTTTGGAAAAGAAAACAAACTCGTTTAAATTTCCAGCAACTGGAGCGGGGAAGAGCATTGAACGAAAAGCTACGGGGAAAGTAACAATTTACAACGAGTTTAGTGAAAGTACGCAGCCACTTGTTGCGGGTACGCGATTAGAAACTCCTGATGGGAAAATATTTCGTTTAGTTGAGCGTATAGTCGTTCCAGGAGCAAAAAAGACTGGAGGAGAGTTTGTCCCAACAGGCATAGAGGCGGACGTAGTAGCAGATAAGGCGGGTGAATCGTACAACATAAGCGCAGTAAATAAATTTACGATTCCAGGGTTTGCAGGGACTACGAAATTTGACGGCTTCTACGCAAGCTCAAAAGATGCAATGACGGGCGGGTTTATCGGAGAAGGTAAGTATCCAACCGCAGAAGATATTAAAACAGCAAAAGAAAGTGCAAAGAGTCAGATGCAGGGAGTGATTGAGTCGTTCTTGCAAACGCTAGTGCTCGATGGATTCAAAACAATAGAAAGTAGCAAAAGATACGCCGTTACCAAGGAAATGGTAAACGAGGCTGTTGATGCAGAGGGGAATTTCTCTGTATATATAGAAGCCGAAGGAGGTATTGATGCGCTTAAGGAAGAGCATGTATTAGAGCTCATGACCGCTTTAGCACGACAGGTAAACGGAGAAGAATACGTGATAAAGGAACACACACTTTCCTATGGAGATATCGCCATAGATGCAAAAGCGGGGACTATATCACTTCCGGTTGATTTTAAGGGAACATTTTGGAAGCCAGTTAATCTGGAAGAGTTCAAAAGCGCGGTTATGGGGAAGACGCAGGACGAACTAAAAGCATATATATTCAGCTCAACAAGTATAGAGCGAGCCGATGTCGCCTTGTGGCCAGGATGGGTGCAAAAAGTCCCAACCGACATTGAACGAGTAAAAGTGGAATTGCAGTAAATAAAAAATCCGCCAAATGGCGGATTTTTTGATCACGAACGACAGCATACAAACTGTTTTCCTCTTGTATTTATCTCAATACAGTGTACTATACCTACATACCGCATCACAGTTGCTGCACGAGAAGGTAGGTATTACATAAAAACCGTAAAAGCGGTGAATTACAGTTGACTCTACATATCAAACGAATATCAATTCGCTTGATAGAGATGGGTTGACTATTCGGCATTTTTAGTCTAATATCTATATCTACATGCGACCCAGGATGCAACCGAGACAACCAAAGGATCAAGGCAAGTTACTCGTGAGAGGGATTGTTGTTGAATCGCTGCCCGCGACAACCTTCCGCGTCAAACTAGAGAAAGGCGAAGAAATCCTTGCGTATCTATCGGGGAAGATGCGGATGCACTATATCAAGATACTGCCTGGCGACACGGTGACGCTCGAATTGAGCGAAGACGGCGCGCGAGGGAGAATCGTGAGGAGATTGTGAGGAATTTACTATTTAACCAATACATAAAAAGATGAAGGTTCGAGCTTCAGTTAAAAAAATTTGTAAAGATTGTAAATCCGTACGCCGACAAGGCCGCGTATTTATCATCTGCAAGAAAAATCCAAAGCATAAACAGCGCCAAGGATAATAATTATTCAATACCATGCGATTAGTCGGTGTAAACATTCCAGATAATAAGAGGGTAGAGTATGCGTTGACATACATTCACGGCATCGGAAAGACTTCCTCAGATGCTATTTTGGCTGCAACAGGAATCCCTGCTGATAAAAAAGCAAAGGATTTGACGCCAGAAGAGATGAAGAAGATTCAAGAATATGTTGAAAAGAACTGCAAGGTCGAAGGTGAATTGCGACAGGTAATCAAAACAAACGTTGCTCGATTGAAGGAAATCAATTGTTACCGAGGAACTCGGCACATGAAGAAGCTTCCAACACGCGGACAGCGAACGAAAACCAATTCGCGAACAGTACGAGGAAACGTACGTAAGACTGCGGCAAGTGGAAAGCGTAAGTCATCATTGAAGTAATCTAAACTCCTCTAACTATGGGTAAGAAAAAAGTCATAAAACAAACTGAAGCGCAGGTGTTGAAAGAAAGTGACACCCTTGAGAAGACCATGACCAAGGTCTCTGGAAAAGGAGGGGGATCACGCAAGATCGAAGCAGGTAAGGTATATATCAATGCTACGTATAACAACACGTTGATTACCGTTACCAATAAAGGTGGCGATGTTATCGCATGGGTCTCTGCCGGAAGCCTTGGTTTTGCAGGACCGAAAAAGGCAACCCCGTTTGCTGCCTCAAAAGCAGTTGCAGCGTTGGTTGAAAAATTGAAGAAAGTCGGTTTGACCGAAGTCGAAGTAGTTGTAAAGGGTGTTGGTTCGGGTCGCGATTCCGCAATTCGATCATTCGCAACACAAGGGTTCAACATTACATCTGTTAAAGATGTAACACCGATTCCGCACAACGGACCTCGTCCAAAGAAACCGCGCAGAATCTAATCACTCGCATTTAGCATATAACATTTTACTTTTAAAGAACTTATGATGGGTCCAAAAGAAAAAAAAGAACGGGCACTAGGAGTGCACCTCTTCCTCAAGGCAGAGCGATGCAACTCCGAAAAGTGCGCATTGATCCGACGACCATATCGTCCGGGTGTGCACGGGAAATCCCGCAGAAAGCAGCTATCCGAATACGGTCTACAGCTCGCTGAAAAGCAAAAAATCATGTTTAGCTATGGCCTAAGAGAAAAGGCTATGGAACGCATCTTCACCGAAGCGTTGCATAAAAAGGAAGCTATTACGACAACAATCGTAAATCTCCTTGAGCGACGACTTGATAACGTAGTATTTCGCATGGGGCTTGCTCCATCGCGCATTACCGCAAGACAGTACGTAAGCCATGGTCACATCTTGGTAAATGGACGACGCGTAACTATCCCGTCTTTTCAGGTAAAAGCGGGGGAGGTGATTGCGGTACGGGAAAAGTCAAAGACTTCACCGTTGTTTAAAGATCTTGCAGAAAATCTTAAGAAATATGACACTCCAGTTTGGCTTCAGCTCGACAGGGAGAAGCTCGAAGGAAAGGTAAAATCTCTTCCATTCGACGTTGAAATTCCTTTTGATATTAACTTGGTCGTTGACTTCTACTCAAAATAATCATTTTTCTTTTCTATGGAATATACACGATTAAGCGAGTCAGTAAAAATCAATACGATATCGGAAACTGATACAGAAGGTGTGTTCGAAATCGAAGGGTTGTACTCGGGCTATGGTCTAACCGTTGGAAACTCATTGCGCCGCGTGTTGCTGTCATCGCTTCCAGGTGCGTGTGTAACACAGATAAAGATCAAGAACGTAAAGCACGAATTTACAACAATCGATGGCGTTATGGAGGACATCGTTGAGCTCGCGCTTAACATGAAGAATGTACGCTTCGCATTGCACACCGATGAACCACAGTTACTCACCCTCGACGTAAAAGGAGAGAAAGAAGTAACTGCAGGGGATATCAAAACAAACGCACAGGTAGATGTCATCAACCCAGAGGCACATATCGCAACCATCACCGACAAGAAAACGGAGCTTTCAATAGAAATCACCGTTGAGAAGGGATTGGGATATGTACCGGTCGAGGCTCGCAAGGTTGAAAAATTGCCGGTTGGTGTTATCGCCATCGATGCAATATTCACCCCAGTTACGAACGTAAATTTCGTAGTTGAGAATATGCGCATTGGAGAGCGAACCGACTTCAATCGGGTAAAGCTCACCGTTGAAACAGATGGAAGCATCAAGCCTTCCGTTGCAGTACACAAGGCAGCGAACATCCTTAAGGATCACTTTGCCAAAGTTGCTGAAATGGAAGTAGCCGTAGAAGAAGAATCTTCTGAGGAAGAAGCTCCAGCGCCAAAAAAGAAAGCAAAGAAATAATTCAAACGTATGAAACACCTTAGTAAAGGAAGAAAATTCCATAGGAAGACGGGGCAGCGCTCGGCACTCATGAAGACCCTTGCGAACAACTTGATCTTGACGGAGTCCATTACCACTACCGAGGCAAAAGCAAAAGAGCTTAAGCCGGAAGTAGAGAAGATGGTAACCCTCGCAAAGAATCAGGATACAGCAAGCTTACGCTTGCTCATTGCAAGACTTCCAAAGAAAGCTGCAGAAAAGATGTTCTACGAAGTTGCGCCTAAATTTAAGACGCGACCAGGAGGATATCTTCGCGTAGTGAAAGCGGCGGAAGCGCGTATGCGAGACGGATCAGCGATGGCAACCATCGAATTCGTTTCCTGACGCCTGCTATAGCTTTAGCGAAAGCAGGTTGACGAACAAGCTGAAAATACTATATATTTAACAAGTCGATTAATAAAAAAATCGAATATGAAATATGGAGTTTGGGCCATTTTAAACAAATGCCTCATGCTCTATCGTTCATATTCAAAACTTATACACACGTATGGCAAACGAAAAATTTGAACGAACCAAGCCTCACGTCAATATCGGAACTATCGGTCACGTTGACCACGGTAAGACCACATTGACTGCAGCTATCACAAACGCCTTGTTCCTCAAGGGTTTGACAAAGAAGCGAGAGAACGTCGACCAGATCGACAATGCTCCAGAAGAAAAAGCTCGTGGAATCACGATTGCTTTGCACCACTCTGAATATGAGTCAGAAAAGCGTCACTATGCACACATCGACGCTCCTGGACACGCAGACTACATCAAGAACATGATCACGGGTGCTGCGCAGATGGACGGTGCAATTTTGGTAGTATCTGCAACTGATGGTCCTATGCCACAGACACGAGAGCACATATTGTTGGCACGTCAGGTTGGCGTTCCTTCAATCGTAGTATTCTTGAACAAGTGCGACATGGTTGATGATACTGAATTGATCGACCTCGTAGAAGCTGAAGTTCGAGAATTGCTCAAGAAGTACGGTTTCCCTGGAGATGAGACCCCGATTATTCGTGGTTCTGCATTGAAGGCAGGAGAAGCAACCTCTGCTGAAGATCCAGCATTGCTCCCAATTCTTGAATTGGTAAAGGCATGTGACGAATACATCCCAGAGCCAGTTCGCGCAACCGATAAGCCGTTCCTTATGCCAGTTGAAGACATCTTCTCAATCGAAGGTCGTGGAACTGTTGTAACCGGACGCATCGAGCGCGGAGTACTCAAGGTAAACGAAGAAATCGAAGTTGTCGGTATCCGACCAACTGCGAAGACCGTTGTTACTGGTATCGAAATGTTCAACAAATTGTTGGATTCCGGTATGGCAGGAGATAACGTTGGTTTGCTCTTGCGTGGTTTGAAGAAGGAAGACGTAGAGCGAGGACAGGTGCTTGCAAAGCCAGGAAGCGTAACACCGCATACTGAGTTTGAAGCAGAAGTACTTATCCTTACCAAGGAAGAAGGAGGACGACACACCCCATTCTTCAAGGGCTATAAGCCACAGTTCTATATCCGCACCACTGACGTGACCGGAGAAGTAGAGCTTCCGGCTGGAATGGAAATGGTTATGCCAGGTGACACAGTTACCTTCATAGTCAAGCTCATTGCCCCTGTAGCATTGGAAGACCAGACACGTTTTGCTATCCGAGAGGGTGGACGAACGGTTGGAGCGGGTGTTGTAACCAAGATCATCAAATAAAATAGAACACGCACATTCGGTGGATTGCTTCGTTACGGGGCCCAATCGATTCGGTCGCAGTACTTCTGTACAGCTTCCTCGTCGATTCTCCCGTGCCTCGCACTCCATTCGAATGTGCAAGTTCTGTCTAGAAAAACAAAAAGCGATTATTCATATAAAGTATTTTGACAATGGCCAAGAAAGAAGAAGCACAATCTAAATTGCGATTACGCGTACGATCGTACGATCACAAGCTTATCGATAACTCGATCAAGCAGATCGTTGATACGGCGGTTCGAAACGGGGCAGAAATCGTTGGACCAATTCCGTTGCCGACTGAGTTTAAGCGGTACACGGTAAACCGTTCAACATTCGTCCATAAGACTGCGCGTGAGCAGTTCGAATTGCGAGTTCACAACCGAATCATTGACATCGTTAACCCGAGTCAGAAGATCATCGAGTCGTTGAGCTCTCTCAATCTCCCTTCTGGGGTAGATATCGAGATCAAAATGAAATAAAGTCAGTAGGTTCTTTACGAACTTATTGATACAGTTTAATCGCTCAAAAACACCGGCCTTAGCCGGTGTTTTTGTTTATATTGGAAAACCCATATTCCTGAATTGTCATTCCCGCGGAGGCGGGAATCCAGTATTCGCTAATAAGCTAAAAAGCTTCCTGTCTATCGAGCTCGCCATGTTTGTATATCGCAGACAACTGTGTTATAGTACAACCAATATGCGAGAAATTTCCGCGGGTATCATAGCATACCGAAAAACTGCGGAGGGCCCTCGTTTTCTAATTTTATATCACGGACACAACTATTGGAATTTCCCAAAAGGGAAAATTGAAAGCGAAGAAAAAAGCTTCCAAACAGCGGTTCGAGAAGTAAGGGAAGAAACGGGCCTTACGCGAAATGATCTTCGATTTGATGAAAGCTTCAAAACGTCGGAGAACTTCACATTCTGGAGGAATAAGGAAAAGATCTATAAAACGATCGTTTTTTATCTTGCTGAAACAACTCAGCAACGTATAAAGTTACCGGAGCAAACCGATGCAGAAGGGGAGAAGCATGAAGGATACGGATGGTTTACCTACAAAGAAGCATTGAAAGTCCTCGTGAAGGAAGATAGCCAACGCGTACTAAAGCAGGCGCATAATTTCTTGCGCAATTTAGAGGGAATTAAAACTGGTGTTGCCGTGCGACGTCCTCGTCCGCAACGCCCTCCAATGCGACAGCCAGAGCGAGCTCCGCTTGGACAAGTAAGGCCGCAGAGCGCCGCAGAAAGGCCGGCAGGACAAGTACAAACACCGCGACCACAACAACCCCAGCATGGGCAGCGAAGCCCCTTTCAGCGACGTCCGCAGCCATTTAGAGGGCAACCAGGGACACAACAACGAAGACCACAACCAAATCATCGACAACCGCAACCAACACGCCCTGCATCGCAACAAACCGGCATATAATGTGCCGGTTTTTGTTGGCTTGACATTTTATATACAATAGTGTATAAAATAATCAGCTGTTTGGTATTAATAAATAGAGGAAGAGAAGGAGAAACGAGAATGGAAAGCAAAAGGAATGTGCGGCTGAGCGCAGTAGCGCTTATGGTGGTGATCGCTATCATCCTGGTGGGCGCATTTGCAGATGGATATCTGTTAACTGCGATAATCGGCGCAGCGATTGCCGTGATTATCACCGGACTAATGCGAGGGGTTAAAAAACGCAGAGAGGGAGACCTTCGCTTTCGCAGAGAGGAAGACCGGCGCCAGCAGGCGGAGGCACTCAAGGAATGTATCTTGGGGATTGCCTTAGGGGCGCTTGTTGCTGAGGCGAAACAAAATATCTCCGCGAACAAACTCTCAAGCGGCGAAGCGGCTGATGGAGTAAGCCGGATTCGTGTTAAGCAAGTCGGCGACTCCATCTTCGCCTACATGGAAGACGGGAGAAGTTCACTCGCTCTTGCTGTGGGCGGGCGAGGGCATTACGTCCTGCAATTTGCTGTACGGGAAAAAGACGGGCAGATAGAAATCGAGGTGAATACTGCCTCATACACTGTCCCGTCGGAATATTTTAATGGCAGCCAATACCATTTGGCAATTATGGAGGGTGTTCACCACGTGCACTTCTTCCGCCTTTTCCCCGAACCCTCCTAAGCGAACAGGAGTAGGCCGCCTCTCGAAGGCGGCCTTTTTTACGAAAAAAGTTGACATGACGGGTAAAATAAATTATTACATAAGTAGCTGTTTATTTTATCAAGCGAAGGAGATAGCGATGAAGAGTGCTGAAGTGAAAACGTGGAGAATTATCGGTCTCGTTATATTGTTCAGCGGGAGTGGCATACTGGCAGGAATTGGCATGGGGATTGGATTCATACAGGAGTATTCGATAATCATCTTCTATGCGATGTTTGCAGTGTCGATGGCTGTCGGAATTGCCATAGCCGTCAGGGCTAATCTTAAGGGCAGTAAAAAGCCGTTGAAGAATCGCGCTGCCGAAGCGAAGGAGGTGGAATTTCAACGGCGAGAGGCACTGCGGGATGAGTTTTTACCTATTGCGCATAGTATGCTCACACACGTCGCTGCAGAAAATTTCGAGCGAACCAAGCGCCGTGCCAGTGTCGTAGCCGAAGACGTACAGGCCGTGACCGTCCAAAGAATAGAGGATTCAATTATCGCCTATAGCAAAGATGACTTAGGTCCCGATACTGTGCTTTCTGGCGTACATGGGCGGCCGGTATTATTAATGTCCGTGCGACCAGAGGAAGAGGAGGGGAGAGGGATCGAAGTGTTCCTCGGTGGATATGAAAATGACCCGATGTTCTTTTCTATCTATCATCGTTGGGATGCGCTGAAGGTTGCGACTGAGTATCTCGAGAAGTTCGATCTTCTAGAAACCTAGCAGTAAGGAAAACAAGGGCCGTCATACGACGGCCCTTTTTTGTATTTAGGATAGGGCTAAAAAACCGCCTTTCGGCGGTTTTTATACTTATTTTGCTTTGTTTACAATCTGTGCAAATGTATTCGGTGCGGTCTTTGCAATTTCCGAGAGAACCTTTCGATCCAACTGGATGTTTGCCTTGTTAAGACCATCAATGAACTTGCCATAGGTAGTTCCTAATGCGCGAACAGCTGCGTTGATCTGAACAACCCAAAGGGCTCGGTAATCTCGCTTTTTCTGCTTGCGTCCTTGGAAAGCGTGACTCCAAGCGTGAAGCAAAGCTTCCTTAGCTGCACGTTCTTTGGTCTTGCGTCCCCATTTGAATCCCTTCACATAGGTAAGCAGCTTTTCTCGTTTTTTGTGGGCGGTAACGCCTCGTTTTACTCGTGTCATGTTTCTGAATGGTATATATGTTTCGCTAGGGGAGAGCTACCGGGCGCTACCTTTGTGAAACATATAGAATTACATATTTTGTTTGATCAATGATGCTGCGCCTCCGAGGATTCGCATATTTGCCTTGCGGCGCATTTGGTTTGAGCTTTTGCGCGATCGGTTGTGTCCGAGGCCCATTGCTCTGTGGAGAACTTTACCGGTTGGGGTAATTCTCAATCGCTTTGAGATAGTCTTTTTCATGCCAGTGTTATTTATAAACGCAGTGAACAATGGCCAGCATTGAGCACCCCGCCGCCGTTAGCTTTTCGTAGCTACGTTAGTTTAGTATTTATATCAGATATAATTTCGTTTTTCAATCCCTTACTTCTTGGTAATTTGCGTCAGAAGCCCTCTGCCGCCAAATTTAGGCGGAACGATGATTTTGTACTCAAAGGTGATCATACCAAGGAATTCGTTCAGCCGTTGCTGAGCCCACTCCCTGTTGTACTTCTCACGTCCTTTAAGCACAAGCATAATCTCTACCTTGTGGCCATCGTTCACGAATTTATCGATCTGTTTGATCTTTATTTCCATGTCGTTTTTGGCCGCGCGAGCGCCGAATCTGATTTGCTTCAGCTCGCTCGTCTTTTGCAAGGCGCGCTGCTTCTTCATTTCCTTCTCTCGCTGGTACCGGAACTTGTCGTAATCAATGATTTTTGCGACAGGTGGTTTTGCGTTAGGAGCTATCTCAATAAGGTCAAGCTCTTTCTCGCTCGCAATGCGAAGCGCTTCCGTTAGAGAGAATATACCGAGAAATTCTCCTTGTTCGTCAACGACGCGCAATTCCGGTGATTTAATTTGATGATTGAGTCGAAGGGGTTGTTCCAAAGCGGTGCTTGGTTAATGGATGAATAATAATGTGGAGATGAGGAGAATTGAACTCCCGTCCAAAAGAAGTATTGAAGAACATCTACAGACATAGTCGGGTTGTTGTAAAACAGAAGCAGAAAATCCGACGAATCGCCTCTGAGTTTGCCGATTTGAATCTCGCTGAGAAACCTACGGCACGGGTTCTAAGCCAGCTTGAGTGTTGATGCCGCGTTCACTCTACAAGCTTCGAGTGAGGCGACACTGCATTACGCGAAAGCGAACGCAGGAACTGCTGTTTTGTTGGCAGTTATTGGTTTTTGCCAAGTTGCGGTGTGGCGACCGGTCTGCAGTTTTTCAATGAACATCTAGTGTCTAAGCCTGCCATCCCCATACAGAATATATTAGAAGCCCTCCTTGCGGACTTGCTTCCAATCATCACGTTTTTTAATGGCTTCGCGCTTATCGTGCTCTTTTCGACTCTTTGCGAGACCGATAAGAACCTTAATTCGCTGGTTCTTAGTATATACTTTAAGGGGCACTAATGTCAACCCACGTTCGTCTATTTTCCCTGTTAAATACTTGATTTCTTTGCGGGTAAGGAGGAGGCGGCGAGAGCGTGTAGGGTTGTAATCCGCGGGTGCATTTTTCGGTTGGTAGGGCGGAATATCCGAGTTAAGAAGGGAAGCACCGTTTCCACGAATAATGACGTAGGTACTAGAAAGATTCATGCGGCCATGTTTGACCGCTTGCACCTCAGTTCCGAGGAGCTCAATGCCACACTCGAAAGTCTCGAGAATCTCGTAGTCAAAATGGGCACGCTTATTCTCAATAGGGGACATGTATTCCTTCATACCTGGGCAGCTTCTTATAATAAAGAGTATATGGGTAATGGCGTATAAAAAAAAGGGCGCTCTCGCGAGCGCCCAACCCCCAGAATGCTTGCTAAAATGAGAGGGCTTTTAGGGCGGTGCTCACCTGGGTATGAGTTTGGGCAGCCCCACATGTGCAGGGCCCGTGGTAATCCGGGTCGAGGTCGACCATGCAATTGGGGGAGTGCTTCGTATTTATCCCCTCAATTGCGACCTTTGCTCGGACCATCTTCTCAATGAGTTTAATCTCGTCGGGTGTCGCCATTGCGTTACCTCCGTAAAAGTGATGATGCTAAATAGTAAATACCATTGTTTATAATTTTTGTCAATATTTAATTTACGCATTGTTTCCGCTACACTACTAAAGAAATGATACGCAATGAGCTAGAACAATACTTGCGAAAGGCAGTGCCTGACGCAGAAACAATAGAGCTAACTATCCCTGAACACGCACAGTTCGGGCATTTTACGACCAATATCGCATTGCGCTTGGCAAAAGCACGCGGAAAGAGCCCGATGGATGTTGCCGAAGAGATTGCAGAAAAGCTGCGAACAGTTGCCCCTGAGGGATTTTTTGCAAATATAGAGATAGTTCGACCAGGGTTTGTGAACATATGGATAGCCACAGGAACGATTCAAAACAGCTTCAAAGAAATAAATGAAGCAAAAAATAATTGGGGCAAGCCTACAACCATAGAGAAGCAAACAGTTGTGATCGATTATTCTGGGCCAAATATTGCAAAGCCGATGGGGGTAGGACATTTGCGCTCAACCGTCATAGGACAAGCACTCTATAACATATTTACGTTTGCAGGCTGGAATGCTATTGGGGACAATCATTTAGGGGACTGGGGTAAGCAGTTCGGCGTATTGATTGCAGCATATAAAGAAGACGGAAAGCCCGAGGATATTTCGATTGATTATTTGGTTGGTTTATATGTTGCGTATAGCACGCGCATGAAAGATGTTGCGGCCGGCGGAGCCGAGCTTGGAGAGGCTGCACGGCGTGAGGTTAAAAAGTTGCAAGACGGGGATGAAGAGAATCTCGCAATATGGAAGAAATTCTATGCGATTAGTATTGAAGAGTTTAAGCGCATGTACAACATGCTCGGCGTTTCTTTTGACCACACGCTCGGGGAAAGCTATTACAATAGTCAGCTGGAAGGAATTGTAAAAGTTGCACTTGAAAAAAATGTTGCCATAGAAAGTGAGGGCGCAATTGTTATCCCTATTGAGGGGATAGAAGCCCCGATGATCATTCGTAAGTCTGATGGTGCGTATCTCTATCCGACAACAGACATCGCAACAATTAAACACAGAATCAATGAGTTTAAAGCGGATTGCATGCTCTATGTCGTGGGCAACGAGCAGGCGATGCATTTTGAGCAGTTGTTTAGTGCAGTAAAAAAGCTGGGTATCGTTACCGATCAAAAACTTGCACATATAAAATTTGGACTCATGCTTGGTGAAGACATGAAAAAGTTTTCAACACGCGCAGGGAAAACAGTTTCATTACTTGGATTACTAGAAGAAGCAATTGCACGAGCAAAGAAAGTAGTGGATGAAAAACAGCCAGACCTTTCGGAAGAGGAGCGGCAGAAGATTGCTGAAGTTGTTGGTATCGGTGCGGTAAAATACAATGACCTTTCGCAGAATAGGCAATCTGATATTGTATTCAACTGGGACCGCATGCTGAATTTTGAAGGAAATTCAGGACCCTATTTGCAATATACTTATGCACGATTAAAAAGCATTTTACGAAAGGCGGAGAATATATCGACTTGCGATGTCGATAATTTAAAAGATGAAACAGAGTTGCAAGTAATCATGCGCTTGCAGGAATTTCCAGAAGTTATAGAAAGTATTACAAAACAATATTTTCCACACTACCTTACGGATTATCTCTATACATTAGCAAAAGATACGAATGCTATGTATCAAAAAATGCCGGTATTAAAAGCAGAAGAGAACGAACGCAACGCGCGCCTTGCGCTTATCGCAGCAGCAGCACAAACCCTAAAGACAGGCTTAGAGTTGCTTGGTATAAAAACGTTGGAGCAGATGTAAAATTTATATTGTCATTCCCGCGAAGACGGGAATCTAGAGTGTAAAACAAAAAAAGCCCGCGCAAGCGGGCTTTTAAGTAGAACGAGAAAACAGGAGGTTAAAGTGCAACCAGAACATCTTCTGGAGGAATGCGAACGCCGAAGACCTCATTGCGGCCACATTCGTCCGAAGTGGTCCATGTGATACTTTTCCCGGGCGGGAGCGTGTCGAGAACCACTGTACCTCCGCCTTGGACATATTTGTATCCGTTATGAATTGCGTAGGCCCAGACATTCTCCACGGTAAATTGCACAGCGTAAGCAACGCCTCCAAGAGGGCAGTTGTCGTCTTGATCTGCAGGGGTACACTTATCGCGCGGGGCGATAATTGCCGCATAGAGAAATGGTCTCATGACTTCGGTCTTTGCCAGAAAAAGAGTAACCCATCCTTCGGGCAAGTTAATAAGCTTCTTTTGATCGGGGTTGACTCTCAAATTTTTAAACACGGCAATACCTCCAATTCCTTAGTTGTGAGTAGCTAATTACTACATAGCAATTTATAAATGAAGTGTCAAATAAAAAGCCCCGCACAGTGCGGAGCTTTCGGGATAACGGGAGAGGAGGCTACAAGCAAAGAATAATTCGCGAGTCTTCGATAGGATGGGTATCGATCATGTGAGACCCATCATAGCAGTGGATTGTGCCTTGGAAATGGATAGATCCAAAGCTTACAAAGAAGCCGCCCTTGCTGACTTTGTAACCGTCACCGACATCGACAACAATAGTGGGTTCAATAAAGCCCGCTTTGAAGAAGACGATTTTTGCGCCGATAATTTCAGAGTAAAATAATCCTTCGCGAGGAAGTAGTTCATCGGGGCAAATAACGGCGCAAAAACTGTATTGCCCGTACATGCCCGTGAGATCAGCAAGGAAAATTGTTGTCCAGCCTTCTGGTAATGCGGCGAGATATTGCCTGCATGCGCTTACTCTCAGATTTCCAAACATCGGTAGTACCTCCTATCTCGTAATTGTGAGTAGCTAGTTATTTAATACCAAGATATAAATGAAGTGTCAACAAAAAAGCCCGTGCGCCTTGAGGGCACGGGCTTTTGGGATAACGGGAGTGTATCAGCAAAAAGAGCTAAACACTCGTTGCGGGGGGATAAGCATGCCTGTGAAGGCGTAGCGATCAGCCTGCTTAAGGATGCGCCAGCAATTACCTTGCCAGTCCCACGATACGACAAATGTATCGGGGCCATTTTTTGAACAGGCCTTAGCCTTTAGTGCTAAGACAGTCCTGTCCCGGTTGAAGAATACCACGTGCGCATCTATGATGATGGCGCTCGGGGAATTCGCTTGAGGGATAGATGCCTTCGGACAAATGATCGCTAAAAAGTCCGATGGTCCGAACATTCCTGCGATACTAGCCAAGAAAATTGTTTGCCAACCATCCGGCAGCCCCTCGATACAGGGTGTGTGTGAGTTTACTGTAAGCTTACTGAACATGTGGACCTCCCGCTTCCGTAAAAAATAAAACAGCTGATTATTAAATACCAACTTCCGATTAGTATGTCAATCGCGAAAGAAACAGAAGCTACGTGCATCCGTTATAGAAAGAAAGGGAAAATCTGATACAATAGAACATAATGAGAGCAATCGACGGAAAAGAAATAGCGAAGGAAATAATCGAACGGCTTAAAAAAGAAACAGCTCCGCAGAAAATATTCGCGGCTATTTTAGTTGGCGACAACGCGGCAAGTGAGAGTTTTGTAAAACAAAAAGAAAAAGCTGCAAAAGAGTTGGGTGTCGATTTTCGCATCTATCGATTCCCAGAAACAAGTACAAACGATTCCTTGCGAAAGGAGATTAACACAATCGTAAAGCTCTCTCGGGTTGGTGCTGTTATTGTACAGTTGCCATTGCCTGCGCATATAAACGCACACTATGTACTCAACACAATACCACCGGAAAAAGACGTTGATGTATTGAGCGAACGAACACTCGGAGCTTTTTATAATAATAGAAGCAACGTGGTAGCGCCTTCGGTTGCTGTGTGTGAAGAGTTGTTCGAACGAGAAAAAATAAATTTACAAGAAAAAACCGTTGCTGTTGTCGGACTTGGTATATTAGTGGGGAAGCCGATTGCCGTATGGTTAATGAACCCCGTAAAGTCGCTCGGTAGCGACCACGGGGCGAGGAAGGTAAAAGAGGTTTATCTGCTTGATAGGGGAAGTGATTTGGAGATTATAAAAAAAGCAGACATCGTAATAAGTGGTGTTGGTAAGGCGGGCTTACTGCAATCGGAAATGTTGAAGCACGGAGCAGTGGTAGTAGACTTCGGGTATTCGTTTAACGGCGAAGGTAAAATCTGTGGCGATTTTAATTATGATGAGTTGCACGCAGAAGGATGGTACACGCCAACCCCAGGAGGAACGGGCCCGATATTAGTCGCAAAGCTTATTGAGAATTTTTATACGCTAAACAAATAAGCGATGGTTATGTCATCCCGAACATAGCGGAGCGAAGTTGAGGGATCTGAAGTAACCCAAAGACAGATTCCTCGACAAGCTCGGAATGACAGGAAAATAAAGATAACAAAATTGACATGCCGCAAAAAGTAAAAACAATCGCAAAAGTATTTATCGTATCAGCCATTGTAGTGGTGATTGTTTTGATGTTGAGCTATCAAAAAGAAATTTCCATATTTGCAAATAACGACGATAATCCAATAAGCGAAGATAGAATCAGCTTTCTATTGCTTGGAGAAACAGGGCGGGCAATTGGGTGGAGTAATGCACCTGATTTAACAGACAGTATGATCGTAGTAGATTATCGCCCACAGCTCGGCGTAGTGAATTTGATATCGCTGCCTCGTGATTTATTTGTAACCCTTGGAGGGGAGTCGTTTAAGGCAAACGAAGCATTGCGAAGAGGGAAAATAAACGACCTTCTGGCGGCATTACCGCAAATGACCGGATTAAAAACAGATAAGTATGTTGTGGTAAATGTGGATACGTTAAAGAAAGTTGTTGATGAAATGGGTGGGATAGATTTAACGTTGCAAAGCAAGGTTGTGGATGCAGTAAGTGGATACACTATTCCTGCGGGAGAAAATCATATCAATGGAGAGCAGGCCATCTGGTTATCAAGAAATAGATATTCGCCGGAAGGGGATTTTTTCAGAGAAAAGAATCAGCAAGAAATGATGCGTGCCATTATGAAGAAGTTTAAGGCGATGGGCAATATTGAAAAAACTTCTTTCTTATTTAGAATGACACCCGAGTTGGGTAATTTAAATACAAATATAGATTTTAAAGAGTTGTTGCCGACGCTGCGCCAATTTGGGGGAGTGCGGCTCAACACAATCGTTATTGATTTTAAGACAGGTATCTTGCAAAGCTCACAAGTGGATTATGGATCTGCGATGGCATATGTGCTTGTTCCTCGATTAGGAGTAGGCCAATATGAAGAAATGCGAACGTATATCCAATCAAAAATCGAAAAATAAATACGTAAGGTGTCTATATTGACATATATAGATGCATGTCTTTATAATTATTACTTAAGTATCGCCTCGGCGATTTGCAGCACATTATTAAATCGGCCCGTTGCTCAAGCGGTCACCCGATACATACAGAGAGAGGAGAGACTGCCTAACTCAGAAATTTAAAATTTAGTAAGGCGCGGCTATTACTGATAGGTACTTTATCCCCCTAACAAGACATGAGGTGATGATGAAGAAAATTCTCTTGTGCTTGGTAGCCCTGGCGTTCGTACTGGCAGTGGCCGGTCCAGCGCTTGCAGTCGACGGCGGCGGAACAAAAGTTCTTGCAGGTCTTAAAGCGGGCGTGGCCCAAACGGCGGAAACCCTTTCGGAAGGCACCCCGGTCGTCGGGCGTGATACGGAGGCGCTGACTTCCAAAGATATTGCGGTCAGTTACCACATCATCTATGCTCGACATGCCGACGCGGCCATCGATCAGCTTTGGGGAATAACGACCGCCCTCCCCGCACACGTTTTGTTCGGTCTCGCCAAGACCTCTTTGTCATCGGGCACGATCTCCGCCCTCATCGCCGATAACCGCTTCTCCCCGGCCACAGCCCAGGAGGTGCTGTCGTCCACGGGAATTGCCGCCGGCGCGAGTGCCACAAATGAAAGCATCGCCGCCGAGCCGGCGCCGGCGTAGGCCTAATAGAGGCGCGCCAAAGCCTATTGAGTAAAATCCCCCAGTTCCTTGGGGGATTTTTTTATAGCAGCTGGACTTTTTATCCAAAAACCAGTATGAGGTATATACTAAAAGAATAATATGAACATTCAAGGAATAAACGAGATTTTAATAGATCAGCCAAAGTATCGGCAGCAGCAGATTGAAAAAGCCATATACGGTGAGTTTATTAGCGACTGGTCAGAAGCCATCGCATTACCGGAACATTTGCGAAAGCAATTAGCCGAAGCATGTCCGTTGGATATACACGCAGAAGAAACAATATCGAGCGGTGATAGCCGCAAGGCACTAATTATACTAGAAGACGAATTGAAGATAGAAGCCGTATTAATGATGCACAAAGGTGATCGCAATACCGTTTGTGTTTCTTCGCAGGTTGGTTGTCCGATGGGATGTTTATTTTGCGCAACAGGCAAGCTTGGCTTTAAGCGTAACTTAACTGCCGACGAAATTGTTGAGCAGGTACTTTATTTTGCACGACAACTGAAAAAAGAAAATAAACGAGTTACGAATATTGTGTTCATGGGGATGGGGGAGCCGATGGTAAATTATGATAACGTAATGGCCGCCATTCGAATCTTAAATAATCCGAACGGATTTAATTTAGGCGCACGCCGTATGTCGATTTCAACCTCAGGGATTCCAGAGGGCATTCGCAAGTTTGCACGCGAAGGACTCGAAGTTAATCTAGCACTTTCGCTGCATGCACCAAACAATGAATTGCGCTGTAAAATAATGCCTGTAAGCAGGCGTCATTCGCTAGAGGAAGTTATGGATGCGCTGAGGGAGTATGTGGATATAACGCATCGAAAAATCATGTTTGAATACATCATGATAAAAGATGTTACCGATACGCCAGAGCTGGCGCATGAGTTGGTAAAATTATTATCAGGTTGGTTAGGATATGTAAATCTTATCAATTACAACCAAACTGAAATGTTCGCGCCTTCAACGAGAGAGCGTATCGAGGAGTTTAAACAAATACTCGAAGATGGACATATTACCGTTGTGCAACGCTACACCTTTGGACAGGATATCGATGGAGCATGCGGACAATTAGCTGCAAGAACTAAATTGCAAATTGATTAAATCAAAAAATCGCCGTGAGGCGATTTTTTGATATTATTACCCAATTAATGCTTCACTAGCTTGTTCAAATGCAGTATGCATGAGCTCGAGATCTTTTGTGGAAATGGGTTTCAGTACATAATCCATTGCCTTCTTTTTAATAACTGCTCCTTCGGGTGTCGCGAATGTTTTTGCAATACCAATGCGCAGTCGCCAAAAGTCTTTAGTGCCTAAAGAGTCAATAACCGATTCTACGCCGTGATGTCCTGCGGCTCCACCACCAAAAGAAAGTTTGTATTCCCCAAGAGGAATATCAACATCGTCATGTATAAGTAGCATACGTTCAGGGGAGACACCATTTTTTTTGAGTTGTTTCTGTGCTGCCGGCCCAGACGTATTCATAAATACGCCAAGGGATTCAATAGCAAGGGGAGTGGCAAAAGAGGACTCTTTGATGAAGTGCACAAAAAGAGCGCCTGCATTATGGTAGGTATTTACGTATTCAGCGCCTGGATTGCCGAGTGCGATGACGATATCGATGTCGTTGAAGGTGATTGGTTTTTTCATGTCGCGTTTACTCCATAATACTCGAAAAATGTCTTGTTTGACATTGCCTACGTTTATACTAAAATGAAGTTAACAAATTATCAAATGAGATGAAATCATTCCTTTACGCACTTCGTGAAATTATAGAGATAGTATTAGTTGCAGTGTTGGTCGTCTTCGGCGTCCGCACGTTCTTAGTGCAACCATTTTTGGTAAGCGGAGCGAGCATGGAACCAAACTTCCATGGAGGTGATTACATATTAATAAACGAACTCTCTTATAGATTTAGAGAACCAGAACGAGGAGAGGTGGTTGTGTTCCGCTATCCAGGAGATGAAAAAACTTTTTTCATTAAGCGCGTTATGGGGCTGCCAGGGGAGCGTATTGTAGTTACTGATGGTGAACTGTATGTATATAGTGAAGAAAATGCAGAAGGGAAATTAATCACCGAAGGATATCTTCCGCGTGATTTACGAACCGTAGGAGAAAAAGACATAACATTAGCAACAGGCGAGTATTTTGTAATGGGAGATAACCGTGATGCAAGCTTTGATTCGCGACAGTGGGGAGCATTAAAACGAGACGAAATAATAGGTTCAGTATGGGTACGATTATGGCCGTTAAATAAAGTAATGGCATTTGAAAAACCTTCGTATTAAGCGGAGGAGTGATACACATATGGCAGAAAAAGAGACTGCTCAAAAAAGCGAAAAGAAAGTGAGGGGGAAAAAGATGGCATACCAGTCGGTAAAGGGAATGCACGATACCTTACCGGAAGATCAGCCACTATGGGAAAAAGTGCGATTGGCTACGCGTCATATTGGGGAATTTTATAATTTTTTGCGCATCGATACGCCAATATTAGAAAGCGCCGATATATTTGAGCGCGGATTAGGGGAGGGAACGGACGTGGTAGAAAAGGAAATGTTTGTCGTAAAGACAAAGGGTGGTGATAAGCTCGTATTGCGCCCCGAGTTTACTACTGCGATTATGCGTGCGTATTATCAGCACGGTCTAAGTCAATATGGGCAGCCGGTAAAGCTGTATTATGAAGGACCGGTGTTTCGCTACGAACAACCGCAGGCAGGACGATTTCGACAGTTTCATCAGATTGGATTTGAAATATTAGGCGCAGAAAGTGATCCCATTTACGATACACAAGCAATTCTAGGCGCATATCGACTTATCGAAGAGTTGAAGCTCAAAGGCGTCACCGTGCATATTAATAGTATCGGATGCCATAAGTGCCGAGCTGCGTATATTAAAAAACTGGAAGCACACTATAAAAAGAATGCGCAGAAGACCTGCAAAGAGTGTAAGATACGCATAGCAAATAATCCGTTACGAGTGCTTGATTGTAAAGATGAAAAATGTCAGTTAATAAAAGCTGACGCTCCGATTATTCTTGATTATCTTGATACCGAGTGCAAAACGCATTTCAAAAAAGTATTGGAATATCTCGATGAGGTAAAAATTCCTTATCACATTGATTCATATTTGGTGCGTGGACTCGACTACTACAATAGAACGGTATTCGAATTCTTCGCAGAAGGTTTCGACTACGCTATAGGAGGAGGGGGGAGATACGATTATCTTTCAGAAACGTTGAAGCTTGGAAAGCTATCTGCAGTAGGAAGCGCGCTTGGCGTGGAGCGGGTGATAGAGGTATTAAAAGCAAGTGGAAGGCCGGTCGCCGCAAAAGGAGCCTCTAAAGTTTTTCTCGTCCATATGGGGGATGAGGCTAAAAAGCGGGGATTGTCTTTGATCGAAGAATTCCGTAAAGCAGGGATGCGCGTGAATGAATCGTTTGGAAAAGATTCGCTAAAATCACAGCTACGGGTAGCAGACAAAGATCAGGCACACCTCGCGCTCATTCTTGGGCAAAAGGAGGTATTTGAGGAAAGTATAATAATTAGAGACATGGAAATCGGTACGCAAGAAAACGTACCACTTACAAGAATTGTCGAAGAAGTAAAGAAACGACTAAAATAAGGAAGTGAGTATAAGGTATAGGGTAGTGCGTATAAGAAAGGAAGATTATGTATCTAAATAATTATACCTAATACCGTATACTATATACTTCCTACCCCCCCCAATATGGACTGCCTATTTTGTAACATTGCAAATAAAGAACGTGAAGCGGAAATCGTGTATGAAGACGACCATGTGGTTGGGATTCTCGACATATTTCCTCGTACAGCGGGGCATACGATGATTATTCCTAAAGTGCATGTAGAAACGATTTTAGACCTGCCTGAGGCAGAAATAGCCCCCGTATTCGCAGCAGTAAGGAAAATGACCGCTATTTTACAGGAGGCGTTATCTCCGGATGGCTTTACAATCGGTATCAACCATGGTAAAGTGGCTGGGCAAGCAATTGACCACCTGCACATCCATATTATGCCTCGCTGGCACAATGACGGTGGTGGATCGCTCCATAGCGTTGTCGGAAATCCTCCGAAGGAATCGCTACAGAGTATTAAGGAAAAGATCCTTAATGCCCAAAATTAACGTAATCAATAAATTATTCAATCCAAATGGAGTTAAAACGTCGAGAAGGTGAGTCGGTAAGTTCGTTCCTTTACCGCTTTTCAAAAAAGATGCAGCAAAGCGGTGTCTTGAAGGAAGCGAAAAAGCGACGATCTCGCGCACGCGCCGTCAATAAGAACAAGCGAAGAGTTGGAGCTATCTACCGCGACGAAAAGCGCGTTGAGATAGAAACCGCAAAGAAACTCGGAACATTCTAATAAAAACGTAAGTTTTGTAAAATCGACGCTGCTATGGCGTCGATTTTATTTACTGGTATAATGAAAACATCTAATTAATACGCCTAAGGCGATGAATCTATGACAATAAAAGAACAACTCAACGAAAAAATAAAGGAATCAATGAAAGCGGGGACATCAGAGCGCACAGGAGTATTGCGCATGATCATGACTGCAATTAAAAACAGGGAGATTGAAAACCGCGGAAAAGGAATCGAAGGCGAAATTTCGGAAGAAGATGTAATCGATATCTTCATGAAGGAAGTGAAGCGACGTAATGAATCTGCAGAAATGTATGTCACAAACGGACGACAGGAGTTGGCAGATGCTGAACTTTCAGAAATAGTAATTATCAAAGAATTTTTACCGGAGGAGCTTTCCGCAGAAGAGCTTGAAGCAATTATCGTAGCGGCAATCGCAAAAACCGAAGCAAAGGAAATGAAAGATATGGGAAAGGTTATGGCCGAAATCAACCCACAGATTAAAGGCCGCGCAGATTCTCGCACAGTAAGTGAAGTGATTAAGCAGAAGATGGGATTGTAATTTTGAATCCACTATGGAATCACGAGAACGGGGCCATCAAAATTTTGAGCACGTAGATTATGCAGCGCATGTTGAACGCGTATTGCGTTCGGCTTCACAAGTGCGTCCCGACGAAAACGACTTCGGGGAGTTATATAATGAAACGATAATCAGCCGTGATCTTGAAGTAGTTAAGATACTTGAAGGAAAATTTGACGAAAACATTGATCACCTCACCCCGAGCGAAATAAAACGAGTGAAGGAGGGGAGAAAGAGGAGTGAAGCACTTGAAGTTATTATAGTTGAGGGCGCAGAACTGCATAACTGGTTCGGTCCAAATGTATTTGCGTCTCGCACAGGGAAATACGATGACTACAGTGGAATCGACGAGGTGCTTGAGATAGTGCAAGAGGAAGGAGAGCAGGCACATAGCGTAGCACTTGCAATCGACGCTTCCATGCGTCCTGATTTTTCATCAATACAACGAAAAATAAAGCGGAACGTTGAAAAAGTGCTTGGGCCAAAAAAGCCTCGAGTAAAATATTTTCAGTCGGCGGTAGATGGATCAAAGAAAAGTCTCACTATGGTATTACCAGTTGTTGTGGGCGTTGAAGGGAAAAATGCAGAAGAATTGATCAATCTCTTTGGCGAGGTAATACAATTGCGAGAAATTAAAGACAAGACTGAGCAGATAAAGAAGAAGTTAAAAGAAAGGCTCGAAATCATTGCGAATCATCCAGCACAAGTGGTATTTCTGCAAGAAATAATGGATCAGCTTGATGGTTATATAAGAGTTTTTGCAAAACGAACCGATAAGGATAGCGTCGAATACGGTAAGCGAGCAAAAGAGTTGGCTAGCGTAATAAGCGATATTATTGATACAAAAGCAGTGATCGATATCGGAAAATATGAAGATGATGGCGTATATCTCACCATCGAGGAAGTAGCCGGAACAATGGGGCAATAAGAAAAGGAGCGCGCAAAGCGCCCCTTTTCTTTACACATTACAAAAATCTGCTACAGTAGAGATTATGAAACTATCTATGGGCATTGTGGGGTTGCCAAACGTAGGCAAATCAACCCTCTTTAAATTATTGACTGATTTAAATATAACGATTGCGAACTATCCATTCGCAACCATCGACCCAAACGTAGGCGTCGTACCAGTACCCGATGAGCGCTTGCAACAGCTATCCAACTTAACCGGATCTAAAAAGCTTATTCCTGCGGTAGTCGAGTTTTATGATATCGCTGGATTAGTAAAAGGGGCATCCGCGGGAGAAGGGTTGGGAAACCAATTTCTAACCCATATTCGAGAAACGAACGCAATTGTAGAAGTATTGCGTTGTTTTCCATCGACCGAGATTATCCACGTTGAGCAGGGAGTTGATCCGATTCGTGATATGGACATCATTAATACGGAGCTCATCTTAAAAGATCTAGATACGGTAGATAAGCGTATTAATAGACTAGAGAGTGAAGCGCGGTCTGATAAAAGTAAAGTCGATGATTTGGCGATTGTGAAAAAGCTTCGCATAGTGCTAGACGAGGGCAAGTTGGCAAACAGCTTGGACGAAAAAACACTCGCCGAGCCAGCGGTAAAGGAAATGACATTGTTGACCGCAAAGAAGATGATTTATTTGCTCAACGGAGCGCCTGAACACGTAAGCGAAGAGTTGAAAACAAAAATAAAAGAATCGGGAGCTGATTATGTTATCTACGATTTGCACGATACGCTTGATGTAAACGATTTAATTACAAAAGCCTACGAAATACTTGGCTTGATCAGTTACTTCACTACCGGAGAAGAAGAAACACGCGCATGGACAACCCGCAAGGGAGCGAAAGCACCAGAAGCGGCAGGAGAAATTCATAGCGATTTTGAAAAGAAATTCATTCGAGCTGAAGTAATTGAAACAGGAAAGTTGCTTGAAGCAGGGGGATGGAAAGAAGCAAAACAAAAAGGATGGATTCGCACCGAGGGCAAGGATTACGTTGTTGTTGATGGGGATGTAATGGTTATCTTGCATTCGTAATAATAAAAAATACCGCATATGCGGTATTTTTTATGGTACAATAAATGCATTATGGAACAGTTTGTAAAAAAGAAAAACCTTGCTTTGAGCTTGCCAAGAGGATTTACGCTTGTCGAACTTCTTATAGTTATGGGAATCTTAACAATTTTAGCAACGACAAGTGTAGTTGTGTTTAATCCGCTTGAATATAATCGACAATCGCGAGACACGAAACGCATCGGAGATCTGGAAGCAATCCAAGGGGCAATAGAAACGGCAAGAATTAGCAGCCCGAATATTTCATTAGGTACGTCAACGAACACAGTCTATGTTTCTTTACCAGATGCGACGCTTGTTGGGAATGCGACATCTACGTGTGGAGGAGTCGCGGGTATGCCGGCGCTTCCGTCTGGGTGGCAGTATCAGTGTGTTTCCACTGCAAATGTTACAAAGATCAATGGAACTGGTTGGCTCCCTATTAACTTCGATTCACTTCCTGTAAAATCTCCGTTAACAAAACTCCCTATGGATCCGAAGAACGAAACGGCGGATCGTTATTTTTATACCTATATTCCGCAAGGGGGATTAACCGCAAAGTTGGAATCGCAAAAAAATATTGACAGTATCGGCGCAAAAGACGGAGGAATTGATAATATGTTGTATGAAATAGGAAAAGCTCCAAATCCGATTGCGCTTGCAATGCCGCCAACGATGGTAACAAATGCAGCGACTTTAATGACACAAACCACGACAAGATTAAATGGAACAGTAAATCCAAATGGCAGCGCAACAAACGCATGGTTCCGTTATGCAACAACGAATCCAGGAAGTTGTAATAATACATTCGGAACATCGACAATAGCACAAGCGAAAGGAAGCGGATCTGCTGCAAGTGCCTACACACAGGATATCACAGGGTTGTCTGCAAATACGACTTACTACTATTGTGGTATTGGTCAAAATGGAGGAGGGCTAGGATATGGAGTCGTGCAGTCGTTTACAACAAATCGTTGGGCACGATTGCTCCCCGGGGGGAGTATTCCAGCAGCCCGATCTTCGCACACAGCCGTTTGGGACACGAACCAAGATGTATTGAGAGTGTTTGGCGGGTATACGTCTACCGGTTATATTGCGAATGATATGCAGGTGTACAGCCCGACGACCAATGCATGGTCGGCGACCACAACTCCACTATCGGGTCGTTACGGACATGCCGCTGCATGGGATCCGACTGGTAGTCGAATGTTCATATTTGGTGGATATGCCAGCGAGGGGAGTTTAACTTACAAAAACGACCTATGGCGATATACGGGAGGCGTATGGACGCAGCTATTGCCATCTGGAACAGCGCCATACGTAAGAACGAACCACTCGGCGGTATGGGATGATGCCCAAGATAAACTGTATATTTATGGAGGTTCCTCAACAACAACGCAGTACCTAGGAGATCTTTGGACATACAATGCAGGTCCAAACAGCTGGACAAAGTTAGTACCATCGGGAACGCCTCCGTGTGCACGAAACAATCACGACGCGGTATGGGACCCAGTACGAAGTCGCTTGTATATTTTTGGAGGGAGCGGAGAAACTCCGTGTACGGGATATATGAACGACCTATGGGCATATGACGTAGCAACTAATGCATGGATTAATCTTGGGCCAACAGGCACGAAACCGGCGGGGCGTGTGGGGGCGAAAAGTGCTTGGAATGCATCGAGAGACGCCGCATATTTTTACGGAGGGATGCTTTCTGGAATTTCATACAACGCAGAGGTTTGGCAATATGCACCGGCGACAAACGCGTGGACGCAAATAACGACGACGGGTATGTTCCCTATGCTACCAGGGGGAACGTATCAGTCTGGGTTGGGTTGGAGGGATTTGATTGACGGGTTCTACATATTTGGTGGATATGCGGGGTCGTATTATAATCAGACTTGGATGTGGAAGGCTCAATAAGATAAAGACAGAAAGAGGCGCGTTGTGCCTCTTTCTGGTATACTATACATCATGAAAACATTGCGTGAATACATAGAAGATGCAAAAGAGCGAAAGGTGGCGATTGGCCACTTTAATATTTCCGACATTGCGGGGTTGAAGGGTATTTTTGAGGCGGCAAAGGAGTTGGATCTTCCCGTCATCATCGGACTCTCCGAAGGGGAGCGCGAAGCAGTGGGCACCAAAAATGCAGCCGACTTGGTTAAGAACTTGCGCGAACAATACGATTATCCGATTTTTTTAAATGCCGACCACACGCATTCATTTGAAAAAATACAGGAAGCGGTCTTAGCAGGATTCGACGCAGTATTGTTTGATGCAGGTAAGCTTTCGTTGGAAGAAAATATTGAGAAAACAAAAGAAGTAGTCGCATGGGTAAGGAAAACGCGCCCAGAGGTGCTCATAGAGGCAGAGCTTGGGTACATTGGGAGCAGCTCTACAATCATGAGCGAAGTTCCTGAGGGAGCAGCGGTAAACAAAGAAGATTTGACGAGCCCTGAAATAGCAGCGCGATTCGTAAAAGAAACAGGGGTTGATTTACTTGCACCGGCTGTAGGAAATTTACACGGTATGTTCAAGAATGCACCAAATCCAGATCTCGACATTGAACGCATTGCGTTGTTGCGAGATGCAACTGGAGTTCCAATGGTATTACACGGTGGCTCGGGCATTAAGGACGTAGATTTTACGGCCGCGATACAAAACGGTATTGCAATTGTGCATATTAATACGGAGATTCGGTTGGCATGGCGTAAAGGTATGGAAAAAGCACTCGTAGAAAAGCCGGACGAGGTGACGCCATATAAGCTACTGCTCGATTCCGTGAGTGAAGTGAGGGAAGTAGTGAAGGAGCGCCTCGCATTATTCAATAATATGATATAATAAAAGCATGAGTACCGTACCAAGGATTCTAATGGTTGATGATGATGTTGACTTAGCATCGATTATTTCGATGAAATTGCAGACAGAAGGGTTTGATATTAAAACAGTCAGTAATCCTGACGTGGCGTTAGAGACTGTAAAGGAATTTAAGCCCGATTTAATATTACTCGACATCAACATGCCAGAAATGAATGGTACGGAATATTTGATCGAATTGCGTGATCTTCCAGACACAAAGAAAGTGAAAGTCATTTTCTTTACAAGCATGAGTAACCCATGGCCGATATTTAAAAATCGTGACGCCGTTGCAAAAGATTTAGGGGCGATAGATTTTATGGAAAAGGGGACTGACCTTGACCTAGTCGTTAAAAAAATACGAGAAACGTTGATGAGTGAATAAGGAGTATATTACGGAGGGCGCATATGCGCCCTCCGTTTTGTATAAAGTCTATAATCGTCTATAATGGGGGCAATATGACAGCGAAAAAAGACTATTCGGCAGAGCAGATAATAAAATTCTTTTCTGAAAAAGACAGTAAGTGGTGGGAAAAGGAAGGGCAAGCGCGCGCACTCGCGCTATTTCACGATGCTGCGGTTCGTGTTCCGGCATACAAAGATTTTCTTAAGAAGAACAAGATTAATCACACGAAGATAACAACGTGGGAAGATTTTCAATCGGTTCCACTAACAAGTAAAAAGGATTACTTAAAAAAATATCCGTTGGAACAGCTTTGCTGGGATGGAAATTTGAATAAACCACTTGTGTTTACGGCTACTTCCGGTTCTACGGGAGAGCCGTTTTATTTTCCTCGGACGGAAGGAGTAGATAAAAATGCCGCAATTATTCACGAGTTTTTTTTACTTAACAATACTTATAATACTAAAAAACCGACGCTAGTCATTGTTGCTTTTGGGATGGGTATTTGGATTGGAGGGTTAATAACGTATAAAGCGTTTGAAATCGCCGCACAACGTGCAGGGTACCCAGTTTCAATAATCACTCCGGGGCTAAATAAAAAAGAAGTGCTCAATGCGCTTGAAAAGATTGCTCCAAACTATGGGCAAGTAATTTTGGCGGGATATCCACCGATGGTAAAAGACATTATTGATGAAGGGATTGCGCAGGGGATTGATTTTAAAAAGCTGAATATGCGACTCGTGACTGCGGCGGAAGCATATACGGAAAACTTCAGGGACTATCTTATAGAAAAAACAGGCATTAAAAATTTGTTCCATGATGTTATGAGTATTTATGGTTCAGCAGACATCGGCGCAATGGCATTTGAAACGCCAACAGCTATTCTTATGCGAAGATTAGCCATGAGGAAAAGAGAGCTTTTTGAGAATATTTTTTCAGAAATTAAAAAAACGCCAACATTAGTGCAATATAATCCATTGCAGATACTGTTCGAGGCTCCAAAAGGAGAAGTAGTCCTTACGGGAGATAGTGCTATTCCATTAATCCGATACGCCATTGGAGATAATGGAGGTGTGGCAGGATACGATGCATTAGTAGGGCGCGTGGAGAAGGAGGGTATTGATTGGGGGAAAGAGGTGAAAAAAGCAAAAATAGGTTCAACACAAAAACTTCCGTTTGTGTATGTGTATGAGCGAAATGATTTTTCGACCACCTTGTATGGCTTACAAATTTATCCGGAAACAATCAGAGAGGCGTTACTAAAAGATTGCCTTAATAATCATGTGACGGGGAAGTTTTCCATGGCGACTTCATTTGATGGCGAGCAAAATCAATATTTAGAAATAAATATTGAGCTCAAGAAGGGAATTACAGTAGACAAAAATGGAGCGGTTGTATGTAAAGAAGGAGAAGAGGATTTAATGCAAACAGTAACAAAAGAAATAACAGAATTTTTAAAAGCAAAGAATGCTGAGTTCAATGAGCTTTCAAAAAATCTAAAAGAACGGGCAACGCCGAAGATCGTGCTGTGGCCGGCGGAACACCCAACACATTTTAAGCCAGGAACAAAACAAAAATGGATACAAAAATAAAACCAATACAGTGGAATAAGAGCGAAGGCAGTCTCGAGGAATTTAAAAAGCGATTAGAAATTCGTGAAATTATTGATGCGTACGATGCATTGCTTGATGAGTTGTTTCAGGTGCGTAATCCGAAATATAAATTTATTCCTGAACATAAAGAGGATTGCGCGGCGTTTAAAGAAGAATATCTCGCAGGGGTGTCTATGGAAGAACATGGGGAGTGGTTTTATTTCCCGTATACAAAAAATGTAATTCATTATTTGCCAGATGAAGTGCATCAGGAATTGCGCACAGCACGTAACAAAAATCTTATTACAAAAGAAGAGCAGGAAAAATTCTATAACTACACAGTTGCAATCGCGGGCTTGAGTGTAGGGAGCCATCCGGCACTTGCTATTGCAACGATGGGAGGTGCAAAAAAAATAAAGATAGCAGATGCGGATGAAGTATCTGGGCCAAACCTGAATCGATTGCGCTACGATTGTTCAACACTCGGGAAGAACAAGGCGCATTTGGTGGCAAGTCATATTTTTCAATTAAATCCATATGGCGAAGTTGAAATATATGATAATGGCGTGACTGCGGAAAATATGGATGCATTCTTAAGCGGAGCCGACGTTGTTATCGAAGAAGTAGACTTTTTGCCGATGAAAATTATGTTGCGTGAGGCGGCAAGAAAGAAGGGAATACCGCTTATCATGGCAACGGACAATGGAGACGGAGTTATCGTTGATGTGGAGCGATATGATATCGATCCAGCATTGCAATTGTTCAATGGCGCCGCAGGAGATATTTCAATGGAAACGCTCAAAACAATGACGCCAACTGATTTGCCAAAGCTCGCAACACAGATTGCGGGTCCGTATATGGTGGTCCCGCGTATGCAGCAGTCTATTTTAGAGGTGGGCAAGACGCTCTATTCATGGCCACAGCTGGGCGATGCTGCGATATTGTGTGGGCCAGTGATTGCATATTTAGTGAAGCGACTTGCGCTAAGACAGAAGGTAAATTCAGGGAAATTCGATGTAAGCTTGGATGCCATCTTGGACCCCGATTACCACACGGAAGAGGCAAAGGCAAAAAGGGAAGCAGAAATAAAAGAAGTGCATAAGGTAATAGGATTTGAATAATGATCGAAAAGACAATAATACAATCAATTATCGAAGAGGCGGTTAATGCACCATCGGGCGATAATTCGCAGCCATGGCGATTTGAAGTGAGCGAAAATTTAATCGATATATATAATCTCGTAGGAAGAGATGCAACTCTATTTAATTTCAGAAATAGAGGTGATTTTTTGGCACATGGTGCTTTGATTGAAAATATAGGCATAGTAGCCGAACAGTTTGGATACACCGCAATCGTAGCCTTATTACCCGAAGAAGGAAGAAGCGACCATACCGCAACGATTCGATTAGAAAAGGCGACGGAGAAAAAAGGAGATGGGTTGTTCAAGGCAATCCGTGAACGGGCGACTAACCGAAAGATATATAAAGCATACGAACTAACCGAAGAAGAAAAGAAAAGTATCGAGGCAATAAAAAGCGAAGGAAGCGCCGAGATTCACTTGGCAACTTCGCGCGATGACGTGCAAGCATTAGCGACCATTGTTAGCTTGAACGAGCGGTTACTGTTGGAAAATAAGCATATTCACGACTTCCTATTCTCCATTATTCGTTGGACGGATAAAGAAGAAGAAGGGAAGCCGGGTATGCACGTGGAAACACTCGAGCTCGCGCTACCACAGCGCTTCGCATTTGCCCGGTTTAAAAACTGGAAGTTTGTCCAATGGGCTAACAAATTTGGAATTTCGAAATTTATCGCAAAAGAAAACGCAAAGTTGTATGCATCGTCTTCTGCAATCGGTGCTATAATTATGGCAGGAGATTCGCCAAAGGATTTCATATTAGCAGGAAGACTATTGGAGCGTATGTGGCTAACACTTACAGACAGCGAATTAAGCTTGCAGCCGGTTACTGCGGTTGCATATCTCGCACAACGTATCAAAGCTGGCGAAGCAAATGAGCTATCAGCAGCGCATCAGGAATTGGTGAAAAAAGCGGATAAAGAAACGAGGAAGATATTAAGTATCGGAGATGAAACTATTGCTATGGTGTTTCGCATTGGTAAGGCGGAGAAGCCGAGTAGAAAATCGATTAAGGTAAAGCCCGACATACAGTGGAAAGAATAAAAATATGAGTATTTGGTTTTTATATAATATAGATTTATTGATATCAGGAATCGCAGCAGCAGCTATTGGTATTTTAGGTTTCGCTGTATTTTACAGAGATAGAAAGAGTGTCACGGCAAAGTCGTTGCTTGCATTCTCACTCATTACAATCGCATGGGGAGCGGCAAACTATTTTTCGTATAAGATCGCAGATCTTGAAGTTGCTTTTTGGTTAATTCGGCTTGTGCTATTTATTGCCACATGGCATGCATTAGCATTATTTACGTTGTTTCTTGTTTTCCCTCAGACAGAAATAGTGTTTCCTAAGTGGTATGAGTGGCTCGTGGGTGTTACGGGGATAACATCGCTACTCACGCTTTCTCCCCTGGTTTTTTCAGGGATAGAAACAGTTTCAGCTACGGGGCAAATAACGGGAGTTGTTACTCGACCCGGAATTGCGATTTTTGGAGTTGTAGTGTTTGGGATAATTATTGGTGGGTTAACCATTCTTGTTAAGAAGACACAAAGAGCGACAGGCATCGAGCGAAAGCAATTCAAGCTGGTACTTGCGGGAGCCGCTATAACATTTGTATTAATAGGAGTTTTTAACTTTATTTTTCCAGTAATTTTTAAAAATTCAAATTTTTATCCCTTTGCGATGGCATCTGTGGTTCCATTCATTGCATTTGTATTTTATGCAATCGCGCGGCTGCATTTACTCAAGATCAGAGTTATTGCAACAGAAATATTTACATTTCTCTTAGTCGCCTTATCATTTATTGAAATAGTATTTTCTGTCACCGCAACGCAGGTAATGATAAGGGGTTTGATTTTTATATTGCTCAGTGTTCTTGCAATACTACTTATTCGTGGACAAATTCGCGAAGTAGAACAAAAAGAAAAGCTACAACTACTGACCAAGGAATTAGAAAAAGCCAACGAAGAATTAAAAAGTACAGAAAAGTTAAAAGCAGAGTTCTTCTCGTTCGCAGCGCACCAAGTAAAATCGCCTATGGCGGTTATTAAAGGATATGCAACGTTAATTGGTGACGGCACGCTCGCAGGCGCACCAGCAGATAAAATTGTCGAGATCGCAAAAAAAATCGGAGCTGCTGCAGGTCGTACACTTTCGATGGTAAATAACTTGCTCGACATGCGAAAGATAGAAGAGGGGAGAATGGTGTATTCATTTGAAGAACTAAACGTTGTTCCGCCGATTCGCACGATTGTAACGGATTTAGAAACCATCGCGAAAGATAAAGGCCTTGCCTTAACATTTGAAGCATCACAAGAGGAGATTATTCTGAATATGGATATTCAGAAGTTTGCACAGGTTATTCAGAACCTTATCGACAATGCAGTCAAATACACCGATGCCGGTTGGGTTAAGGTGGGGGTAAGTTTAAACGACAATAAGGTTGTATTTGCCGTTTCCGATTCAGGAAGAGGTATTTCAAAAGAATTTGCGGCAAATATGTTTTCGCAATTTGCTCGTGATCCGGCATTAGCGAAAGATACAAAAGGAACGGGGCTTGGACTCTTTATCGCTAAGCAGATCGTCGAAGCCCATGGGGGCACTATCAAGGCATCTTCAGAGGGGGAGGGGTCTGGCAGCGCCTTCACAGTGGAAATCCCGCAGGATAATAAAGCAGTTACCGATGCGATGGCAAGCTAAAATAAGGATACTCTTGCAAAAAGACAATAAAATGGTATAGTGATGGTCAGTATAAACACGCACTCAGCGTAAGGGGCGCTATAAGAGAAAGGGTGTTTAGTATTCATTGCAGTAATTTAAACAAAGATATGGAATTAAAAGCGGAAAAACGAGAAATATTAGGAGGAAAAGTAAGTGCATTACGCAAGATAGGGCTTGTTCCAGCCGAATTATATGGCCAGGGAAGTGAAAATGAGCACCTTACAATCAACGAGAAGGAATTTATCAAAGTATTCAAGGAAGCAGGGGAAAGTACTGTTATTACTCTTGTTGTAGGTGGTAAAAAGACCCCTGCATTAATTTACGACGTAACTACAGATTCAATTTCTGACAGAATATTACACGTAGATTTCTACCTCGTAGATATGGCAGAGGAAATCACAACTGAAGTTACTTTGGATTTTATTGGTGAAGCACCCGCAGTAAAGACAGAAGGAGGCGTATTGATCAAGTCAATGCAGGAAATCGAAGTATGCGCATTGCCAGCAAACTTGCCACATAGCATCGCAGTCGATCTATCTATGCTCGCAAATATTCACGATAGCATCCACGTAAAGGATCTTGTAGTAGCAACTGGCGTAAAGTTGCTTGCTGACATGGATACCGTAATCGCTACCGTAATCGAGCAGGCTGCTGAAGAAGTAGCAGAAGCTCCGATAAGCGTTGCCGATGTAAAAATAGCAGGATCTGAGAAGAAGAAGGAAGAAGGTGAAAGCGCAGCCTAAATAAAAAATAAAAAGCCCTTTACTGCAAAGTAAGGGGCTTTTTAGTGTGATGACATCTTTAATTTTGACTATTTTTGTGATACGCTAATAGAAGTATGAAGCGAAAGATTTTAGTTGATATTAAGCGAAGGGGACGTTCGTTCCATAGAATAGTACCGCAAGTAAATCTTGCATACACTCGAACTATTAGAATCCCAGTAAAGGGAGTTACGAGTGTATTTTTGATACTCTTCTTCTTTGTTTCATTTGTGTTTAATTTTGTAACCGCTCCGACAAGCGGCGATGTATTTGCGGCCGTTGAAAATGCGGAAACACGCAAAGCACTCGAGGCAGAATTGGTCCAACTAGAAAAAGAAATGGCTGACTACGAAAAGCAGATTTCGGAATATAAGAAAACGGGTAATACATTGCAATCTGAAATTACGCGCATGAACAATCAGGTGGCAAAGCTAAACCTGCAAATAAAGTCCATCATGGTCACTTTGAAAAAGGTGAATAAGGATATCGATTCAACAACGACAGAGATTGGCGTTACGGAAACGAAAATAGAAAAAAAGCGAAGAATTATTGGGGAGATGGTGCAAGAGATTTATCGCAACGAAAATCAAGGCGTTTTATTGACGCTGTTAGCAAATAACGACCTTTCGAACTTCTTTACTGATTTAAATAACTTGGCAAATGTAAGCGATCGACTTCGCTTTAATCTCGATGAATTGATTGGTTTCAAGACAGACTTGTCTGATCAAAAAGAAGCACTTGCATTGCAGAAGATGGATATCGAAACATTGCAGGCATATCAGGAGGCGCAGCGAAAAGAAATTGCTAAAACAAAGGCAGAAAAAGACAGCTTACTGAAAGTAACAAAAGGAAAAGAAACGGAATACCAAAAAGTACTCGCGACAAAGCAAAAGACAGCCGCAGAAATTCGCAGTCGTTTGTTTGATATGGTTGGTGGAGGGCAGTTGAAATTCGAAGAGGCGTACAAGCTTGCCCGCGCAGCAGAAAGCGCCACAGGAGTACGCGCTGCGCTTATCTTAGCGGTGTTGAATAAAGAGTCTGCACTCGGGCAGAACGTTGGAAAATGTCGCTACGATGTAAACCCATATTATCCAGATCGGGCGAGCAATAAGACGACTATGAAGCCAAATACGGATATGCCACACTTCTTTGAGATTACAAAGAAGTTGAACTTAAATCCGGAAACAACGTTGGTATCATGTCCAATTCCAAAAGATGGAGCATATGGAGGGGCGATGGGCTACGCACAATTTATGCCATCAACATGGGTTGGGTTTGAAGCAAAAATCGCATCACTCACAGGACATAACCCGCCATCTCCATGGAATGCACAAGATGCATTCATGGCAACCGCACTATATCTAAAGGGAGCGGGTGCGGCAAACGCATCGTTGTATCAGGAAAAAGTTGCAGCTGCTAAGTACTATGCAGGAGGAAATTGGGCACGACATTTGTCGGGTTATGGAGCAAAGGTACTCGACATGGCCGCACAATTCGAACAGGATATCTCGGCGTTGACGGGATAAAAAATGCACGCCCATATGGGCGTGCATTTTTTGTGGCATTGTCATTCCCGCGAACGCGGGAATCCATCGGGTTCATTTTTCCTTTTGCGTCTTCTTAAATTCTTTAAACGCGTCAACAATCGGTTGAAAGTTTCCCTCGAGTATCTTCTCGATATTGTGAAATTTCTTTCCAATACGATGATCGGTGATCCTGTCTTCAGGGAAGTGATACGTGCGTATTTTTTCGCTACGGTCGCCCGTACCGATGACGGTACGCAAGGCACCAAGCTTCGAAGCCTCTTCTTGTAATTTGAGGTCATAGAGCTTTGCGCGGAGCATTCCCATAGCGGTTTCGCGATTGCCAAATTGTGAACGTCCCGATTGTGATGAAACAACGATACCGCTCGGCTTATGTACAATACGTACAGCAGTTTCAACTTTGTTTACATTCTGGCCTCCAGGGCCGGAGGAGCGGAAGAACGATACATCGAGATCTCCGAGGTTAATTTCTACTTCAGTGGCTTTAACTTCCGGCATAACGAGTACAGAAGCGGTTGAAGTATGAATGCGGCCTTGGCGTTCGGTTTTAGGCACGCGCTGTACGCGATGCACGCCCGACTCTTGTTGCATATCAGTAAACGCATCAGGACCTTCTATGGTAGCAACAAACGATTTAAAGCCATCGAATGTTTCAGCATTAAAATCTTCAACAATAAATTTCCATCCACGGATAACAGAATATTTTTGATACATGCGAGCGAGGTCACCTGCAAAAATAGCGGCTTCATCTCCGCCCGCACCTGCGCGTATTTCAAGAATAATTTTTTGGATTTCTTGCGTCATGATTGTATGTATCAGTTGTACTAAATTTTATCGTATAAATCAAAAAGCACCGTACGGTGCTTTTTGATTAGAGAACGATATTCTGATCTTTCTTTACGCGAGCTTTCTTCTCGACAGGAGCTGCTTTTGCAGTTGCACGTGCCTTGAACTTCTCAACGCGTCCAGCGGTGTCCATAACCTTTGCTTTTCCAGTATAGAACGGGTGGCAGCTAGAGCAGACATCGACTTCGAACTTGTCCTTTGTTGATCCAACAGTGGTTTTGTTACCGCATACGCAGTTTACTTCCGCAGCTGAATGATATTGTGGGTGGATTTTTGCCTTCATTGATTTTGTCATTCCCGCGCAGGCGGGAATCCAGTTCATTTAATATCTTGTTATACTATACGGGTTTGCGGTGATAGTCAACCCTGTAGTGAAAATTCGCTATGCAAAACAGTATGTTTCGCGTTCGCTTAAGAGCGAACAAAGCGAATTTCTACTACGGGGTCAACATGGTAGAGGGTTGCTATAGAGAAGAGGAAGTATGGGAGATAAAAAAATGAGCGGCCACAGGGACCGCTCGGAGATAGGGGTGCTAATGCGGAAAGCACAAGCCCCATATCATGGTCCCCGATACGAATAAGAGGACCGCCGCCACCCATACGAGCGTAGCGTTGGAGCAGGTGAACGGAGAGGGATTGTTAGGGTCATACTTTTCTTCTTCAGGCATCGAGAAGAAAGTGCGCACCATTTGCATTGGCTTCGCTTTCATTTTTGTGCTCCCTTATGTAGGCCCGAAGGCGTTTTAAATGTCCTAATTGATGAATATATTATAATACATATTGTATATATTTGTTAATAGCACAAGATGTGCAAGAACGTATGTTGTATCTGCGAGCCTGTGAAAATGACGGATAAGATGAACGAAAATAAATTTCCACAGGAGCCGAGCTGTCTGAGCTTCTCAAAGCCAGTAGGCGAAGAGGGCGAGTTCTCGGAGCGTAAGAAATTTACGAGTTCGTCCCGTCATTTTTATTCGCTCGCGATTTTTGCCCTTGGCGTTGCTAGCGAGTACGCGAGCGTGCAACGAGCCGGGCTGTCGGATTCGATTCTTCTAATATGAATCCGACGGCTCCACTTTTTATAAAAAAAGTGGAACGAAGTATTTTAAAAAGAAGTGGATTCCCGCCTTCGCGGGAATGACAGTAAATAGAAACCATATTTTTAGTAAAATATAAATTTATTTTTAATAAAAAATAATAAAGAAATAATATATAAAATCGTTTATAAAAAATATGAAAAAAATAACGATAAAATGTGAGTATTAAAAATAGAGTACAAATGCGATAAGAGGGGATAGATGCTACGTTATTTAGTATACGTAGTCAGTAAAGTAATAACCTCTTGACAAGGAGGTAAATCTCTATATAATGGCTAATACTGTCTGAGAGAAGTACCAGTAATTTGTAAACCGAATAACTTCAATGATATTTATTCCTAAATACATTGGAGCGTTTGTAAACATCCAAAGTTTTTTTAGTTGTCCCAATGAAAAAGGATTAGAAAGTGATTTACGAAAGCAGTTCGATGTTTTCGTGGATCTATTTCTATAATGAGGGTTTGATCCTGGCCCAGGATGAACGCTGGCGGCGTGGATAAGGCATGCAAGTCGAACGAACCCTTCGGGGTTAGTGGCGAACGAG
>LCHW01000003.1 GCA_001000675.1 Candidatus Wolfebacteria bacterium GW2011_GWE2_44_13
CTCGGCCTGCTTTTCACCTTTCCCTCGCGGTACTAGTTCACTATCGATCTAAGAAAGTATTTAGCCTTACCAGATAGTTCTGGTGGATTCTCTCAGCTTATTCATTTACTGAGATACTCAGGAACAGAAACGAGAGAGTTCATTAGTTTTCGTCTACGGGGCTATCACCCGCTCTGGCGTTGCTTTCCAGCAACTTCGACTAACCAATGAATTTTTTACTCCCCTTCTCCTCCCAAAAGCAGATCCATGAAGAATCATGTTCCTGCTTTTAGAAAGAAAAATGTTTCTGCCCTACAACCCCGATGGATATAAATATCTGTCGGTTTGGGCTCCTCCCGTTTCGCTCGCCGCTACTAGGGGAATTACTTTTGTTTTCTACTCCTCCGCTTACTGAGATGTTTCACTTCAGCGGGTGCGCTCCTGGCATCTAGTGCTCAGGTAATACAGGTTTGCTGTATTGGGTTTCCCCATTCGGAAATCTCCGGATCAAAGGTTGCTACACACCTCCCCGAAGCTTATCGCAGTTACGCCGCGTCCTTCATCGCCTTTCTTAGTCAAGGCATCCTCCATACGCCCTTACTTTTGTCCCTCTATTGGTACAAATTAACCCAAAAAATAAAATTGTTGATAATATTTTTTATACTATTTCTCTTGTTTGATTTCATATTCAATTATCAAGATACAGTCGGTTCTCGCAATGGAGAGCGTGAGATATTTTTCGAAAAAAATATCCGCATTCGCGGACACAACATTCGGGTCAAAAGATTGAACCGTGTGTTATGCGCGTCGCCTCTTCTCTCTATTACTTAGCATGAAGATAAGTATATAGATTACTGGAACGTTGTCAAGGGGTTTATTATTAACACTCTAGTGCCAATAATCCGCAACAAAACTACCTCGATTGTCCTTCCCACGAATACTGACATCTATGCATTTTAGAGGGGATTCCCGCCTCCGCGGGAATGACAAAATACGCAAAAAAGCCCGCGAAAACGCGGGCTGTTTATCTATTTTTACAAGCTCTCTTTAGTGGGAACGATGCTTTCTGATGTATGCCATATCCCGATCGATATAGGGTTGCATCAGTAAGGCGATTTTGCGACACCACTCGCAAACCTCAGTATGGTTCGCCGACGTGTACAATAGCACGTCGCTGACCGCTTTCTCATACATGTCACGACAAGGTTTAAATCGAGAATTGCCGCTCGGGAACGGTGTGTTGTTTGTGTGAAACAAATTCAGCTCCGAGTCGTAGCTTTTGTCGCTCCGCTCGAATTGAAAATTTTGCCACACAAACCATTTGAGCACTTTGCGAAGCTTACTCTCGATATCACCACCATCGAACTTTCGCTGATGATACCGCTCACATTGTTCCAGCTCTGTATTAAGCCGAAGTGGCCACACGTTCCACGCGTGACTTTCTTCTTTTCCGGTTTCGCTGTGCTGCCACGAATACCAGAATTTTCTTTCGGTCAATTCTTCGAACAGCGCAGCGACCAATTCGCTCGACAGCCATTCGTATTGCGTCGGGATTTCCTTTGTACCTTCTTTAGAGGCATGCCACAGAATCAGCCACCATACCCTTGCGGCGAGTCGCATCTCTTCACGCTGCTTGTGCATTTCTTTTTCAAGATCAATCATCGGGTTCCTCCATCTACAACGTTGAGTGGCACTCACCACAGCGACTATGCACTAATGACGCGTCGTTGTATTGCACCATGCATGTTCCTACGGCTTCGCACCACTGTGTATTTTCTTCACCAAGACGCACGAGTCCGCACTCCGCCTCTTCGCAATTTTGTTGCGTTAAACGCACGTGTAAATTGTCCTGGTTATTGCCGCACGGGCGTGGTCGCCACCAGCTGTCCATGCGCATGCCCATTAATCCATAGGGGTGCAACACAGAATGTTCTGACATCAACGTGCGCACAACGGTACGCATAGCATCGGGAATATTCTGAATTGCCATGAGATTGTGCAGAACTGCTGCGCTTGTTTCCGCGTCCAGCCAATAGTCATGATCGAATATATCCCGCGAATACTGCTTCCCTACGAGTCGATTGTATGGGAGAAATCTCGGCTCTACATCACTCCCCCATTTTGATACCCCTTTGACAATCATCACTGCGATCATCGCCGGAACTGGTATGAATGCATCCTTCCCTTTCTGTGTGCCGAAATACATCAGCGCCATTACAACAAGCGACTGAATGTATGCCAGCGACAACGAAGTTTGTTCTCGACGATCGAGAGTGAACACCGGATCCTGCATTGCGTTCTTCATAAGTACGTTCCCTTCTTCTATTAAGTTGTGTATGTTTCTAAAAGAATCATGCTTCTTTACCTTGTTTTTGTCAACAAAAAATGCCGACAAAATGTCAGCATTTTCTCTTCTATTATATACCACCTTCCTCTCGTCCATGCTTGCGATGCAAGTGATCTCTCACCCACCACCCGAAGCCAAGGAGAATAATGCCAACGATGACATAATCCACTTGTCGATAATACTTCTCGATGCTATGCCAATTCTCTCCAAGCACAAATCCTATTTTTGCCAACACATATGACCACACAAAAGCGCCGACGAACGTAAGCCATGTAAATCGCCATAGCGAGTGCACCTTAATGACACCCAATGGAAATGAAATAAATGTTCGCACAACCGGAAGGAGACGCGAAATTAAAATTGCCCAATCTCCGTATTTATCCATCCATACATGTGCACGCGCAATCTCGGTCTGTACTCGTTCACTGTTTACCATCGCCTTACGTCCGCGTACAAAATATCCTATCCAATAGGAAAGCAACGATCCGATAACGTTACCCATTGTTCCAGCAAGTACCACCCACCAAAAACCGAATACGCCCTGTGATACTAGAAACCCTGAGAAAGGTAGAATGACTTCCGAAGGAATCGGGATGTTCATCGACTCAAGCGTCGATAATAATAGCACCCCCACATAACCCATTTGCGTAATTACTTCAAGCACCCAATTTGAAAGTATTGCCAAAATCGTATGGATCATTTCTTTTTATTTTCTTTTTGTGTTGCCTCTGCTTTCGTTTTATTTCCTCGCAACATTGCCACTGCGCTATCAGGGTCAACAACGTTTACTTCGATACCCGTACCTAGTTCAAACCCACCGATAATACGTACCTTTGGTTGCACTTCGATGTGCCAGTGATAGTGATTGTATTTCTCTTTATCTTGTAATGGAGCGGTGTGAATGAAAAAATTGTAATCGGGATCGTTTAATTGCTTTTCTAATATTCGTAACGCGCGTTGTAATGCATCAACCACAAAGTCCATTACCCGCTCATTTGTTTCTTCAAAATACGGTAAATGCTTCTTAGGGAATACACGCAATTCAAACGGCTCGCGCGATACAAACGGAGCAAACACAATAGCCTCCTTGTTCTCATATACAATGCGCTTCTTCGCCTTTCGCTCAAAATTCAACATCGCACAGTGCACACATGATCCTGTTTTCTCAAAATATGTATACGACCCACGTAACGACCGGTGTACATCGGGCGGAATAATGGGAAGCGAAAGAATTTGATAGTGCGGATGATACATTGATGCACCTGCAGATGGACCCCAATTATGGAATACGGAAACGTACTTCATGCACGTGTCTTGCATCATTGTTACGTAGCGCTCCTTAAATGTCGCAAACACAAGACTCGCCATAAAGGGCGTCAGGTTTGCAAAGTTTGCATTGTGATCTCTTGTGATCACTAAATCGTGATATCCAATACCCTCCATCATCTGATACGGTCCTTTTTCAAATTTTACTGCACATACCGCTTGATGTTCTACTATAGGATACTTGTTTGGAATCACTTGAATAATCCACTCCCCCTTTTCGTCAGTATACGCCAGCATCGGTTCGTCATTACCATTTTTCTGTGGATTTTCAAACGGACACGTTGCCTTAGGCGCACGTGTTCGTTTTTCTTTTCGAGAAAACTGTTCAAGACTATGCGTTCTTTTTGGTGCTATCACCACCCAGTCCCGAGAAACTGGATCGCGACGAAATTCAGAATTTTGCATGAGGCTGGAGATATTATAGATATGATCACCCTTTCTTTACGCGGGAATCATTACTTCATTCTATTCTCATAATACCATTTAAATACATCGTATGCCACGGGAACAGAGTTGCTTCCTCCTTCTCGAGCATCTTCAATAAGCACTAACACAGCGATTCGTTTTTCCGCTCCAATTGGACCATATCCCGTAAAAAATGCATTTGTTTTTTGCTTCATTGAAACCTGCGCAGACCCTGTTTTTCCCGCCACTACAAACGGTAAATTTTTTAATAATTTTGCAGTACCATAGTCTTTTTGCGTTGTTTCGATCATTCCCTTCTCCACCTCATCCATCGAACTCTTTAGTGAAGAAATGTCTCGGAGCACTTGCGGTTGTTGTTCTCGTATTACGGCTCCTTTTTCATCGACTAATTTCTTCATCACAAATGGCTGGTACATAATACCTCGGGTCGCTATGGATGAAATATAGTTTATTAGTTCAATAGGGGTCATCGTTAGATCCCCTTGTCCAATGCTTATGTTATATGTATCGCCCACGCGCCATGGCAACCCAGTACGCTCTTCCTTTTCTTCTATGCTCGGCAAAAACCCAACCTTCTCTCCTGGCATATCGATGTTTGTTTTTTCATCGAGTCCAAACGTGTGCCAATACTTTCTCAAGCGCTCGATACCAAGCCCTTTTACATCTTCAAATCCACCTCCTGCCGCATAAAAATACACATTGCTCGAGCGAGCAAGCGCTGAATATACATTTACCCAACCGTGCGCTTTCCAATCGACAAATCGTGACGGCTGATCGGGGTGATACGGATTGGGAATCTCTATATACCCTTTCGAAAATACACTCTTATCCGTACTCATCACTCCTTCCTGTAACGCGGCAGTCGCAACGAGTGGCTTAATCGTCGAAGCAGGGTTATACAGCCCCGACACTACACGATTAAATAACGGCCGGTTAGTATTTGTGAGATCCTCTTTTGTAATTCGATTATTATCAAATGTTGGCAAACTTACCATTGCTAAAACTTCCCCCGTATCCGGATCCATAACAATACCCGCTCCAGCGGTTCTTCCCATATTCTCTAGCTGTTCTTTTAACCTTCTATAAAAGTATGTTTGCAAATCACCGTCAATCGTGAGATGCGCGTTATTTCCGTGCTCTGGAGCTACCTCTGTTTTTTGCCCAAGGCTTTCATTTTTTGCGTTTCGATAATCAATTAATGCGCCATTTTTCCCCCGCAAATCATTGTTGTATTGCAACTCAAGCCCAGACTTTCCAATTAAATCATTCAACAATAAACTCGCGTCTTCTTCCATATCATCCCCCGAAACAAGCCCCACATATCCGGTAACATGACTAAACATTCCCGGTTCTTCGTATTGCCTTTTAAAATCATTTTCAATATTTACATCATCTAGCGCAATATTTTTTATTGCGGCAACCTGCTCGATTGTTAAATCACGTGCTACTACGATAGAGCTCTGTCTTTCAAGATTAACGCGTGATAATAGTGCACGCATCTCATCTTTATTAATTGTAATGATACGCGCCAATTCTTCAATTTCTTTTTCCTGCGCTTGAATATCTTTTTTAAAAAAGTTCGAAAGACTTAATACCGCCCTAAATGTAGGAATATTTCGTACAAGCGGCGTGCCAAACCTATCAAAAAATACTCCTCGCTCAGCGGGTTTTACCGTGATATCGCTTACATTCGCGATTGCTCGATCCTTATAAAATCCTCCCGCGTTCACGCCAAGAAAGAATACTTTGCCAAAAACAATACAGGCAATAACTGTGGTTGCAACCGCCACTAACGTAAAAACCCCTTTCGAAAGCGGCATTTCTACGCAATCCATACTCGAAGCCATGTCGTCAAGTACCGATTCTTCCAGAAAAAGCTCTGTATTTCTTCGCGGTCTCATATACTTGCTATCATATCGAAGAACGCTTCATAAATCAAAAGAGGCGCGCAGCGCCTCTTTTGATTTCGCTATTGTTACTTATTCATCACTAAATGCCATTTCTGTTTGGGGAACAAGTGTTGGATCTGTTGGGATAGTAATATAGAAGGTACTCCCTCGACTTACTTGCGATTCAGCCCATATATCTCCCCCATGTCTTCGGACAATATTTTTTGTAATATATAACCCAAGCCCTGTGCCATCGGCAACTGTCTTTTGTGCATTGTCCGCTCGGAAAAATTTCGTAAACAATCGTTGCATTTCATCCGCCGGGATACCAATACCCGTATCCTTTACGCTCACCTCTACATATGGCTTTTCGGCTACCGCTTTTATTGTCACTACCACTTCCCCATTTTCAATATTGTATTTGATTGCATTAGAAACTAGATTCGCCAAAACAATGCCCAATTTCTGTGGATCGATTGTTACTGCGATTGGATTTTCTGATTTTTGCAAATAGAGCTTGATTCCCATTTCTTTTGCATAGACCATCAGTTCCGCCAAGACTCTCTCGGCAAATTCATTAATGTCCATTGCTTGGAACTTATACCCATATTTTCCTTCTTCTATCTGAGAAACATCAAGTAGGTCGTTTACTGTCTTTAAAATATTTCCTGCCGCAATTACACCCATGCCAACCATTTCCTTTTGCTCATCGGGCATGGTTTCTTTTGCAAGTGATTCGAATATCCAGTTAATTGATGTTAGGGGCGTGCGGAGCTGATGTGCCGCAACCTCAATAAACTCACTCTTTGATTTTAACATCGCCACCTCGCGTGTTCGCTCATGAATAATTTTTACAAACCCAAGTAAGGTGCCGTTTGGATCAACAATGCGATCAGTTGATACGCGTAGCTCTATTGATGGATTCGTAAATGACATATCGACTATCTGCGGATAGATTCCCCCCTCGGTCCTCCTCACTACCAATGGAGCAATTGATGGATACAGCACTTGCGCTAATAGCGTAAGCTTTTGATCTTTTACACTTTCCGGAGTTACCCGCTTTCCCATAACCTCAGCAATCGGGGCTCCCAATATTTGCTGCGCTGCTTTATTCATCATCACTACTTTGAAATTTTGATCGTATGCGATCAATCCATCAAGAAGATTTGCAACAATACTTCCTAGCTCATTTCTTTCGAGCTTTATTTCTCCATTAAGTCGCACGATACGAATGCCATTCAAAAAAATAATAGTACCCATTACCAAAAAAATACTCGCGCTAATCATAATCCACACTGGCTGCAAATAAATACTATTAATCCCAATCAATACCAGCGCCAGCGGCAAAAAATACCAGAAGGGCCTCATTTCTGGCATTTTTAAATATGCGGTTATTGTTCCCGGTTGCATATGATTATTGCAAATCTAAGCTATATAACTTCTTATCGTATCTGTTTATGAACACAATCTTATCTTCCAATACAGTTAAGTTCGTTGCATCAATTTTTGGATTCTCATCTTCAAAAATTGCCCGGATTCCATTATTTGTTAGATCGATTTGATAGATACCATCTTGGAAATATACGTCCCGCTTAAGATAGTCATCTGGCAATGTCATGCGAGCGAGCGCTGCTTGGTCGCGAGGGATTGCACAATACATCTGCTCTGGTGCTGTTATTGCACACTTGTCTGGCAATGTAATGAATCGCAACGTATTTAATTCGTTTCCTTTATCATCGATTAGTGCCAACTTATGTTTACGCCCTTCTGTGGTCGTAAACTTAAGTGCTCGCGTTCCGAATGGCGCCCATTGCACTATCAATCCCCTGTCTGATAGAAACTTTGCGATTGTTTTTGTTTTAACATCAACCCTCCACATGTCTGAAACATATTCTGCGGATGGTTTTTGGGTTACATATATTACATCGCTTTGCGGCCACTGTAATGTAAAATCGCTTTGCGAAATTTTCGTAACTTCTAAAAACTTTGCGGTATCGCTTAGCCCAATCACATCCGCAACCTGCGTTCTTAGCCATCTTACATCTCCTGTTTGAATTATATAAGCCGCATCTTTTCCTTTCGGAGCCCATGTTATCTCCTCTACTCCGCCAACTGAAGTCCCTGGAAGATTGCTCGTTAAATCAAACGGATTGAATCTAATCCCCTCAGATGATTGCGCTTCAATAAAGACAGCTTCTCCATTCGCTGACGGACGAACACTTCTTATATTTGCAATCGATTGCTCGTACAACAGCTCATCACTCTCATTATTGACCGTTATTATACTCCCTTCGCTATCTACATATAGTATCGCTGGGCTTGATGTTGCATCGGCTATCCAATAGCCCGCAACCGTACGCGAACTAATAGCTCGAAGGCGTTCCTTTTTTTGCTCAAGCGGTTGAATTGGCTCATTGTTTATGCCAGGAATATTACTTATTACAACAGCTCTGTTTTGCCATGCAAAATATGCGCCTATTCCTAATGCAATAACTCCCAGCACAGCACTCGCCCCAATAATTATTTTTTTATTTCTTTCCATAGAAGTTTATCGATCCGTTATCTCGTGGAGCAATCCCAATGAGGTGCTGCAGGGGGCTTTTCTGACGAACACGTCACGCCCGTAACTTTATCACGAAAGGTTGCATAACTATCGCTACGCGTCGCTATTCTCTCAAATCTCTGCGGATTATTTACAAAAGCTATCTCAACTCCAGGAGAAACTCTCATATCCCACTTATATCCTTCTGCGTGCGGTGTCCCTGGATCGTGCGCCTCTGTTACCGAAGTAATATTAATCGGCACTCCCGCATCCGCCATTGATACAATTCCATCAAGCGTTATTTGCTTTACTCCTTGAAAGGATATGCACCCGACAGTACCCCCACCAGGAACACACTCTTTGAGCATTGCAATACCCCCAATTGACTCTAATCTGCTCCGGATATGCGATACCGGAGTGTCTGCAAGTGGTCTCCCGGCGTAAGCACCGTCACCAACAACAACTGGCGTACTTGTTGAGTCTCCTGGCAACTCCATACCAACGGGTATATAGGGCGTTGCATTTATTTTTACCTTTGGCTGGAGTGCATTTTGGATACGCTCCACATCGACAATATTTGGATTAATCGTATTAAACAATACCTGCGCACCGAATAAAAGCACAATGCCTTTTAATGCATTTTTTATATAATCGTTACTTGCTTTTATCTTTCCTGGATCTGCCGACATTGTACGCAATATTCCTCCGTACATAATTACTCCAACAGCAACAACACCCACTAAACCCATTAGGTATTGATATACCAAAAATACCATGTCCGCCGGCCCCTTTGCACCTAATAACACATTCGGCAAAAAGCGCGGCGTATAAATAAGATCTGCAGCTGCCTGTGGCGTACCTGCCGTCGTCGTTGCAGCCTCTCCGATTGAAATCATTACACCACTTAAAAGCAAGCAGGCGACTACGATTATCGAGCCGTTTAAAAGTCCTGAGCTCATTCGCTTTGCCATATATTGTATTGTACTTAAAAGGATTCGCGTTTTCATATGCTTATTTTTACTCTTTACAATATATCGACGAACATCTTTTTTGTGATATTCTCTAGCAGCTTCCCCTTATTTATCATCGTTGCCTCGAGTGTATATTTTGCGCCTGTCTTTGCATCATTTCCAATAGTCATTACCAACACTGGATCATTTGCTCTTCCTGTTTCCAGCGCATTTCCGTTCACTTTCCAGCGCAAGCTTAACGCTTCATTACTCGTGGTATTAAAATAGAACGGCCATGCATAAAATGTATTATCACCTTTTTCTACCTTCTTTTGAAAATACGGGACATCGATCACAACCTCTGGTGACTTCACCGGAATATCGAATATTTTTTCTAAAGGCCTTCCTTTATAATCTGGGAGTACTATCTTTATATTTAAAACATCTCCACCATATTTTTTATTAAACACAATTACTTTTCGTATTCCTAGCCCGTTCGTCTCATTCTTTATCAGTTTCCCATCCACATACCAACGAACTGAGGACGTTGCAAGATTTGCTACTTTTCCATCTTCAATTAATTCAAATGCAACATCAATTGGACTTTGATAGGTTGGGAGCGCTTTACCCGCATACCATGCGGGTACATAGGTTCGCGTATGCCAACTGGTCATAAATTCTACCGCCGCTTCCGCCGATGGAATAAAGATTGTAAACGCAACGATCAACACGCTTACGATAGTACAGATGTATCCGATTGTTTTATTACTATGTTTCATTTTTATAGATTCCAGCTCAAGACTGGAATGACCTGGGGTAAGTTACTAAGCCACTTCTTGCTGCAGATTACCCTCTTTGCCGTCATACCGCGTAATCTCTTGCTCTTGCGTGGCTGATTTTTCCATCCTCTTCGCTCCCATAACACCCGCTTCCGATGCTCGATTTGCCGAAGCCATACGTTGCCGCGCAGCGGAAACACCCTTTTGTTCTACCTTTGTCACCGTAGCACCAGTGAATTTTCGGGTCGCGATTTTAGTAGCCATACCACCAGCTACTTTTGCAGCGGCGCCGCCAGCCACTCCTCCGAATACAGTCGCCCCGATCTGAATCGCCTGTCCTGTAACTTTTGCAATAACCCCCATCACCTTTTCCATTTTGTCTGGGTTGTTGATAATCCAGATACCCGCTACTAGCGCGACTGTTTTACCTGGCGCTAGATTTGCCGTAGCCGCATTGATTGACGTTCCAATTGGCTGAACAATTAACTTCATGACACCCCTACCTCCCCGCAACAGCATGTACGCCTCTATCGCTAATCCAGTCGCTAAATTCATTGGCTCTGTTACGATTATACCAGTTCCTAGCGTAATTACCAAAATAAGAAACTCAAAAAACTCTTCTGTTCCAACTAGCAGCACCACAAATATTGTTTCTGCAAGCCCTATTGTTTTTTGCTTAATTTCTTCTTCTGGCATGGTTTTATAATCCTTCCGTTGCTATTTAGGAACTGGATACCGGCCTCTGCGCTCCGTGTGCCACCGCTAAAGCTAAGGCGACACGCGGTCGGCCATAGCCTTTGGCGGCGTGCGACCGGTATGACATCGTATTGTCATCCCGTGCCACAATACGGGATCCAGTATTTTGCGTACAGGACTCTGGATTTCAGACATGCTTGCTAACATTCTGGAATGACAATGTGGGGAGTTTGGATGACAATACAAGGCATTTTTGTTGTCGGTTATTTGTTCTCTTCCGCCTGCTGCAACAACTGCTCTGGATCTGTTGTGATGATTCGATCTTCGAAATATGATGGGATTATTTTAATTGCAACATGCTTAAGCCCTACTAAAAATATTCCTTCTCCTACTCCCGCAGACAACACTAAGCTTTTTTCTGTTTCACTTAGCGCGAATGTTTTTGCAAGCACTTCAATACTCGATGGAGCCTGCTTTAGTAATAATTGCAATGACGAGTTGGATACGATTGGCACTCCATAGGGAGAGTTCATGAAATCGTCTACGTTCTGTGTAATCGTTGTCATGCCCAAATAGTATTTTCTGCATCGCTTCGCGAGACCAAACAAGAACGAGGCACTGTCGGGATGCTTCATCAATACCCATGCTTCGTCAATAATAAGAATGCGCTTTTTCATTTCAGCGCGAATCAAATTCCATATATAGCTCAACATCATGTACATAGCGATTGGACGCAGCTCCTCTTCAAGATCGCGTGTCGAGAAAATAACAAGCCTATTTTTAATGTCTACATTCGTTTGTCTATTTGCAAATCCCGCATACGTCCCTTGCGTAAATTTGTATAGCTTTGCCGCCATACTCTTTCCTCCTTCCATGTTTTCTAACACAGTTTGCAAATCGCTCAATAAAGGCGCTTCCAGCCCGGTAAAATCTTTTACATCACTTGTAATACCTCGTGATGCATATGTTTCGTTGATTGCGCGATCCATGAGCGCGTCTTCTTCTGGCGTTAGTACTCCCATCATCAGCTTTAATAAACCAACAACATTTAAAATGTGTGATCGAAAAACGTCTGCAGGATCTTCCCCTACCGGCACAACAGGAATGTCGAGTGGATTTATGGCTGTATCAGATGTTAGCGAAATTTTTAACAAACTTCCTCCAACCGCGTCTGAAAGTTTTTCATATTCATTCTCTGGATCGATAACAATCACGTCGATGCCCATCATTAATGAACGCAATATTTCCAACTTTGTTCCGTACGATTTTCCAGCTCCCGACTTTGCGAACACTACCTGGTTTGCATTTTCTAATGAAAAGCGATCGAAGATGATTAACGAATTATTGTGCTGGTTGATGCCATAAAGCACACCCTTGTCTGATGTAAGATCTTCTGAAACAAACGGAAATAGTGACGATATTGGACTCGTGTTTAGCGCGGTATGAATTTGCAACTTGTCCTGTCCAATCGGTAGCGTTGAAATAAATCCTTCGATGTGCTGGAAAATAGATGGCTTTAAATATACCATCTGACTATCAAGGATCGACGTAATTCTATCTTCTGCGCGCGAGAGTTCCGCTACTGAATTTGCATATACGGTTATATACACGCCAACGTCAAAGAGCTTCTCTTCCGCCTGTTGTAGCTGGTCGCGAAGCGCTTCTATATCTTGATATGCGGTTTCCAATGCTGGGTCTCGTACAAGGCCTTTTTCATCGCGCTCTGAAAGCTGCGCCTCAACTTGCGATACCTTTCTTCGTAGCTTACTTAGCGCGGCCGTTGTTTCAACGGGATGCACAAAAATAGAAACGTCTAATAAATTCGGAAGATTGATAATAACGTCAAACCATCCTGTGGAAAGATACCGTGGGTACGTAAAAATAAATAACGTTTTTACATAGGTATCTCCCAGTCGTATAAAATTAGGATTTGCTTCAAGCGCAGCCGGGGCAATGACGTTTTTTACATCTTCCCCTCCGCCTGTATATGCTTGTGGTACGGTTATTTTTTCCATAATAGTTACTTATTGCTTCTTCGCTATTCCAATTCCCTTCTTTTCTGTTTCAGCTGGATTGTACAAATTATAGAACAGTTCGATGAGCTCTTCGTCATTTAGTGCCACCGCACGCAACCCAATACTCGCAAGCCCTGAGGCAATGTTATCGGCGCGCTGGTTGAGTTGCTCAATTGCTTCATCGAGCGATTTATCCTCCTGCGCTGTGGGTGTCGTATTTGTCTTTTTCCCAAAAAATGGCAGCCCCGATAATAGCCCTCCCGCGCTCGGCAGCACAACCCTGTCGTAGGGAACGACAACGAAAAACGATTTACCCATAATTTCACTCTGTTCAACGAACGATTTTATAAATTCTGAATATTCGCTTATTTGTTCGCGTAATAAATCGTTTGTTTCTGTTTCTTTTCGCTTGCTTAATCCATCGAGATATCCCTGAATATTTAATCGTCGTGAATGCACAATTATCTGTAATGTAAAGTCGAGCGAATTGATAAATTCTTGATATGCGCTAAGAATAATGTTTTTATCCTCCTCTGATTTCAACGCAAAATTGATCCCACTCACAAGAAGGATTTTTCTTAACGAACCACCTTTCAAAAGGACTGTCCCGTTATATACTCGCTCTACATCCACAAATTGTTGCGTTGCTTGTGCTTCTTGCGCCATAGGTATCATTATTCTCGTTTAAGCGAGAATGTATATGTTATATCAATATATAAGAAATTACCGTACTTCATCGTATTGTACCATACTATCCATCCTTATCTAAAATCGACTCGTTTTGCAGTTGCTTGGTCTCCTGTCTGTCTTCGGAAAATACTTACCTTTTCTGTATCAACAACGGGCACTCCTTTTTCTCGTTGCGGTATAGGATTTTTCGATGTTGTAAGATCTCCTGATAATTTATTAATTGATGGCATTTGTGCGGTGAATTTTTTAAGCGTATTCCGTTGATCCACGATGTGCTCTTCTGATACTGGCATTTGTGGAAATTCGGGAACCTCTATCGTCCTCTCTTGCGCTTCGCGCTTCCAGAGATACAAACGTGGTTTCCAAAAAAATCCAAGGGCAGCAAAGGCTATACGTGGCAACGGTTGTCCATTAACTTTTACCAGCGCAAGTGCAAGCGCACCTCCCAGCGCAACAAGCCCAATAAGTAATGCGGCAAAAAATGGCAGGAGCGTAAACGCCAAAAAAGTAACTATTCCACCCCCTACGACATACAATAATTGTCGTAACGAGAACGGTCCAGCTATTTTATCCTCCATTTCAATGAATTGCGGGATTTGGAATTGCATTACAGTAAAGTTTTCGGTTAATCGAGCAATTCGTTGCTTCTTATTTCTTATCGTCTACTCGTTCTAAAATTCGTAAATCAATAACATCGCCACTTACCGGTATCTCAGCTAATCGTGGCTCTTTTTCTGCAGTGGCTTGCGCCGTCATTGAAGGTTCGCCTCGCTGCGGCGTTTTCATAACTTCTCCTAGTGGTATCTGTGGCGACACGACAGGCGCGACAGCTGGTTGCATAGGAGTAGTAACTGACTGTTGCATATCCTGTATACTATTGGCAGATTTTTGCTCAAAGTTTACCTCGTGTTCTTGCTTTGTTACGGGCGCAAATGCCGTAGCTTGCCGTTGTTCCTGTGCTTGTTCTCTTGCGCTGCTTTGTAGTGTTTCTATCGGCCTTACTTCCTCTGTTTTTTGTTCAGATGCTGGTTGCTCGTCATGGGCCATTAAGTCAACCATCTTGGGCTCAAAATTAACCTCGTGTTCTTGCTTTGTTACGGGCGCAAATGCCGTAGCTTGCCGTTGTTCCTGTGCTTGCTGCCCAAAGATATCTTCGGTCGCCTTTGCGGCTGTATAATGCACAACGCGCGGTGCTTGCTGCTCGGTTCTTGCAACATCCCCTGCTTTGCGCTGGAGCCCTTCTGCCATACTTACTTGCGCCGTAATTGCAGCTCCTCCATTTTCTACTCCCTTTTCCTTTCCAAAGCCAAACATTCCTCCAAACGAACTAAATGACCTCCCTTTTCGAGAAACCGTTTTTAGCTCTGTCTCCGAGTGAATCATTGTCGGCGCCGCAATCCCCTCTTCTTGTATTTGATCTTTAGGCGCTTCCGCTATCACAGCTGCAGACGCATCTTCACCGTCCTGTATTTTTATCTTTCGCACATCAAATTGCGTAGACTCTTTTGTTGTCATTACTGCAGGTTCACCCAGCTCTGCTGGTGTATATAATTCTCCGCTCGCTTTTGCACGCTCTCTAATTTCAACACTTGTTTCTTCGATAATCCGCGGACCACTTCCAGATACTGTTCTGTACAATTTTAATATATCCCCTCTAACCGGATCGAATATTCTATGATCAACTTGAAAAATAATCGCATCCGCGGCCTTCTTATCGATACCAGGAATTGACTGCAATTCTGCCGAAAAATCATTGATGTGCGTAAAGCCGAGCACGATATTCCCTACTACGTTTGCAACATTCTTTATGATGTCCTTGGGCAATCCAGCTTCTTCGCAGACATTCGAAATAGCCTCTCCGTTTTCGAATGAGAAAAAGGCTTCTCGCAAGCTCTCTGGCGTTGCTTCCCATCGGTCATAAATTTGTTCTTTCGTAATTATTTGCATATTTTTTCGAGTACGCTCGTGTTATGAGCGTACTCGTTGTTTCGTTTTACGCACCACTTTCGAATAATCGACTTGCCATACTGTTTTCGAATGACTTATTGCGATTGATCATTTTTTTATAATCATGCGCCTTAAGTCTCTCCATCGTCATTGCATTTGCATTCTTTTTTATGGCCTCGTACGCTTCTTTCATATCCATCCCTTCAATATTCTCTACCCCTGAAGCAACAGACACTTCTTTCAACAATGCCATAGCTTCCTTTTGTGATTCCTCGTGCACGGCTCTTATTTCACTCGCAAACTTTGCCATCTTTTCTTTGTCTTTCATCTTTCCCGCGACTTTCGCAATTGCGCCAGGGAATTCCGCTACCATGCGCTTACGCGCCTCTTGTGCAAACTCAGAATCTCCGGTATATGCCGATTCTGGCATATCCGCATAATCCTTAGCCGAAGTGAAGCCTTCGTAGAACTTTGTCATCGCTTCGTCCAACTCTCTCTGTGCTGCTTCTACCTCTGCTGAAGTTGTCGCCCCTGCTGGCATATTAGCTATCGCAGCCTTCTTTGCTTTCGATGCCTTCACCATAGCAGCACTCTTTCCGGCTGCCTTTTCCATCTTCCCGTGTGCCTTTCCATCTCCGTACTGGGCAAATGCTGGACCCATTGTCTCGATATCTCGCTCAAGTACTGTTTCGTTAATCTTGTCCACCTTATTAGCCTTCACAAGTCGATCCATGGCAAATACCTTTTCATCCCTACTCATCGTCGAGTAGCGCAATGCCAAATCATCATCGGACATTTTCCCAAAGCTCTCATCAAATGCTTTCTTTACCGCTGCTTTCTGACCTTCTGAAATTGCGCCTCCTGCACGACCCAGCTTTCCAGCGGCCCAGCCCTTTACTCCGCCTTCTCCTTCCATCTTACGCAATCTTTCTGCTCTGTCTGCCAGGCCTACTTTACTACTAAGAGCCGTTACTCCTCGATTCTTTAAACGCAATGATTCTCTTCGTCCATACGCGGCTGTTCCAGCGGCAGCGCCAACTGCAGCTCCTCTTGCACCTTTACCCCATCCTTGAATCTTTCCTTGACCCCATCCGGTCATCGATCCCATCATATCCTTCCCTCCTTTTGCTCCGGAAATACTAATACTGTTTGCGGCAATTAATGACATAATCATCAACATAACAGCTATTACCATTTGGATAATCGCGCCAGTCATCGATGGCGCGAGCCCATCACCAAAAACAGCTGCTGCCGTTCCTACTGCAGGAGCTTCTTCATTTCCCTTTAACGCGCTCAACGATGTGAGCGAAAGCCACATGAAAAATATCATAACCGGAGGGAACATGGTCCAACGCACAAAGTCATTCCACCATTTATCCCAGTGCTTTTTTGTACCTGGGAATATCCACGCGACAAAAATGATCGGGGTTAACGTCAATAAAAACGTGAGGATAAAGAACCGTACAAACATCATCGCTGCGATTGTAAGCATAATAACCGATGCAATGAGCGTAAATATAACGACAAATGCTCCGCTTATTAAAATCATCAGCATCGCAGTCCCGAACTTATCCATTGCTCCTTGACCCCCGACACCCGAAGTACTTAATAAGCCCGATATGTCAAACGCAGACGCAAGCGCTGATGAAATATTATCGCCCGTTAAGCCAGATTGATTCGCAAAAAACTCAGTGGCCATACCCGACATATCTAAAAATACGCCAGGGATTACTAAGCTAAAGTTTACCAACAACGCAATAACGATTAACCGTGGCAATGCCTTTTGCATGCCATAGGTTTGCGAATTCAGCATTGTTGCAAATGCAATAATGATTAATGCGACAACGAGTGCAAGGTCGGCAACGTTTACAAATACTGTCCATCCATTAAACAAGAACGCATTTGATTCTGGATCGAGAATATTATTATTGAGCCGCATTGCCACTTCGATCATCCATCCACCCGCCATAAATATCTTTTGCGCGAGTGCGGTAAGCAATGTAAGCAATACTAAGACGAGCTTCGTGACTACATTTGTTGAAAGTGACGTAAGGTCAAAAAATCCCGCGTGCGCCTTGGTTGTAAGCGCAAATTCAAAAAGCACAGCAAGTAACCCAACCGAAATAAATTTTTTATAGATTGATTGCATGTGCTTTTTACTACTTTTCTTCTTCTATTACTGACCGATAGGCGCTGTACTTTCTATTGTTCGACATGTTGTCAAACGAGTTAACACGAGATTCAAATCGCCAGCCAGAGCAACTGCCTGACTTTTTGCTTCTATAAGGACATTTGGCTCCGGAGCACTCGGGTCTTCACTTAACCCCTCGCCAGCGAGCGTGTATTTTTCGTTAAATTTCTTTAGTGCAGTTTTTATGAGTGTTAATTCCCTTGTTTTTGATAGATCCGCTGCATTTATCTTATTTATCAATTCATTCGCCTCATCAAATTTTGCTTGGTATATTGCAATTGTCGCTACAAGCTTATTTCCTTTGGTGCGCGCATCACTTACTTCGCCGTCGGTCACAGTAGGAGGGCATTCGTATACAATGAATGGGTTGGGTGATGGTATGGCCGCTAATTTTTCTTGAATTGTCTTTATCGCTCCTAAATTTGAAACAATTTGAGCGTTATATGTTGCGGATTCGTTCTTTGCAGCAATCATCGCCTTCCATAGGTCATAGAATGGCTGTACTTGGTCTATAAAATCATCTTTTGTAGCGTTATTAAGCGCGTCTATCTGGTCCTGAAAATCGTCCGATGGATTATATCCACTTCCCGGAGCAGGTTTACCTGTCATCAACGAAAGTCCTTCGCTCATCATTCTGTTTATGCCAGCGTTGATTGCTGCAGAAATAATACTTTGCACTCCTGACACATAAATATTATCAGATCCGATCATATTTTTAACCGTTCCCGCAACTGCATCTCCAGGGGTTTGTACCTGCTCTTTTGTACACGATTTATTTTGATCGGCGTAATCGTAGCAATAGTTAGGGTTACCTGTGTCGAAGTAATTATTTTCAACACAATAATCGTATAGCTTTTGGCTGTCATCCTCGACACACTTACTTACCGATAAAAATCCACTTCCAGCCCCTGCCTCCTGCTTTTTCTTTTCTTCAGTAGCTGTTGACCGGATTTTCATATCATCATCAAACATTGCCAGCTGCATGTATAAATTATTCTCCGGCTTTAATGACTCACCGTATGCAAGCCATCCACCATTTTCAAAATTTTCATAAAAATCTTCGACGTTCGCTACGATGTCCGAGATAGTACATTTTGCCTTTTGACTTATTGGCTTTGTTTCAGGAATCAATGCTAGCTGCAGCTGAAATGCAAACGGAACACACAAATCAGCCATTTGTGATTGGCTTATTGTTTGGTTCACCCCCTCCATGGCGGCGTCCTTTAAGAACCCTTGCCAGTCATCAACGAATCGCGGACTTCCATTCCCCTGAATCCACGCGACGGTCTGCTTATTTATTTCATCAACCATCGCCTTTACTATTTGGTCACGTAACGTCTTCATTAACTCCTCCTTGACCCATTGCCCGAGCTGCGTAACCCAATTCGCCACGTCCTTGTATATCTCCATTTTTTTCAACGCAATTAACCCAGCGTCAACAACCGGAATAGCGTACGTTTTTTGAGGAGTTGCTAATCCAACGAACAGCACCGACACACATACGAACAATGCAACAATTTTTTTAAGAGTATTAGACATGAGATTATAATCCTACTTCGGCGTACATTTTCACTAACGACTTTTGTAATGTGTCTGAATTTTTTATAAAGTCTGGTAATACCTGTGTCGCTAGTAGTCCTTTTAGCGGATCATTATAGCAATTTGCAATCGAGTTAAAAATTATATTCCCTTTCCGATAATGTGTGATTATTTGTCGATGGAATTCAGCCCACTGAGACGGCACCTGTATGCGAATAACGTCGTCTGCAGTTTCAGTATATGTCGTAGCCATTTCTCTCCCAACACCGCTTTCCTTCCCTGCACACGCGCGCTCGATTAGTCCTTGCACTCCTCCTTCTACGTTTTCGTAGCTCTTCTTGGCTGGGTGTCGCGCTAGCGCAGCTTCTAAATCACTGAGGTATCTTTTTTTTGCATCTTGCGTGTTATTTGCAATTATTTTTAGGTCCTTATCGGTTACCGAGATTGTCGCAAATAGCGATTCAGTCGATGTATCTACTGAGCGAGTAATTGAGCTCTGCACTGCAAATGAATTTGCAGTATCTTCGTCAAAGGGATTTTTCCCTTCCTGGTCAAGCTGCTTCATTTGCTCAAAAGTTGCGAGGGCAACGCTTTCTGTTACATTATTTTTATCCCCCTCCTTCTCACTCGTAACCGCTGCAAGCCAATCTGTTGAGACTCCTATATCTTCGAGAAATCCGGATGCAGAAGAACCATCTAATGATGGTTGTGATTTTTCATTTACTTGCTGTTGACTATCCTCTCCTCGATTGACTACGGCATACGATCCAAATAACACAATCGCAATTGCCGCAAATATAATTGCCATTCGATTTCTCTGCATAATAGTTATAGTATACCTTTTAATCTCTTTGTCCGCAATATTAGCATCACTCTCCTTGTCCAGTCATCGTTGAATAATACGTGGGTATATACTGATTAAAATAATTGTTCATAAGTGGCATCATTAAGCGCTCTACGGGAGCATGGTTATCTTTTAATAAAACTCCCTTGCTGGCGACAATACTATCGTCAATAAGCAGCTTCGATAAAAATTCTCCATTTTCTCCCCGTGCTATTTTTTCTCGTATCTCTTGTATATTTATCGCGTTATTTGTGTTTACCCCTACAAGAACAATATTTTGCGGCGCATATTCACTTTCCCCATATGCAAACATTACATATTGGCTAAAGGTTTCTCTAAATGTTTTCCCTATACTCTCAAAAAGTCCGGCATTTTCTCCTGCTCGTGCTGAAATAAAATTTACTGCGTATAAACCATTTTCATTTAAATGATTTTTCACCTCTTCATTAAACTCCCTTGTTGTCATATGCCATGGCACAGAAACAAACGAGTTATACGCATCAGAAAATATGAGGTCGTATTTTTTATCCGTTCGCTGTAAAAAAACTCGCCCATCGGCAACTTCAGTCTGCATTGGGTATTCTCTTAATTTAAAATAGTCTTCTGCGACCTGCTGTACTTTTGGGTCGATTTCTACGGTTGTCACATTTGCATCTTTATATGCGGAGACGATTTTTTTCGAAAGCGTGTACGATCCTCCTCCTATCACAAGAACATCTTTCATCGAACTCCCCATTGCAGAAAATATCGGGTATATATCGGGGTAAAGATTAAGCTTCTGCCCTTCCAGGCCTTCTACACTATGCGAATCGGCGTCTAAAAATAATGTTCGCACCTTGCCGTTTTTCTCGGTACTACTGTCTACTACTTGAATCTTATAATACTCACTTTCCGCAGCGAACACTTTTCCCCGCACATCGGTGAATAAATGCATTACGTATGTCACCACCCCTACGCATAAAAACAGTACTGCGATCCATGCTAATCGTTTTTTAGATGTATACAGGATAGCTGCATTTATTAATAGCACTATAGCAATTAGTAGTATCGTGGCAGAGCTCCCTACATATCCGATAAAATAAAAGCCGGCAAGAAATGTACCGACAATACTCCCTAGTGACCATGTAGCTGATATTTGTCCTGATTTAATGCCCGTTGTTTCCGTTGTTTTAAGATGAAGCTTTAAAATACTCGGGTATAGTGTTCCGAAAAGTACCGCTGGCACAAAAAATAGTACTAATGCTAATAATAATGTTGTTATCGAAATAGGTAATCCCAAAAGCGCAACTACTGGGGAAAAATACGCCCCCAATGGTATTAAGAATGTCACTATCGAGGTTATCGCAAATAATAACGAGAGCTCTTTTCTCGATCCATATTTATCCGCATATATACCACCTCCATAGTTTCCGATTGCCATGCCGAACAACACGACACCAATAACTGACGTCCATGTGTAAATTGATGACCCTACGTATGGCGCCATAATACGCGTCGCGATTAGCTCGATAACCATCAAGGCAAATCCTGCGATAAAAGCCGACCCGATTAATATATTGCGATCATTTTTTATCATATTTTTTCATCAAAATAACTATCTCTTCCATGGACAAATCTTGGGGTCGCTTTCGCTCATCAATGCCAATTTCGTTCAATATTTTTATTACCCGCTCTTTACCCTCTTCTTTCCCTGTGAGATTATTCGCAATTGTTTTGCGGGGTTGGGTGAATAATTTTTTTATAAACGTATAATATTTTTTACTATCTTCTTCTGTTGGCTGCACATCCAGTCGAATTGTGGCACTGTCTACCTTCGGAGGCGGGTTAAAATCCTTCTTCGGAACGCTTTCTACGATATCCGGATTTGCCCAAAATTGCACACTCGCGGCAAGCAAATTCATCTGTGGAGCTTTTGCGCAAATACGCTCGGCAACTTCTTTTTGAATTGTCATTACTACTCGTGTTGGTTTCTGTTCTAACTCTTCGATAACACGCAACAAGTACCCTGTTATATAATATGGAATATTCCCCGCTATTTTATAAGAGGGCATCTCTGTTTGGCGATCTACTGCGTTGCCTTCTCGTTTTCTCCCTCGAGGTAGCATTACTACATCTCGGTCGCAAGCCTCGCCGGCGCCTTGTATCTCATCCAAACATACACGCCCCTCGCTTAATGCGTTTACTATAATAGGAAGTGTTTCCAGTGCGTTTCCTCCAATGACTGTAAATTTCTCTTTTGCAAACTTTTTTCGTAATGCAGGAATGAGCTGTGTATCACGTTCTAATGCAATAATCTGTGCGCCTGCATCTAATAAATACTGCGTCAGCTCACCGTGCCCAGGACCAACTTCAATCACAATGTCGCGCTTGCGAATACCAAGTGCCTTTGCTACGTTTTCCAGCTTCTCGTTATTGATTAAAAAATGTTGCCCTAATCGCTGACCCATAATACTTTTTATTATATAGTAGACAACCGAAAGAAAAAAGTTCGGCAGCTATCTATTCGGCAACCGTATTGCCGAATTGCCGAACCTTTCCTTTGCCGATTAAAAAACAGGCCTTTGGGCCTGCTTTTTAATCCATATCAATATACCGCTCCTCGTCGTCAAAACTTCTCCCTCCCCCTCCTTCGAACTGCATCAGCCCTGAGGGTATCTCGCTTAAAAAGCGAGACGGTAAGTTATAGAACGTTAGGTATAATTCTTTTCTAGCACGCGTCATAGCAACATACATTAATCTCCTCTCTTCTTCGATTTCATTTTCGTTATTATACGACATCTGATGCGGTATCAACCCATCATTTACTCCCACCACAAACACCGCGTCAAATTCCGAACCCTTTGCCATGTGAATGGTCATGAGATTTACCACGTTGTCTTTGAGATTTCGTAAATCCTTTTTCTTTACTGTATCGGTCGATTCGAGTAACGAGATGCGCTCCAAGAAATCTTCCATTCTTTCGAATCGTGTAGCAAATTCTATCAACTCCTTGATGTTTTCAATACGTTCAACGGAATTGGTTTGTGTGCGTTCGATATAATTAAAGTAATCGGTCGCCATCAATATATACCCAAGCAATTCTACTGGTCTCAGTACAGCAGCCTTTTGGGGAAGCTCTTCCTTTAACTGTGTGTACGGTTTTTTCAAGAAGCTTTTCTTCAACCGATCAAGACTTATCGTATCTTGCGGATTCGATCCGTATCGCAACGCAGCAACTAAATCTTTGATTTCTTTTCGCTCGTAGAACTTTAGTCCGCCAAAAATGCGATAGGACATCCCCCGCTCAATTAAGGCTTGTTCAATGGCGCGCGATTGCGCATTTGTTCTATAGAGGATCGCTATTGAACCTTGTTCTGTTGAAAATAACCGCATCGCGTCGATATGCCCCGCAATCCATTCTGCCTCCCCATCGGCACTATATTGTTCAACAACACGCACTTTTCCACCCTCGGGATTATTTGTCCACAAGGTCTTTGATTTCTGCAAATGGTTATGGCTAATAACTGCCGAAGCTGCCTTGATGATATTTTGTGTCGAACGATAATTCTCTTCCAATAATACTACCTTTGCATCTGGCCAATCTTTCTCAAAGTTGAGAAAGTTTCGAAAATCAGATCCTCGAAACTTAAAAATAGATTGTTGATCATCCCCTACAACACTTAAATTTCTATACTTGCTCGCTAAGAGCTTAATGAGCATATACTGCGCGGTATTTGTATCCTGATACTCATCTACCAAGATATACCGAAATCGCTCCTGATATTCGTTTAATATTTCCGGATTACCTAAAAATAGCATCCCTGGCTTTTGAATAAGATCGTCGAAATCGAACGCATTATTGTTTTGCAATGCCAATTCGTATAGCTTGAACAATTTGTACACAACCTCGTCCTCTGCCTGTTCTGGATCGATCATCTCATCCTTAATTTTCGAAAACTCCCTTCGCAATACGAGTGGGGTTAAACGCTTTGCATCGCGTTCGGACAATTCGGCGCCTGCGGCAACTTTTTTGATTAATGACTTCGAATCGTCTGCATCAAAAATCGTGTAATTCGAATTGCGCCCAAAGATACGCGCTTCCTTTTTCAATATACGCGCCCCAAATGAATGGAATGTTCCTAAAAACATACTCTTAAACGCTTCTTTGTCCTTATCGAGTATCTTTTCCGTTCTTTCTTTCATCTCTCCTGCTGCCTTATTTGTAAAGGTAATTGCCACAATATTTTCTGGCTTTACGCCGCTGTGCAACAATGCCGCCAGCCTACTTGTTAGCGTCTTTGTCTTTCCCGATCCTGCTCCCGCAACAATAAGTAATGGTCCCTCGCCATGCTCTACTGCTGATCGCTGTTTATCATTCAATTCATCAAATTGCATCATATATAAATAATTCACGCTTCGTGCGTGAATTATATCTTACTCGACTATCGACAGGTTGTCATCCTATGCCTCTCGTATCCTATATTGGAATGCTTCGCTTAGGTGGTCATTCGTCACCTTTTCAACCCCTGCTAAATCGGCAATTGTGCGCGCTGTCTTGAGCATGCGGTAATAGCCACGAGCGGAAATGAATGACTTATCAAGCATTTGTTTTACAAACTTTCTCCCATCGTCGTCTAGTTGTACTACGGTATCTACTAACTTCGATGGCATTTCTGCGTTTACATAAATGCGGGGCGTTATATCTACAAACCGACGCGCCTGAATTAATCGAGCGCATAACACCTGCTCGCGAATTGCGTCGCTTTCATCCTCCTCCTTTTCTTTTGCCAATGCTTCTATTTTTACCCGAGGCACTTTTATTTGGATGTCGATGCGATCAAGCAATGGGCCGGATAATTTTCTTTGATAACGCGTCACCTCATGTGCGCCACAATGACACATTTTTTCATCGTCTCCATAATATCCACACGGACACGGGTTCATCGCTGCAACTAATGTAAACCGCGCAGGAAATGTTAGCACGCTCTTTGCGCGTGCTACACACACATCACCATTTTCCAATGGTTGGCGCAACGACTCAAGTAAATCTCGTCGAAATTCGGGAAGTTCATCAAGAAATAGCACACCTCGATGCGCCAAACTAATTTCTCCTGGACGTGGATTTGCTCCACCCCCAATGACTGATGCGGGTGATGCACTATGATGCGGCGCACGAAAAGGTCGTGTCATCGCGAATACATCACTATTTGTTATTCCCGCTGCGCTATATACCTGCATAACTTCTACCGCTTCGTGCATCGTGAGCGGCGGCAAGATAGATACTAATGCCTGCGCAAGCATTGTTTTTCCTGCTCCAGGAGAACCACTCATCAGAAGATTGTGCCCACCTGCGGCGGCGATCATCAACGCACGCTTTGCATTTATTTGTCCTTTTATTTCTGAAATATCCGTACTGTATCCACCTTTATCCCACACGAGCTCCGTTGTTGGATGCGCCGCGATAATGGCCTTGTTTTCCAAATGATGCATCAGCTCGGTGATATCCGCAACGGGAATAACTTCTATGTCGGATACAATCGCTGCTTCGCGTGCATTTTCACACGGAACAAACACGCTATTAAGGTGAAGCTCTTTTGCAAGCCGTGCAATCGCCAGCACGCCATTTACTGGACGAACTTTCCCATCAAGTGATAACTCCCCTACAAACAGCTTATCCGCGACATCGAATTCTTGAATTTGCTTAGTTGCCAGTAAATACCCTACTGCAATAGCAAGGTCATATTGCGATCCTGTCTTTTTAATATCAGCGGGAGCAAGGTTGACCGTTATGCGTCTATTTTCTCTATTTGGGGGCTTGATGTTCGAATTCTTTAGTGCAGCATTAACACGTTCTTTTGCTTCGTTCAGTGCTTTATCGGCAAGACCCACTATTGTAAACGAATGAAGACCGACGTTTATGTCGGTCTCCACTTCGATCAATTTTGCTTCAATTCCTTCAAGTTCGGCTGAGTATACTTTTGAAAAATTTTGCATTGTTTAGCGGTTTACTAATTCAGCGAACTCCTTTGTTGCGGGCCCCTGTTGTCTCGGTCGCCGTACAATTAGCACGGCTTCCTCGCCAACTTTCCCGCGCCTCGTATTTCATCTGAATAAGTAAACCTTTGTATTAGTACCTCCTTTGTACTTTCCGTTTTGCTATACATTTACCACAATATTTTTTATGCAATATCGTTTTCACGCTCCAGCTTCTTACACGTCCTGCAAAGCTTTGACGTGCTATTAACTCGTAGCATGTCTTCTCCAATGGCCTCGCCACATTCTCCGCATACTCCGTATGTTCCTTTTTCTATTCGCTCAATAGCAAATTCAACTTCTGCCAATCGTCCACGCAACTCTTGTGCAGCAGATGATTGATTTTCCCATGCCTCAGATTCATCTGTTTCTTCTTCAAGCGAATCAACGTCGCTTCCAAAATCTTCTCCCTTTTCAAGGGTATCGATCTTTACTTCAAGCATTGCTTTTTCATCCTCAAGTTCATCTTTAATTGTTGCGAGTTGTTCTTTGTTCATATATACGTTATCCGATTAATTTAAATAATTGTGGGAATAATACGAAATATCCCAATAATCCTATTCCGACTATTCCAATAATAATACCGATTGTTACGAGTGCTACCTTTAGCGTTCCCGATGAACCCTGTGCGGGTGCTTGCGGTGCGCTTACTGGCGCTGCGGGTGTTTCAAACATTGCTTTCTCAGGCCCAGAATATGCAGGAGCCACGCCGGCTGTCGTTTGTTGCATTTCATCTTCTCTCTGTGATACAAATGATTCTTTTGCGCCCCCTGTTGGAACCTCACCTCCGCCCTCTTTAAATGCTTTCACATCCGACTCCATTGTACGAATATCTATTTCAAGCGCTGGCGGTTCGGGAATTTTTGATTCCTGCTTTCCTGGCTCTGTTGTTGGAATTGTTTGCATATCCATATGCTCTATTATACGGCAAAATGCTTAAAGACAAAAGAGTATGTGCTTCGTTCCATAAGCCCTCTATTCATATTGATTTTTTTACAGCGATGCGATAAGGTGTAAAGGCATTTTATTGCCCCCATCGTCTAGTGGTCAGGACAACAGGTTTTCATCCTGTAAAGCGGAGTCCGATTCTCCGTGGGGGCACATATATAAAAAGCCGCTTAATGCGGTTTTTTATATACCTACCCGGCATCTTCCATTTTCCCCAATTTTACCCCTATAATAGACACATATGAAACGATTTTTTGAGATTCTTCCTGCCATCCTGTCATGGTCTACTTTGATTGCAATCGCCTTCTTATCTTGGCTTACCCCCGTTGGTATGGCAATTTTTATCATCTTTTTTGATGTCTATTGGTTCTTAAAGACCCTGTACCTCTCAATCCATCTTCGCATCAGCTATAACAAAATGCAGGAAAATATGCAGATCAATTGGCTCGAAAAGCTAAAGAGTAATTCTACAACTGCCCAATGGCCAGAAATCTATCACTTAATTGTATTTCCTTTTTATAACGAGCCCTACGAGGTTATTAAAGAATCCTTTGATGCGTTAATTGGCATTAACTATCCGCTTGATAAATTCATCATCGCTATCGGCACAGAGGAAAGGGCTGGAGAAGAATCCATAGAGACACTCGATCGCATCGCTGCAGAATATTCTGATAAGTTTTTCAAACTTATTGCAACAGTACACCCGAGTAATTTACCGGGAGAAACCCCTGGAAAAGGTTCAAACGAAGCGTGGATTGCTCAACAAGCAAAGAACGAGATTATCGATCCACTGCACATTCCGTATGAACGTATCGTCGTTTCTTCGTTCGATATAGATACACAAATATTTCCTGAATATTTCGGCATTTTAACCTATACATTTCTTACAACCGAAGATAACCTTCACGCAAGCTATCTTCCGATCCCATTTTTCTTAAACAACATCTTTCAAGCCCCTGCGATTGCACGTGTTATTTCTTTTTCTGCATCCATCTATCATATGATGCAACAGGCACGCCCGCATCGACTCACAACATTTTCCTCGCACTCGATGCCTTTTAAAGCCCTCGCTGATGTAGGATTTTGGAAAAAAGACATTGTCAGTGAGGATTCCCAAATCTTTTGGCAATGTTACCTGCATTACAATGGCAACTACCGCGTTGTACCGCTTAACTACCCGATATCAATGGATTCTAATGTAGCACCTACATTTTGGAAGACACTGCTCAACCAATATAAACAACAGCGTCGTTGGGCATGGGGAGGAGTTGAGAATATTCCCTACCTCATGACTGGATTCATTAAAAATAAAAAAATTCCTTTCAAGAAACGATTTTCTTGGGCGTTCTTCTATATTGAAGGGTTTCATTCTTGGGCAACAAATGCGCTCATTATCTTTACCCTTTCTTGGTTGCCAATCATGCTTGGAGGTCCTGAGTTTCGTTTTTCTCTTATTTCCTATTCTCTCCCTAAGGTTACAAATATGATTATGAACCTTGCGGCTATTGGTATTGTTACCTCTGCGTTTCTTGGTATCGTCCTTTTACCGCCTAAGCCAGTTTGGTTCAAAAAATATCACTATGTTTGGTATGTATTGCAATGGGTATTCCTTCCATTAACCATGATTATCTTTGGATCAATTCCTGCATTGGATGCACAAACACGAGGTCTCTTTGGCGGAACGTTTCGTCTTGGTTTCTGGGTTACTCCAAAACACCGAGACACGACGAAATAAAAAATCCCACAAGGGATTTTTTATTTCGTCGTGCAATTTCAAATTTATAATTTTTAATTTCAAATTACTCCAAATGCACCTTATCATGAAATCGCGCTACGATTCCTTTTAGCTGTGCGTGCTGTTTCAACTCTGGATCTATTTTCAATACCCCTTCTGCGGCCCCACGAGCGCTTTTGACGAGCTTTATATCGTGCAATGAACGCATAGCCAAATCGGGCAATCCTGTTTGTGATTGACCCATAAATTCCCCAGGACCACGCAACGCAAGGTCTTTCTCGGCGAGTTCAAAACCGTTCCTCGCATGCACCAATGCTTCGAGTCTGTCTTTTGTCGGTTGTGACGATGAATCGGTAAATAATAAACAAAATGATTGATGCTCGCCTCTCCCTACACGCCCCTTGAATTGATAGAGTTGCGCCAACCCAAATCGTTCTGCGCCTTCGATCATCATAATCGTTGCGTTCGGAATATCTACGCCCACTTCAATTACTGAAGTCGCCACTAACACATCGATTGTGCCTTTTTTCATCCGCTGCATCACCTCAGCTTTTTCTGCTGGTTTTAGTTTCCCATGCAACATCTCCACACGCATGTCAGGAAAAATCTTCTTGGACAATTTATCGTATTCTTCCTTAACTGTTTTCGTTTCCGCGGCAAACCAATTTTTCCCCTTCCCGTCTTCATCTTCATTTTTTTCTATACGCGGACAGATAACAAATATCTGCCGTCCTTTCTTTACCTGCCCACGAATAAACGCATACGCGTCGGTACGGCTCGCAGGGGGCACAATCTTTGTCATAATCGCCTTTCGCCCTTTCGGTAATTCTTCGATAATTGAAACGTCGAGATCGCCAAACAACGTGAGTGATAATGTACGCGGAATCGGCGTTGCGGACATGGATAAGAAGTGTGGCAAGTATTCCCCATTTCCCTTTTTATGCCCTGCGAGTGCCTGACGCTGCTTCACACCAAAACGATGTTGCTCATCGATTACTACAAGACCTAGCTCATCAAACGTAACCCCTTTCTGTATTAATGCGTGTGTACCAATAGCGATTTTTATTTCGCCGGTTGCGAGCTTTTTAATTACATCCGCTTTTTTCATCTCACTCTCCAACCCTTCTCCAAAAAATACCCTTGCGCCCGATGCGGTTAATAGTGCAACTCCTTTTTCAAAATTCCCGAATATTTTTTTAAACGTATGGTAGTGCTGTGTTGCAAGAATTTCTGTCGGTGCCATAAAAGAAGCTTGTTTTCCCGCTTCAGCAATAATAATTGCCGAGAGTACTGCGACGATTGTTTTTCCTGAGCCTACATCCCCTTGTAGTAGACGATTCATGGGGTGCGGGCGTGCTATATCATTCATAATCTCACGCATCACCTGTGCCTGTGCCTCTGTTAATTCAAATGGCAACTGTTTAAGTAGCTCGCTGAATTTTTCTTCTTCCATTTCGCATGCATATGCATTCTCTTTCGCAAGTCGCAGCCGTTCGAGCATGTTTACTAATTGGAGGTAAAAAATATCTTCGAATGCTATTCTTCGCCGTGCGCGGGTTACGTCTTCCATTGTCTCCGGAAAATGAATCCCTCGAAGTGCATCGTTAATGTCCATAACAGCAGCACGTTCAAGCATACTCGCTGGCAAGGTTTCAGGGACTCGATCAATGGCATCGAGTAATGGTTTTATCAAAAACCGCAGCCCTTTTGAAGTGACTCCTTTTGTTTCCGGATACATCGGTACAAGCCTCCCTGTATGCTTACATGCCTCTATTTCTTCGCGATAATCCGCTGCGTTTTCTATAAATTGCTCATCGTCTTCTGAAAACCCTACGATTTCATATGATGGGTGTGAAAACCCTATTCCCGCTTTTCCATCGCTCACTTTTCCGGCAAGATTAATTACCATCCCTTTTTTAAGCATAGCCACAAGAAACTTTTGATTGAACCACGTAGCGCGCACGCTCCCTGTCGCGTCTGCAACAGTAGCTTGAATGATAAACATCTTTTTCCTAAATGATCGGAGTATTTTTATCTCTTGGATTACCCCTTGGATTGTTGCTGGTTCTCCAGGTATTAAATCAACAATATTTGCGATGTTCGAAAAGTCCTCATACCGAGATGGAAAATGCCACAGTAAATCTTTTACTGTTTTTAAACCCAATTTTTGCAATCGGACAGCAAATGCAGGGCCAATGCCTTTCACATATCGTAATTCGGTTTCCAGTTGTGTTCCCTGCGTCATATTTTCTTATTGTACGAGATATCTCCTTGAAGCGCTATTGCTACCTCTATAACAACATACTCACGGCGTTAGCCGTGAGTATTTTGTACTTTTTGTGCCCCTGTGTGGCACCCTCTTCGCACGATAGCATAACATGCTATCGTGCTCGGGGGCAGGCCCAATCTCACTGTGTCTGCGACGTTCGATTCCACGCAGGGGCAAAGAAAAAAGAGTGGCTTTGAAGCCACTCCTTTTTCTTTTTGTGCCCCTGTGTGGAATCGAACCACAATTTTAACTTCCGCAAAGTCATGTCCTATCCATTGAACGACAAGGGCTTTTATTGCAACTTTCCTACTATACCCATAGGGCTCATTTTTTGCAACCCTCTAGTGCCTCCCTATTACCAGCAGGCACTAGCGTGCAAATCTCCTATCAAAAACCGAGTGATCGTTCGAGCGTTTCGAGTAGTGAAACTTCTATTTCTCCATGCTTTATTTTTCCATCCAATACCTCCCGTATTTCTTCTTCGTATTCTACGGGGATAAATATTTTTACGTAATGGTGTACCTTCGATTTTGTTTGTAGCACCAATTCAGCATATTCATCTGAAAATTCGTGCACATCGTACAGCGTAATATCTTTGTACTTATATGTTTTATGTCCTTCAATAGTGACACCCACTTCGTCAATCGTAAACTCCCACATTTTAGGCTTCTCACCCGCAAACATAAACACGGCCAATTCAGCAATCATGACAAAGACTGCGAACAAAAAGTTTTTTTGCCACAACGCGATCGCAATCAACACAATGGCAATAGCCATACTTACCCAATACCATGTTGTGCTTTTTTCAACGTATTCTATTTCCGGAGCTTCCCACATAATCACGCCTTCTTCTTCGTATATTTCTTCTTGCACATCTTCGACGATTTCTGGTTCATTATGCGTATCTCCAGTAGTCACATCTTCTGCGACTTCCTCATGATATTCTTCCGCAGCAATTTCTTCATCGGATTTTTTGAAAAGCATTGAGTTTTCGTTTTCCATGAGTTTATTATACCGCAAAGAACGCAAAAAAACATCAATACCAATTCTCCCTATCCTTTTTTATAAAAATAATACACCCCGCAAGAGTGTATTATTTTTATTTGAGGAGGCGAGAGGATTCGAACCTCCGATGCCTTGCGGCATACTTGTTTTCAAGACAAGCCGTTTCAACCACTCACGCACGCCTCCCTCTTTTATATATATTGCTTTTTAAGTTGGCTTAAGACAAGCCGTTTTAACCCCTGCCTGCCGGCAGGCAGGACTCACGCACGCCTCCCAATTATTGTTTTCCACTGAACTGCATAACTCAGCAGAGTGGACCTTACCGGGATCGAACCGGTCACCTCTTCCATGCCATGGAAGCGCTCTACCAGATGAGCTAAAGGCCCTCACATCACTGACAAAATCAATCTTATCTAAAAAATACCTAATTGGCAAGAATTAGATGGACCAAACAAAAACCGCCAATCCTTGCGAACTGGCGGCTTCTGCCAAATATTGTGGACCTTACCGGGCTCGAACCGGTCACCTCTACATTGCAAATGTAGCGCTCTACCAGATGAGCTAAAGGCCCTGATAGTTTTTCTATTCTATAAAACTTTTTAGAAACTTGCAACAGCAACTTAAACAATATAATCTATGTAAATGCCCGTTGCAAGAGGGCGTATCCCAGCCTTGCCTTCGTAGTTCAATGGATAGAACAAATCCGTCCTAAGGATAAAATGGGGGTTCGATTCCCTCCGAGGGCACAATTTCTTGAAAAGCATAGGTGTTTCTGCTATCTTCTATAGGTATCTTTATTGCGACATAGTCCTCATCGTTCAACGGATAGGACACAAGGTTCCGAACTTTGTAATGGAGGTTCGATTCCTCCTGAGGGCACAATTTATATAAGGAGGCGTGCCAGAGCGGTTGAATGGGACGCACTCGAAATGCGTTATACTGGTCAAACAGTATCGGAGGTTCGAATCCTCTCGCCTCCTCAAATATATTAGGACACCCGCCAAGGGTGTTTTGATATATCGGGCGAGTGGATGAGAAGTTTACCCTGAACATTTCGGCGAGCTCAATGCGAGCCTCTGCCGAAGGGAATCCTCTCGCCTCCTCAAAAATACAGTAATGCGCCCCACAAGAGTGCGTTGTTGTATATACTTTTATTAAAATAAAGGCCCCAGCAGATTATGCCGGGGGCTTAGGTTGCATACGAACGTTTCGTTTCAATCAAGAGCAAGTCTCGCCTTAACGATTTCGACAAGTTCTTGCCATGAAAGACCACTCCCCATTTCTCTCGACGATCCGCCGATAATTGTCGACCCGCTCCATCCATTTACTCGGGTAAGTCCTTCAGCGAGATTAAAATCATCGTAAAGCGTTTGAATTGGGAATGGTATATATTGCGATCTTCTTCCGATGGTATAAACATGTCGCCCATCCGTTCTTTGAGCAACCACGCTTATGAATGCGTTCATGCCTTTCCCGTAAAGGTGGTAGCGCGCTTCATTCCCCCCGATTTCGTTCACAATTTTAAATATCGGCGAGTCGTACAGTATTTCGTGACGAGTGTCGAGTGTTTTTCCTCCGGCCTGGCCCATAAGAAGCATGTCTAATCTTTTCATGACCGCCTCTATATTATCCCGAAGCATGTTTTCATCTGCTTGCGATAGCTTTCCCGTTTTCCGCAAATCGGTATACGGTTCGAAAATCCAGCAATGTTGCCTGACAATCTCCTCGTCGAGATTTATCGGATATGCACCGCCCGTTATATCCCACTTATTAGTAAGATCGAGCAAGCGGTTGATGTGCGGTAGGCTTTGCACTCCCTCAAAAAGCTTATAGTTATTAAGAAGCCAAACAGCCATAGCCGTGTCCTGATCCGTGTCGTTAATAAACACGTTTAAACAAGGCATCCCATTTTCACGGAAAGATTCCATGAGCCCGCCTTTGATGGCCATGTAGGCCTGCATGCATGTACTCATGGTCGCATCCCTGTTGACACCATCGTGGTGATCAAAATTTGCATGCATTGTACGTTCGTCAAATCGAGGACCTCCTGAAACCACTCCATCAAGCGCGACGGAATTACGAGGTGTCATCGCTACGAACTCTTCCCATGACATAGTTCTTCTTGGCAAAATACTCAGGGTCATTCCTTTTTTCATTACACTCTCCTCTAGGTTGTTTATTTATTTTTTAAGTTCTTCTTTTTCCTTTATACAATTTATCTATTAATTCTGTCAAATTTAATGTGGCTACACTATAATTCATAGTCTTGACGCTTATCTTTTTTTATTCACAAAACGACGCCAATAGGGCGTCGTTTTGTGTTTCGCTATATTAATTATCTTTGTGAGTGCGCTGCAATACAACAAAGTCTGACCCTCGCTTAAAAACTTCCCAGCCTTCCTCTTCTAATTCCTTTATTCTACTTTCCAAATTAACCATACTGCTCCTCAGCGTTTTCATATCATTCCCCTCTTGATTAATAACTGTCTCCTCGCCTGGCCTGTTTTGCACCGCATGCCATGGTTCAAAGGCATTCATCATTGGTCTATCTTTTGATTCGAATGATTCGTTCATATAGTTAGTGTATACCATATTTCCATTTTCTCGTCCACGGAGGCAAAGAAAAAAGAACGGCGTCCGCCGTTCTTTTTTCTTTACGTGCCCTCACGGAGAATCGAACTCCGGTTTATAGGATGAGAACCTATTGTCCTAACCACTAGACGATGAGGGCAAATCGAGTACCGTATTATGGTACCCGAAAACGCAGGAAATGCAAGATTACTGATACTGGATTCCCGCCTGCGCGGGAATGACAGTGCAAGAGCCTGGATCTTATGCTAGGTTTTGAATCTCGTCGACCACTCGATCAAGCCCTATCGCTCGTGATGCTTTTACCAATACAATATCTCCCTTTTGGATTGTGTTTTGCACTTCTTGCAACACTTCTTCAGCAACATCAAAAACATGTACATGCGCCTTTGTCATACCATTTTTAATTGCAGCTTCGGCAATTAATTTACCCCGTGGCCCTACGGTAAATAACTCATCGACAACGCCTGCGGCCATTTTCCCAATGCTTTCATGCGCTTCCACACTCAACTTACCCAGTTCAAGCATATCGCCTAATACCGCTATTCTACGCACCGCGGTGAGCCCTTCTAGGGTCGTAAGCGCTTCTCGAACAGAAAGTGGTGCTGCGTTATAGCTATCATCAATGATCCACGATTCTTTAATACCCTCCACTACATTCATTCTTCGTTTTGCAGGAATATAATAGCGCTCTACGAGTTCTGCGATTTCAACCAAATTCAAGCCAAACGCAATACCGACTGCAAATGCACCCGCAATGCTATATGCTTGTGCTCGCCCAAATACATTCTTTACCGTTACTGGCACAAAGCTTCCCTCGTGCTCAATCTTAAACGTTATTCCTTCTGGCCTTCCGTCTATCGAATGATTTTCGAAGTTTGTTATACGCACATCGGCATCTTCACTGAATCCAAATGTCTTAACGCGTGCTCGCGTTCGTTCTCGCATTGCGAGCACTAGCGCATCATCATGATTTAATATCGCCCACCCACCCACAGGAAGCGATTCGACAAGCCTTCCTTTTTCTCGCGCTACTGCTTCGGTGTCTGGATAATATTCTCCATGCGAAGGCATTTCTCCAATCGCTGTAACTACGCCAATCTTAGGGCGTGCCAATGTAAGAAGATACTTAATATCCCCTGGCCTATCTGCACCGTATTCCAATACCAACACCTGCGGATATCTCTTTTTATGCGTAACTATACTACTTGCTGTTGCGCGTAATAAAACACGTGTCCAAAACATTGCCTTTTCTATACGCCTTGTACCCGCTGGCGTATCACGACTGATTAATGCTAAGTCGCCATCGCTCCACTCGCCGATAACGGTAAGGGGGGTTCCAATTTCATTGTTAAAATTCCCTTTTGACCTCCGTACGCGCCACCGTTCTTTCTCACTAAGACTCGACTCTCCTTTATTTGAAAGTACTGCGAAAATAGCGTCTTTTGTTGACGTCTTTCCCACACTCCCCGTAATCGCAACAACCTCTGGTCTATAATTCCAGATGATAATGCGGGCATATTTTCGTAACAGTTTTTTCAATATATGAGTCATTTTTTTTATCGTGCGTTTTCTGGCTTATCAGGAGCTATATTATAATAGTTCAAGATGAATTGCGAGAGCTCCTTAAATGCAGGAACAACTGTCTGCCCTGCGAGGGGCGAACCCTTTGGTCGTTCTATTTTAATAAGAATAACGAACTTCGGATCATATGCGGGGGCGAACCCTTCGTATGTGTTTACTACATCGTCACTATATCCCCTTCCTCCGAAATTTGGCACATATGCCGTACCTGTTTTCCCTGCAACTTGATAGTTGGGTATTTCGGCTAACTTATTCACATACACAGCACTCACCATCATATCCGTAACTGTTCTTGCTGTGTCATTACTTACCACTCTTCGCACCTCGGTTGGCTGTTCATCTGCCGTAATGATTGGCTTCATCAGTACTCCGTGATTTGCGATTGCCGAAATTGCACTCAACATTTTAATTGGCGTGATTGCGATACCCTGCCCAAATGCAGCAGTTGCATAGTTCACATCTTTTCCTTCTCGCAATGCAGTTAAATTGCCATCGCGCTCTCCTGGCAATGCAATGCCTGTTGGTTCTCCGAATGTGTACTTGTTAATGAAATAATCTTTAAAAATCTCATTACCCATTGTCCGCTGCGCAAAAACCGTGCCCACGTTCAATGAATGCTCGATGACTTCTCGCATTGTTGTGTGTCCATACGCCTTCAAGTCCCAATTCTTGATTGTTCGTTTGTTTAACGTAATCGAACCTGTGTCGTTATACGATGTTTCCGTAGTTATCTTACCGGTATCGATACCTGCAGACATGGTAATCGGCTTCATAACCGACCCTGGCTCATACACTGATTGCACAGCCTGGTTAATAAACACCTTCATTTCGGCGTCCTGATAATTATTCGGGTCAAACGTTGGATAATTACCCATCGCAAGAATCTTTCCCGTCTTTGGCTCTTGCACGATTACCGTAGCACTTTCTGCCCCCCATGTTTCTACCAATTTTTTAATAATCTCTTCACCTTGTGCTTGAATGTTTCTATCTATCGTCAATACGATTTCTTTTCCATCTTTTGGATATTCAACGCGATCACCTTTTACTTTTCCTACCGTCCCTGCTAACTCGCTGTTAAACTGCTTTTCGATTCCGTAGCGGCCTCGCTCGCCTGTTCCGCTTTCTTTTTCACTATCGCTTGTAGGGCTTACGTAGCCTAATACATGGCTTGCCAATGATCCAAGTGGGTAATATCGTCCGATTTCTTTTGTTATATAAATACCACGAATGCCAAGCTTTTTAATGGCGTTGGCTTCTTCTTGCGATGCTTTAAATTTAAGCAGTTCATACTGATCGTTACTCTTTGAAAGCATCCTTTTCACCTCTGGCTGCGATAAATCCAATATTTTACTAATATTTAACGCAACGACATCGGGATCGGCAACCTCTTTTGGCACTGCATAAATAAGATTAAATTCCTTGTTCAATACAGCTGCAATGCGATTACCATTCTTGTCGGTCATATATACAGCTCCGCGATTTGGCTGCAATACTCCGGATGCAATTTGCTGTGATTCAGCCTGTGCTTCGTAAAATGCATTCTTGTTGAACTGCAAATTATAGAGCTGAAAAACAAGCGCTAAATAGACTATTCCGAAAGATGCAATTAACGATCGTATGCGCCACTTCATTTCATTTCAAGATACTATAATTTTTTTACCCAACGATTTTTAATTGTAACCGATAATATGAAAAATCTGAAATTTTTTTACTGCTCTCTTATAAATTAATGCTTACTTCTTGCCGTCGTACGTAATTTGGATTTTTTTCTATTACTAATCCATTACTTGTTGCAAACGCTTGTATCTTCTGTGTGTCAGTTAATGCATATAATGCACTCTTTAATTCTGCGTTCTTTACTTCGATACTGCGCAAATCATCTCTGCGCTGCGTCATTTCGTGGCTATTGTTAACAACTTGATTGTAGAAAAATACTCCGCTTACGGCAGCGCATCCAGCGCCAATCGCTAGCCCAATAGCCCATCTTCGTAGCAATTCGCCATCCTTTTTTTGTCGAATGATTGTCATAGTAATAGAGAATTTAGATTATATGATTACGAAACAGTTATTTCGAAGCAACGCATTTTTGCAGAGCGCGATCGTGGATTTTGTTTTATCTCTTCTTCGGTTGCCGTAATTGGTTTTTTAGTGATAATTTTCCCTATCTTTTCCTTTTCTTTTTCTCTGAACCGTGTTTTTACAATTCTGTCTTCTAATGAGTGGAACGAGATGATTACAATGCGTCCTCCTGGTTTTATTATTTCTTCACACTCTGTGAGTATTTTTTCTAGATTATCTAATTCCTTATTTACATAGATGCGCAAAGCCTGGAATGCGCGAGTAGCGGGGTGAATTCTTCCTTTTTCGTATCCCCTTCCTACTGCTGCCAATATCACATCGGCAAGCTCTTTTGTTGTTTCTATTTTCTTCTTCTTTCTCTGTTCGACGATATGTTTTGCCATTCGCCTCGACATACGCTCCTCTCCGTATTGATAAATCACATCAGCAAGGTCTTTTTCAGAAAGACCGTTGACCACATCTGCTGCAGTTGGCATGCCGCCAGTTAAGTCATACCGCATATCTAACGGTTCATCTTTTTGAAAACTCATCCCTCGTTCATCTTCTAACTGTACTGACGAAAATCCGAGGTCAAGCAACAAGCCATCTGCTTTCGGTAATGCGAGGCGCTGCATCACTTCTTTCACATCTGCGTAGTTTGCATGCTCCAACATTATCTTTCCATTCGTCTTTTTAAACTTTTCTCGTAGTCGCTCTACCATTCCCTTGTCCCAATCCAATCCAAGAAACATTCCGCTCTTCCCAATTTTTTCAATCACCGCAGCCGCATGCCCTCCCCCATCAGTCGTACCATCGATGAAAAACTGTCCCGGCTTTGGGTCAAGTAATTCCAGTGTTTCATTGAATAGAACGGAGATGTGTGCCATCGATAGAGGTAGCGTTACGGGGTGTGTAAGTATTTTTGTTATATTCCGAGATCAGAGAGTTTTTCAGCTATTTCATCAGAAGATGCTTCTGTTTTTTCTTTATATTCTTTCCATTGTGCGCTATCCCAAATTTCAATTCGATTATACAACCCGGTTACTACGACCTCTTTAGAAAGGCCTGCGTACGTTCGAAGATAATCCGGAACTAATATTCTGCCCTGCTTATCTATTTCAACATCCATTGCACCTGCAAGCATGAGTCGAGTAAATGCTCGAGAGTTTGCTTGTGTAAGCGGGAGTGAAACAATTTTCTCCGCAAGTTTTGCCCATTCATCAGCACTAAATACAAACAAACACTTATCAAGGCCACGCGTTATAATCGCTTCTCCAGAAAGTTTCGTACGAAATTTAGCGGGCAATGCCATGCGTCCTTTTTCGTCTAGGTTGTGTGCAAATTCGCCGATAAACATATGAGTGAGCTATGCAGATAAGAAGTGTGAGATAACTATTTTCTATATTCTCCCCACTTTTCACCACTTTCCTCCATTCTACTCTATTTGCGATATCTATGCAACAAAAAAACCGTCAATCAATGGGTGGCAGCTTTAAAATAATACAATGTCTATGCGGTTATTTTTATAATTACAAAAAGTTATCCACTTTTTATTTTTCCGTCAGTAGATCCAACTCAATGTCCAGATCGTCCATTCGTTCCTTCAATAACTTTTTTACATCGCCAACCGCTTTTTTATACACATCATCCCCTATTGTTTGTAAAAAGAAATCCAGTATTTCTCCTGCAGCGATGATGCCAATTTCTTCATCGCGCTCGTCTTGAAAAAAAGCGGTGATCGCCTTTAATGCGTCCATGCGCTTCTCTTCCGTTACAAAATCAAATTTTTGGCTTCTTTTTTTCGTCATACTCTTCTAATGATGAAACACTCACCATTGAATGAGGTGCGAGACACTGGGGAATTGATGAGGAAGCTGTATTTAATAATACAGCGACCGAATCAATGGGGCCCCACCATGTAAAGTCCGCCCGAAGCGGACCACGTGGCAAGTAACGAAGCAGTTCGCAAAACCTATGCGTTTTATCTTGTTTTGAATGCTTCTTTTGGAGAAAGTGTCGTCGACCTATGCGCTGGCCAGAACCCTGCAATTAATCCAATCATAGAGGACAAGATGAGTGTCGTAATAACGAACCATATTGGGGTAATAAACAATCGTATAGGGGCGCCTCCAAGGCGTTGCGCGAGAATGCTTAAAATAAAGTTTACCGTCTCTCCCGCCGCAATACCCAACGCAACACCCCCTAGCCCGCCTGATAATCCCATCAATAATGATTCCATGAGGAATAGGTTTTTAACATCACGGTCTGTAGCACCTAATGACTTCATAATACCCACCTCGTAAATACGTTCCAAAAATCCTACGATCATTGTGTTGAACATACCGATTGCCGATACGATAAGTGCAGCAATACCAAAAACACCAAGAATAGTTGTAATGATGTTCATAACCTTCTTTGCTTGGTTCACAAGGTCCACGCGAGCTGAAATAATAAACCCTTGTTCAATCAGCTCATCGCGCAATGATTCAACTGCATCAATGTTTGTTGCCTTTAACAACACTTCCTTGTAGAACGGTGGCTTTTGATCAACCGCAGAAGCAGACACAAAAGCAAACGGGGCTTGCGTATCATCGTTAATAATTCCAACGAGCTTGATTGGTTCTCTTAAAATTACCTCCTGTCCAGCTCCTTCTTGATCATTCAACCCTTGGTAGGTCAGCTTTAGCCCAAGCTCTTTCCCTATTGAGCTTTGATCGGGCACAAGGTTGAGCAGCTTTGCGGCTTGACTCGAAAGCACAATCCCCTTTTCATCTTCCTTAAATGCTTTCCCCGTGTCCGGCATAAGTCCAGACAATCGAAAATAACTTGGGCTGATTATCTTTGCCACAACCAACCCAGTAGCTCCTTCGATTTTAATTTCTGCAGGAAACTCTGCCATCGTACTAACCTCGCCTACGTTTGGCATTTTAGTAATCGATTCGATTGTTGCCGGGTTAATATTCAATTCGCTCTCCGCTGGATAGCTTACCCCGAGCGCCATAAGAGAATCCTCTGTTGTTACCAATTTACCAATCAAAATAAATTGCAAACCATATCCCATAGAAATCAAAAACATAACCGTTCCGATGCCCACAGACATACCCATGATCGTCAAAAAAGTTCGAACTGGTTTCGTTTTAAATACTCGGAATGATAGCCGAAAAAGATCTGTTACCGATAAATGATTTCTTGTTTCTTCCATATGCTCCAATAGTTATTACAGCTTTATTGCTTTTGTCACTGCATCACTCCCTGCCAAGATTGACTCCAGCTTTTCTGACATCTGGCTTGAAGCACGCATCGAGAGTCCTATCCCGAAATTTTTCTTTGATAAATTCAACACCTGCGCAACGTTATGTGCAGTAATGATATTACGTAATCGTTCAGTAATTATTTCATCCAATCGTAACTGTTGCTGCTCATCTATCTTTCCTCTATATTCCCCCAAAAGCCATCGTCGAATTTTTTGCGCTTCTTCAACGAGCGGTGACTCGGGATTTTTCTCAAGCATTGCATATACCTGCTCTACGGTATGTCGCTGTTCCATAATACCTTCAATGATAAAGCTTATCTTGGCAGCCTTCCCCTTCCATAAGCCCACCCCTCCTCTGCGATAGGATCGATCCAAAACTTCTTGAAATACATCACCGTCGATATGGTCAGTCAATCGCTGTAGCAAAAAGAACTCAAAGCGCTTTACTTCGTCACTTGAATACCCGCGCAATAATAAATTGGATAACGACTTTGCCATAACCTGCCCTGGCTCCATATTAGGATTGAGCTGATTATACATCAATTTAGAAACCGCTTGCGCAATATCGCCCTGTTCTTTTGGCTCTTCAACGCGCAACAAAACACCGTCTTTCATGTAGAAGATTTTACGCGCATCTCGCAAGCTCCACGCTTCATGCGTTACCATAATAATAGTTCTTCCATCCTTGACGTTTAACTCTTTCATGAACTCGAGCACCTTGTTTGCATTCTCAGAATCAAGGTTTCCTAATGGCTCATCACAAATAATAATCGGCGGGTTATTTGCCAATGCACGCGCAATACCTACACGCTGCTGCTGCCCCCCTGAAAGCTCTGCGGGTAATCGATTTGCGTATGGCGCAATATTTAAGCGCTCGAGCAATTTCATTCCTTCAGTTCTGCGTCGTTCAAGTGAAATACCTAAAAATGCCATTGGCAAAGAAACGTTATCGAGCACAGAAATTGATGGGATAAGGTTGAACTGTTGGAACACAATTCCAACTCCGATTTGGCGGAATACTGCGAGCTCTCGCTTAGAAAACTGAGCAATGTCTCTTCCGTTTACCAAAACTTTTCCGCTTGTTACTCGTTCTGATTCCATACCGCTCAATACGTACAAAACAGTTGTTTTGCCACACCCAGACGGACCAAAAAATGCGCAGTATTCGCCTTTATTTATCTCAAGACTGACGTTCCGTAAAGCCCAGACCTCTGTAGGCTTTCCTTGGTCGTAGTAAAGATTTATCCCCTCCAATTTTATGATTGGCTCCATAAATACTTATTTAGAATACTGATATACCGAGCTATCTTGCTTTGCTAAGCTATCGAATATTTTAATTAAATCTTGTGGCAAGTGCTCTTCTTTTGCCAAATACATATCAGCGCCATTTTTCTTTGCCTCTTCAATGTCTTTTTTATCAGTGTACCCCGAAAAAACAATCACTTTAATGTGCTTTAGATTCGGGTCTGCTTTTATTGTTCGCAAAATACTCATCCCCGCTTCGGAGGTTGTCATTTCTTTACCATCCTTCTTAAACGGCATTACAAGATCTAAAAATACGACGTTGATATTCTTTGTTGAGTCGCGTAGAATAGCCCATGCTTCATCAACACCCGGCGCAACTTCCAAATGAAATTGTCCTTCAAGGCCATGTAGCCAAAATATATCCTTGAAAAAAATTCTAATGACCTCGTTATCGTCAACGAGGAGAATGTTTATTTTATCCATAAATAATATACGTATGTCACTATTCCTTTTAAGTATACACTAAAATGGCGTTATTGAACAATGCATAACTCTTCTTACTCCCATTGAAAACAAATGCGAATGGTCTATACTAAAATATCGTTTACATGGACTCATAGCTCAGCTGGTTAGAGCGTTCGATTCACATTCGAGAGGTCACAGGTTCGAATCCTGTTGGGTCCACCCGTATTAGAGATGGGAGGTTTGAGATAAGAGATGTGAGACGGAAAATTCGACGGGACTCATTATTTCTCTTGGTTCGAATCCAGTAGCGACACTAGTTTTTCATAAGGCTATTAAATTTTGCATAAGTAAGCTAATGTATAAAATATGATACATGTAGAATTTATCACTCCATCTTCTTTAAATTGGAATACTTTGGGTAGCCAAATATACAACATAGAGGTGAGCATCTTTGGCGAGGAGTCGCTTAGTGAAGAAATGATGAGAGATGACATAAATGACCCCGAGGTTACTTTGGTTTTGTTAAAAAAGGATGAATCTATTGTCGGATTTACCTATGCACTTCCTGAAAGCGGTGGAGTTGCCCGTATCGTTGATACGGTAATTATAAAGGAGCGCCAGAGCAAAGGTCTTATTTCTATGCTCATGACATGCCTAGAGACAGAATTGCGCAAGAAAGGCTATGAGTATGTCACAAGAGATGCGATGGTTGATAATGGGTATGCGGATAAAATCACGAGAAATTATAGCTCTCGGATTATTGAGACGAGGGACTTTATTGGAGAATGGGGTAAGCAAAGGTATTTCAAAATTCGCATTTAACTAATGGCTAGTTAGCCCCACTTCCAGAAGTCGTCAAAAAGGTTCCAACATCGTCCCATAGCGCCGACTAAAAAACAACCCACGCAAGTGGGTTGTTTCTTGTATTAAATTAATATATTCAGATAAAGTGCGAGGCACGGGAATATCAATGAGGAAGCTGTGCAGAAGTACTGCGACCGAATTGATAGGGGCCCGTAACGATGCAATTTGCTGAATATATTATATTTAAATTTATTTCAACTCTACTACTGCACCTACATCTTCCAACTGCTTCTTCAAGGCTTCGGCATCTTCCTTCTTCATGCCTTCCTTTACTGCCTTTGGAGCTGCGTCTACGATATCCTTTGCTTCCTTAAGACCCAATCCGGTTACTTCTTTTACAACCTTGATTACGTTGATCTTCTGGTCGCCTGCTTCTTTCAAGATAACGTCATATGCAGACTTCTCTTCCTCTTCAGCTGCTCCTGCTGCTGCGCCTGAACCTGCTGGCATTGATGCTGATACGCCAAACTTTTCTTCCAATACTTTGACCAATTCCGCCAATTCAACAACGGTCATTGACTCAATCTTTTCGATGATGTCTTTAAACTTTTCCATAAAAATAAATTAATTAATTATTCTACCCCTAAGATGCACATATTTTAATGGAGTGCGAGGCATGGGAATATCGATGAGGAAGCTGTACAAGAAGTACTGCGCCGAATCGATAGGGGCCCATAACGAAGCAATCCGCAAAATATACAATCTTACTTCGAACCCATTTCTGCTTTTTGACTAAGTACATACATAAACATACGAATCGGTGCGGCAAGCATACCAACGACCTGTCCAATAAGAACTTCTCGTGATGGCAACTGACCAATCTGCTTCGTTGTTTTTGCATCCATGAATACCTTCCCTTCCATGTCATATGCTCCATAGATATCACATCCTTTCTTTTCCTTCGATTTGAAGAATTTATAGACAGGGGCTGCAACATCGGAGATATTTGCTGAAGAAAAGATTGTTGCGAGCTGTGTTTCGAATTGTTCTGGGTTGATATCAACTCCTGCCTTTTCGAGAGACACGCGCAACAGCTTTTTGTTCACAACTCGTACGGTTGATCCGAGGGGACGCAAGGTCTTTTTCAATTCCTTGATATCTTCCACGCCAGTTCCAGAGAAGTTGATGAACATTAGATTCTTGCTATTCTTTAGCAATTCTTGCGTTTCCGCAATGATTACTTTCTTTTGATCTCTTGTTTTCATTGTATTCTGCTTTTTGGTTTTTTAACTTCTCGACCTTTCATACCGTTTCTATATTCCTTCGGTTTTACTCAGGATAAATAAAAAACGGCATACCGCCGCAGAATCGTCCTAAATTAGGAGTTTCCTCGGTAGGGTTTACTCGGTTGAGGCCAGCCCATTTACAATGGGCTGGATCCTCGCTGTTGCAACCGATCGCTTCGCTTTCGGGCAACGCCGGGACCTACTGTCTACGGTATTGGCTCTATAATAGTTTAATGCTGTTCTTTTGTCAACAAAAAAGGGCCTCTTGCGAGGCCCTTTGGGAATATCTCCCGTGTTTCATAATTACCAGAAGGAAATGATTCCCTCCACGATCGGCTGGATTTTTCCCCTAACCGCAAGTTGATCGGCATGAGAGATAGTCTCCACGTTTACCGATGTTGACTTCCCCTCCCGTTTATATTTCCCGACCTTATACCCCGGAACCACTGCGTAGGGATTCCTGCTCCCCCCAGGATGCGCCTGCATGAACACAACCGTTCTTCCATCATGGAGAATCTCTTGAAGCGATCCCCAATTCACGCTTATGTTTCCTTCGAGACTTCTTCCGGTGGTGTGGCGCAATTTCCGATTCGCCATGCGTCTCTCCTTCTTGTTATCGAATTTTTAGTGCTGATTATATTAAACACTATTTTTAATATTTGTCAACTTATTCTTCAGCCCTCCCAGCCTCTTCTTTCTTTCTTCTTTTCTTAATCACAACTCCCAAATCCCTGGCAACTGATACGATTGCGGCCTCCCCTTCTTTTGAAACTGTCCATGCAAATACCAGTGTCTCTTTTGGTTTATTTTCTGTAATTTCCATAACTTGCGCTATGGTCATTTTTTTTACATACCCTTTCCCTCTATATTCCGGTTTCGTAAATGCGGCAAATAGATAGAGCGCGTCGTGCGTGTTGCTGTACTCAGTTTTATCAAGTAATTCTTGTTCCGTTATTCGCCGCTCGATAAAATCATTTGCCAATTCTTTTGACGTCGGGATTACAACTGTCCATGCAATCAGCTCTCCCTGCTCATTTACCGCAAACTTATACGCCGAAGGATGCAACGAAGAAATCTTCTCATAATTTTCGCGTGTTGCTTTAATCTCTGTGGGGTCATTAAACTGCGCAAAAAATTCGCCTCCTACCTTTAGCACTTCTTCAATATATTTTTCTTTTATAATTTCATTCATATCGTTCGTTCAATTCGCTTAGAATTTCCGCTGGCAATGGTTCACCTATTTTTGTTTTCCCTGGATATCTCCACGCAGAAATAACTCTTCGCTCGCTTGGCGTCTCCACAATCATAACCCATATTTCTTGATTCCAATCTTCTGTTCCTTTCCCTGTATTTGTCATCGATACTGGTTGCATCAATGCAATTGTGTTTTCCGCAATGCCCTCTTCTATACGCCGCGGTGTATGTAAAACACGCCGCACTCGTCCTTCGGACAATCGGTAATATTGCATCTTCATCTTTGCGTGACTAGTCCACTTCAGTGGTTTTATTTTTTTGATTGCAAACATATTTTTTTCTACAACGATAAGGACGGAAATGAAATCTTTTGCTATAATTATAGCAAATCACATGCCGTTTATCGGCATCTTCGTGTATACACCTAATTCATTATTGCATCTTTTACTCACCTTATGAATCTATCAAAATTCTTCGCTTCCGCACAATACGTTCTCCTCGCAATTATTCTTTCGGTTTCGTTTCTCTTGATGTATGATTCGTCACAAAAGGAGGCTGCGATTATGGACGAGCTTGCGCATATTCCTGCGGGATATGGGTATGTAAGTGAACTTGATGCGCGTCTTAATCCAGAGCATCCGCCATTAGTCAAAATAGCGGCTGCGTTACCCCTATTATTCCTCGACCTTAACTTTCCTACCGATAGTACTGCATGGAAAGATGATGTAAACGGACAATGGGTCATGGGGTCGCAATTTCTCTATGAATCCGGCAATGATGCGGATAGAATTCTTGCAGTATCGCGCCTTGGACCAATAATACTCATGCTTCTTCTCTCTTTGCTCGTGTTCGTATGGTCACGCTCATTGATGGGTTCTTGGTGGGCGCTTCTTCCAACCACGCTCACTGCGTTTTCTCCGTCCATGCTTGCCCATGGGCACTATGTCACCACCGATGTTGGCGCATCACTTGGTTTTATTTTGGCGATCTACTTTTTCGGCAAGTTTATGCTGCACAATACGAAAAAGAATCTTGCCTATGCCGGTGTTGCCTATGGTATCGCACAGCTTCTTAAGTTTTCTGCGGTGCTTCTTATTCCGCTTTTCCTTTTCCTTATCGCAATATTTGTGTTTGTAAAAGCGTTTAATCATCGCGTTTCCCTTCTCTCGAAGCTTGGCTATGTTGTTAACTATAGCTTCCGCTATCTTGGCTACCTTGCTGGTATTTTCGCTGTCGGTTATTTCCTTGTGTATTTGGTATATATCCCTATCACAATCAATTATCCGATGGAAAAACAGAAGTCGGATACTACCTATATCCTTTCTAACTTTGGTGGAGAAAATAACACTATCCCCGAGTGCACTATCACTGCCCCAAAGGCACGCTGCTTAGCAGACCTTACGATTGCAATGACGACCAATACCATTGCACGTCCGTTTGCACAATACATGCTCGGCGTATTGATGGTTACCCAGCGTGCTGCAGGAGGCGCTACCGGATACTTTATGAATGAGGTTTCTAATGCTGGCTGGTGGTACTACTTCCCTGTCGTCTTCTTCTATAAAGAGCCGCTTCCTTCTCTTATCCTTATTGGATTTGCATTGCTTCTCGGCATTGGGACGTTCCTCAAAAACTTCCGTGGGCCGTCACGTCTCAAAGAACGATTCTTTACGTACGTCAATCTCAATTTTGCTGAGTTCTCTATGCTCTCGTTTATTGCCTTGTATTGGCTGTACAGCATGAGTAGCCCCCTTAATATCGGAGTTCGCCATGTGCTCCCGACAATTCCGCTAATGTATATTCTTACTGCGGGACGGATTAAGCAATGGACACGACAAGAGCTCGATCTTTCGTATGGATTACTACGTAATATACTTACTGTTATTTGGAGCACGCTTAAGTCATCCTTTAAAACAGCGATTATCCTCTTCTTCGTACTCTGGTATATCGCTGAAGCGTTTCTTGCTGGCCCTTATTTCATCTCCTATTTTAATGAGCTCGCCGATGGCACTCCTAATGGATACCGCATTGTAACCGACTCTAACTATGACTGGGGGCAAGATCTTAAACGTCTCGCAGAGTTTACCGAACAAAATAATATCTCCAAGATTGCTGTCAATTACTTCGGCGGAGGAAGTCTCCCCTACTATTTTGGCGACAAGGCCGTTGCATGGAACTCTACAATGGGCAATCCAAAGCAAGAAGGTATTGAGTGGTTTGCTATATCTATTAACAATCTACAAAGCAGTATTGCCCCGATCGTTTCTGACTTGCATCGCAATCCTGAAGATGAGTACCCTTGGCTTCTCAAAGATAAGTCGCCCTATAGTCCAGATGCTCGAGCTGGAACGTCGATATTTATCTATAAGTTGTGATACCAAACCCATGCGCCTTAGGCGCATGGGTTTTTGTTTACATCCTTCCTATTATATGGTATTTAAAAAGTAGCACCATATCACGATTCAAAGGAGGCAATATATGCCGCAAGTTTTAATTTTAGACAGTACGGGCGGAGCACTTACCGCTCGCAACCTCAAGGATACCCTTGAGACAGCCCTTCACACTATCGTCGCAAAGGAGCTCGGCACAAGCGACATTTTACTGGACCCGAGTAAAGTAGGGGTAGTGACAATCCCCTGTAGCATGAATTACTTCGAAGCCGGCCCCACGAGCCAAATCTGCATTATGGTTTTCGCGCATTGGTCTCAAGAGCGCGAGGACAACCTGGAGTCTGTTCGCGTGCCGCAAATTGCAGCGGGTGTTAGGGAAATTCTCCCCGAGGACATTTGCGGCGGCGTCTTCGTGCGTCTCGCTCCTGGCGGCTTCGCTAAATTTTAGCCACAGTCAGCCACACCAAAACAGGCTCCTGAAAGGGAGCCTGTATTTTTTTACTTGCATAACTAATATCTTTATGGTATTAAGAAATCAGCACACTATCTTTCTAGAAAAAGGAGCTTATCCGTATGAGTAAACCCCGCTGTATCACGTGGGATCTGGCAGCCACAAGAATCCTCGACGCACTCTCATCGCCCGAAGCAAACAAAGCAGTCGCCGATCTTACAGAATTTCTTACTGGGACTGATGGGCGAAACGCCATTCATTGCCTCCTTAATTTTACGGGACGGCATATTGTCTTTGCCGAAGTAATAGAGGTTCATCCCGTCATACCCCGCACTGTTTATGCTCTTACGAAAGTGGGGCTCGTAAAAACTGGCGCATCCTCAACGCTGCCAGGTGGCTTTCCTGAAACAATTCCCATTTCTGCTGCCGAGATAGTTGGAGCTACTATTCAGTTTGGGAATACAAAGCCCGAGCAAATCATGCCCTGGCTCCTCGCCGAGCTCGATACCATTGCCGCAGAAACGCTCCCATAATCGCATCACGTAACAAAACAGGCTCCCGAAAGGGAGCCTGCATTTTTTATACTCTTTTACAATTTCAAATATTTCCTTACTGCAATATAGCTCGACAATACGCCAAGCCCAACGCCGAAGAATACTTGTGCGAACATAAATGAGAAAAAGTTCGAAAGATAATATGTCCAGCCATTAATATCCGGAACAAATATACTTGCATACGGTGCGGTATAGAACACCGCAATCGTAACCACAATAATACTCATAATACTCCCTGTTATTCCGTATATTATTCCTTCCACCATGTAGGGCCCACGGATAAAGAAGTTTGATGCTCCTACAAGCCGCATAACTGCAAGCTCGTCTCGATTGGAATAAATTGCAAGTCGAATGGTATTAAAAATGATAAGTGCTGCAATAAGGCTGATAAACACAACGAGTAGTAGCCCGCCCTGCTCTACCGTACCCTTAATCTTCTTTAGCCGATCAATAACTCCAATATTCTGTGTATATGATATTTTGTCGGTAATTTCCTTATACGTATCTTTTTCAAGATATCCTGCAATTGCTTCGTAATCTCTTAGCTCTCGTGCCTTAATGTTAAGCGACGCAGCAAGTGGGTTTGAATCAATTGCTTCCAATGCTTGTGATACCGTGGAATCGTCTTTGTGCTGTTCTTTAAATTCTTCCAGAGCCTTGTCTCGCGAAATATATTCCACTGACTTCACCTCGGGCAAGCTTTCAAGCGAACGCTGCACTTCTAACATACGATCTTCTGGAGCATCTACTTTAAAATAGACGCTGACGTCGATCTTATCCTGAATATCAGTTAAGACGATGTTTGCCAATGAATTAAACATTAACAAACCGCCGAGCCCAACCAACACAAGGAATACGATGGCAATTGTCGCAGTGGACAGCCAGCCGTTTCTCCAAAATCCAACGAGCCCATATTTTATAACACGTGATAGTGTGGTTAGCATAGAATAAAATTTCTAGTTTTCTCGTTACACAAGAATATACTTTCCTTCCTCCTCATCTCGAATGACCCGACCATCTTCGATACTGATAACGCGCTTGTTAATACTATTAACAATCTCCTTGTTGTGTGTGGTTAAAATAACTGTTGTTCCCAACTCGTTAATCTTAAGGAGTAGCTTGAGAATTTCCCATGTGTTCACTGGGTCCAAATTTCCCGTTGGCTCATCCGCGATAATAACATCTGGATGGTTGATCATTGCTCGTGCAATGGCTACCCGTTGCTTTTCTCCGCCCGACAATTCACGAGGGAAGTTGCGCATCTTATCCTTTAATCCAACCATTTCAAGTGCCTGTGGTACAAACTCCATAATCTCCTGCTGTGTTCGTCCGGCAACTTCTAGTGCGAACGCAACATTTTCATATGCATTCTTATTTGCAAGTAATCGAAAATCTTGGAATATAACTCCCATCTTGCGTCGTAAAAATGGCAGCTCATTTGGCTTTAACTTATTTACATTGTATGAACCAAAACTTACCTTTCCTTTGGTCGGCTTTTCTTCGCCGGTCAATAATTTTATCAATGTAGACTTTCCCGCTCCCGACTTTCCTACCATAGACACAAATTCCTTTTGATGAATGTGTAGATTGATGTCCTCTACTGCGACCGTTTCATGATCGTCTATGTTGTAAATCTTCGTAACGTTTTGAAAAATAATCATTGGTGCGTAAATAATGAATCAACCAATATGAATTGAGGGGTCTCAAAAGAGCTCCTTTATTCGTACTGTGTACTTCGCTATCTGTATTTATAATTATACTCCTTGCCTATCGATAATTCAATAAAATACCACCAGCCCTAGGCTGGTGGTATTTTTATCCTAACTCTGCATCGATAAATTCATCCAATTCTCCACCCAGTACTCGCTCTGCCTGCGATGTTTCAACTCCTGTTCGATGATCTTTAACCATCTTATACGGATTCAACACATACGAACGAATCTGACTTCCCCATTCTACTTTTACTCTTGTTTTTAAATCAGTTACTTCTTTTGCCTGCTGCTCTTCCATTAACTTTACCAATCGTCCACGCAATAAGTTCATTGCAAGCATTCGGTTTGCCATCTGTGATCGCTCAACGCGCGACGACGCAATAACTCCGGTTGGAACGTGCGTAATGCGCACTGCAGTTTCCACCTTGTTTACATTCTGTCCTCCTGGACCCCCTGCGCGGGAGAATTCTACCTTTAGATCGTCTTCTGGGATAACAAACGTTTCCAAATCTACTTGTGGCAAATCTGGCATAACTTCAACAAGACAAAATGATGTATGGCGCTTGTCTTCTGCAGAAAATGGCGACACCCGTACCAATCGATGCACACCGTACTCCTTTTTTAAATAGCCATATGCATACTTTCCTTTTACTTCAAAAGTCACTCCCTTATATGCGTGTCGGGCTGTCTTTGATTGCTCTCCTTCGCTCTCATCGATAATAGTAAACTTCCATCCTCGACGTCGCGCATATCCCTCGTACATTTCGCACAACATTCCTGCCCAATCTTCTGATTCATTGCCTCCTGCACCCGCCTGAATCGTTACTACGGCAGATTGTATATCATACTTTCCGCTAAATAACTTTTCCGTTTCTATTTTGTTTAATTTTGCCTTTAATGCCGCTAGTGCATCGGTGATTTCTCCCTCTTCTTTTTTATCATCCATGACCAACTCGATCATTTCTATCTCTTCCCCTATTTCCTTAAACTTCTTTACCATTTCGTTTGTTTCCCCTAGTTCCTTAATCTTAGCATCGGCATTTTCCCGATTGTTCCAAAAATCAGGATCTCCCATTTCAGCCTCTAGCTCTTTTACGCGAATTGCTTTTGTATCGATATCGAAAGAAGCCCGCAAGGCTGCGGCTTCTGCATGAATATCCTCTAGTTGTCTTTTTTGTTCTTCTGTCATATATATTTTAAAATCTGGAGCCAGTGGCCGGAATTGAACCGGCGACCTACGCGTTACGAGTGCGTTGCTCTACCAACTGAGCTACACTGGCGTGTTTCTTTATCTATTATAACGATTGGGCCTTCCTCTGCTCAGTATTCGCAAGCGCCCTATCGGGTGCAGTGCTCTCGTCGGAGCCGTTGTATATGAACGGCTCCGACATCACGGCACGTTGCACGCTCTTCGTCCGTCGGCTGACGAACGAATCCCTAGCAACGCCGAGTGTCCAACTGAGCTACACTGGCATACAAAGGGCTCCCCCTCACAGGGAGCCATTCGAATCGCAAGATTTTTCCATGGCGCATATATTTGGCGAACTACTTCGTTGCCATCTCCGTTTGTTTCCGCGAAGGAGATTTCTCCATCTTAGTCACAATCCTCGCTGGCGCCTCGTATTTCATCCAAATATATGTGTCATGACCTCACTTACGTCTTTCAATTTTGGCAAATCCCGTGTATTTTTGCAACACCTCAGGAATGAGCACGCTTCCATCTGCTTGTTGATAATTCTCCAATATTGCAATGAAGCTTCGTGGGCTCGGTAGTGCGGTATTGTTCAACATATACACATACTTTCGATCACCATTCTTATCGATATACTTCACATTCAATCGACGTGACTGCCAATCTACAAAATTACTTGCTGATCCCGTCTCCCCCCATCGATTCATTCCTGGCATCCATGCTTCGATGTCGAATGCGCGAAACTTTCCTGCGCTCATATCGCCTGTACAGATTTGAATCTGTCGATATGGCAATCCAAGTTCTTCGTGCATCTCGCGCGAAACATCCATCATCTCCTGCTGCAATTTATTTGCTTCGTCTTCGTCTGCCTTTGCAATAACTACCTGCTCAACTTTCATAAATTCGTGCACGCGATACATTCCTTTTGTATCTTTTCCATAGCTCCCGATTTCACTTCGATAGCACTGGCTATATCCTGCCAATCGAATTGGAAGCTGCTCTTCTTTTAATACTTCGTCAGAATAGTATGCAAGCAACGAAGGCTCAGAGGTGCCTACTAAAAACTTTTTATCTTTTGTGGTCGAGCCTTCGGAATCCTTGTCCGCTGATGCGACCTGATAAATTTCATCGATTTCTGGGTCATATTCCAACCCCTTGAAATATCCGCTACCGAATAGTGAGAATCCTTTTACCAGTGTTGGGGGAATCATTGGTGTGTACCCCTTCTGCACCATTTTGTTAACCGCATACATCATCAACGCCATCACCAACTGCATACCCTCATTCTTTAAATAATATCCTCGATATCCACTTATCTTTGCGCCTTTTTCAAAGTCCACTAAATCAAGATCTTCCGCAAGTTGTACGTGATCCTTTGGTTCGAAGTCAAATTTCTTTTGCTCGCCCCAGCGATATATTTCTACGTTTTCATCTTCACTTGTGCCAATCGGCGTGTCACTTGATGGAACGGTTGGTACGCGAACCATTAGCTCGTCAAACGTCTGCTTTGCTTCGCGATAGCTTGGCTCCGCCTCTGCGAGTTCATCTTTTACCTTTTTTCCTTCCTCAATAATCGGATTTCGTTCTTCCTGCGTTTTTGCGGTCTTCATCTTCTCATTGAGTTCATTCTTTAATGCACTCAACTTTTCTACTTTCTGCTGCAAATCAACACGAACTTTATCCGCTTCCAATACTGCATCCAAATCCAAGGCAATTCTCTTGTTTTTTATCGCTGCACGCATCTCTTCTTGGTGCTCACGAATAAACTTAATGTCTACCATAATATGGCAATTGTACGTCAGAAAAGCCTAAAAATAAAGGGGTGTTGGCAAATAGCGTCGGCATGCAGTACAATTATTCCATACCAGTATGTTAGCACTCTACCGAAAATACCGCCCAAAGCGGTTCGAGGACGTTCTTGGACAAGAATCCATAGTCCGAATTATTAGAAATGCTGCTAAAACAGACCGTCTTAGCCACGCCTATCTTTTTTACGGCGCACGCGGATCAGGGAAAACCTCCATGGCGCGACTTATCGCAAAAATTGCGAACTGCCAAAAAAGACAATCCGACCCTGCGTTTAAGCAACTCGGAGAACCTTGCAATAGCTGCCAAGCATGTATTGAGATCGATAGCGGCAATGCTATGGATATTATCGAAATCGATGCGGCTTCAACCCGTGGTATTGATGATATTCGTAGCCTTAAAGAAGGCGCACTTCTCTCCCCTTCTTCGTATGCATACAAAGTGTTTATTATCGATGAAGTCCATCAGCTAAGTAAGGACGCATTTAATGCACTTTTGAAAATTCTTGAAGAACCCCCACAACACGCTATCTTCATTCTCGCAACCACTGAATACGAAAAAGTTCCTCCAACCATCGCATCACGCGCACAACGATTCCATTTCAAAAAAATACCACTCAAGGAATTAGTAGAAAAATTGAAAAAGATTGTTGCCGAAGAATCTATCACGTTCGAAGAGGAGGCAATTGAACTAATTGCGGCAGGTGCAGATGGAAGTTTCCGTGACGCCGAATCGCTTCTCGACCAGATTGCGGCAATGGAAGAAACTATTACTGTTGAAAGTGTTGAGCGGATTCTAGGTCGCGTTGCATTCTCACGCGTAAGCGATCTTGTCGATCTTATTATCGCCAATGATCTTGCGGCCGCACTTGCCAATATCAATACTGTTCATGAGGACGGCTACAACATTGTTCAATTTGCAAAAGATCTCATCCATTACTATCGCCGCGTGTTGGCAATTCGCTTTAGTCCTAAGCTTGAGCATGACTTCCGTCAACTCTATACTGCACGAGAGGTAGACACAATTCTCCGTCACAGCAAAGTTATCGATGAGCGATCGACTATTGCGTTGATAAAAGCGCTTATCGTTGCCTATACGGAAATGCGCTACAGCCCGTTTGCAATTGTTCCACTTGAACTCGCACTTATCGAAAACATAAAAACCCACTCAAGCTGAGTGGGTTTTTATGTTTTCTTATTGTTATTCAACGATAACTGCTGTTCCGCTCATGTTTACCATAAGCATACTTGACCCTTTCCCTACAGTTTCATAATCAAAATCTACTCCGATAACCGCATTGGCTCCTAATTTTTCTGCCTGTTGCATCAGCTCATTGGTCGCGAATTTTCTTGCATTAACGAGCTCTTTTTCATACGCAGCCGACCTTCCCCCTACAATATCCCGAATACCTGCGAAAAGATCTCTGAAGATATTCGCTCCGACAATTGCATCTCCTGTAACAATGCCGAGATACTGCGTAACTTTTTTCCCTTCCACTGTTGTCCCTGTTGTTAAAATCATTTTTGTTTTTAATTAGTATGTGAAACGAGTACTATTTTTTCGAATAAAAATACTTCCTATGGAAGTATTTTTATTTTACTTACAATTCGTTAATCGCTGCATCAACATCTTTAAACTCTTCATCTATATCTCCAATGTTGATATCCGCAAGATCTTCTTGAATTGCATCGGTTGTATCGATTGGCATTGCACTTTCCTGTGGCTCTGGAGCTTCTGCCTTTTTCATATCACTCCACCAGACAAAACCGATAATGGCCACGAGAATAACTACTGCGATAATTATGTAATTCTTTTTTGTCATACAAATATACTATTAATTATTAGTTGAGGTACTTGTTGTGGCGGTTGAAGTTGCGGCAGGAGCTACATCAACTGTATTTATGCCAGAAATCTTTGCCAAATCGGTCGCTACCTTTCGAATTGCTTCGTGCGCTGCTTTTACCACGTCCTGCACTCCTTTTAAGTCTGCCTGCAATACTTGCCTTGTCTTCCCTACATCGGTTCGTAATGCGCTTTCACTATTTACCGTTGGTACATATGTCTTTGCTGTCTGCGTTGCGATTGCAGTACGTGCACTTGCAATTGCTGTTTGTGCGACAGCTATCCCTGCCTTTACACTCACAACATCCTTTCCCGCCTGTTCTGCCTTCGCTACACGAGAACTAACATTCTCTAGTATCTTTTCTAGCTGATTAAGTACGTTAGAAAAATGTGCCAATTTGTCTACATTAATTTTTTCTAACTGCTTATCGATTGCCTCTACCGTAGATCGCTTTTTCTCATCCTTGATTGTTTTGAGCTTTTCTTTTAGCTGTGTGCGATTTGCTTCGATGGCTTTTTTTGCTTCTTCTCGCCTCGCCTCTACTGTTGTTTTAAATTCTTCTCTTCGAGTTTCAATGGCTTTTTTGGTTTCTTCCATTTTTTGCTTCACCGCCTCTCGCTGCTCTTCAATGGATTTCCTGACTTCTACGCGCGTTGACGTTGCAACACCCTTAAGCTCTCCCCGCTTTTCTTGTATTTCTTTTTTCGTCTCCTGCTGCAATGTTCGCGCTTCTGTCTTTACTGCCTCGTTCACTTTCTGTGCCTCCTTGCGCAAGTAGTCTGCTTGCTGTATTGCATCCTGCCTAATTGCCTTATTTGCTTCTCCGGCATTGCGAATCATCTCCTGCCGAATTGGCCTTGGAGCTGTTGTTGATGAACTTGTCGCAGATGTTTGCGCTTCTTGTGCCGATACCTGCCCTGCGGATAGCAGTATCGCCACGATTGCAATGGTGTATTTATTCATACCATTATTATACTCCTTTTTACTTTTTTATTGCATATACTTATCCACATCCCCTCTTGTTATATATTTCGAACACCGATTATGGTATAATTTAATACATAATCGGTGTTCATATGGATTACGCAGCGCTAAAAACTCAAGCGATCAATTTACGGAAAGAAGGCTTCACCTACTCTGAAATACTCAAGCAAATTCCCGTAGCAAAGTCTACGCTTTCTTTATGGTTACAAGATATTGGATTATCTAAAAAGCAGACTCACCGAATAACCACCAAGCAACTCATCGCCGCACAGCGAGGAGGCGAGGCTAAGCGGCAACAACGTATTACAAGAACCGAGCAGATACATAAGGACGCGCTAAAGGATATTGGGGTAATTTCTAAACGCGAGCTTTGGCTTATCGGCGTAATGCTTTATTGGGCCGAGGGGTCTAAGGAAAAATCACACCATTTCGGGTCGGGGGTTCGCTTTACTAATTCCGACGCTGCAATGATTCGCCTATTTCTTCGGTGGCTTGCAGATATCTGTAATATCGAAAAGCAACATATTATCTTTGATATAACTATTCATACGAACCATAAGCACCGCACGCCCGATATAATCCAGTATTGGGCAAATAAAACCGGATATGATCCTGAATACTTTACCCATATTTATTACAAACAGGGTAACCCAAAAACCAACCGCACGAATGTCGGCGAGTCGTACTATGGTATTATTCGTATCAGCGTGCGTGCAAGCTCGACACTTCTTCGCAGGATTGCAGGATGGACAAAGGGTGTGATAGAATGGGCTGAGCAATAACCTAATGCTGGGTCGTCTAATGGTAGGACTCGGGACTTTGAATCCCGCTATTTAGGTTCGAATCCTAGCCCAGCAGCATTAATGTTCACCAACAAAAAACAGCCCTTTGGGCTGTTTTTTGACTAGCGATTCTTATGCCGCTATTTCTTCTTCTGTTGCAGGAGCTTCAGCTTCTGCTACTGGGGCAGCTTCTTCGGATACAGGAGCTTCTTCGGCTACTGCAGGAGTTTCTGCAGCTGCTTCTTCGGCTACAGGAGCTTCACCTACGGTCTCTTCTACTGCAACCATATCGATTTCGCACGCTTCACACCTAATTCCTTCTGAAGTTGCTTCGCAATTTGTACACTTGTTCATATTGTTTTTATATTTTTTTAAGGGTAATTACTATCACCACTTGCATTACTTTTCGAAGGCAATAGCGTACCATAACACATAAACTCGTGAAAGCAAACCGCCCTTGTTTATTTCATTACCTATTATGTGGTATCCTTATTATACTATGGAACATAAAACTGAGTTATTTACTTTTTTAAAGTCTCAAAATCTTATGTCGCTTGCAACCTTTGGAGATACTATCTCCAACTGTTATATTTACTTTGCTATCGATGAAGATTTTAACATGTATTTTATTAGCGAGCCAGACAGCACGCATTGTAAAAATATCGCGATTCATAATCAAGTTGCCTGTGTCGTTGCTGACTCTCATCAACTTGTACGCTCAAAGAAGATCGGCGCCCAAATACTTGGCGTCGTCGAAGACGTTAGTGGAATCGACAGATTTGAAGCTATCCTTGAACTTTGGAATTCGACTAATCCAGGTATGGAATCGCTTATCAGTATTAATAATTTCCGAAACAAGATTCTTAATTCTCGAGCATACAAAATACGTCCAACAGAAATAAAGTTCTTTAATGAAGAACTGTACGGAGAAGAAGGGTTTGAAATACTTTCGCTTGATCAGTCTAAAAAATAATATTGCATTCCATAAAACTCCCGCCAATTGGCGGGAGTTTTATGTATTTCTTATTTTCCTTCGCTTTTCCCCTCGGCCTCCATTGGTGCCACTGGTAACAATATAGTGAATGTACTTCCTTCATTCACTATGCTCTTTTCAAGTCGAATAGACCCTCCCATTGCTTCCGTAAAAGTTTTTGCTATGTACAAACCAAGCCCACTTCCATACTCTTTTGTATGCAAGAATGTTTTTTGTACCGTAGAAAATTTTTGGAATAACGTCGCCCTGCTCTCTGGCGCGATGCCAGCACCTGTATCCGTAATCGATAATTGCACAAAATCCCCATTTGCTTCTTTTGTTGTGCTAATCAAAATAGTTACTCCTCCTTTTTCTGTATAGTGTATAGCATTCCCTATAATATTCACAACCACCTGCCTCGTCTTTTCCGAATCCGCAATTATCATTGGAATGCTTGCCTGCGGTTCTTCGAGCTTTAGAAAAAGCTTTTTCTTTGCCGCAACTGGGCTTAGATCAGCTACTATCTCCTTTGTTAATTGCACAAGATCAAATGTTTCTTTTTCAACGGTGATAGTATTCCCCTCAAGCTGCATAACGTCGATGAAGTCATGAATAATATCGATAAGCCGGACGCTATTTCGTTGAATTGCAGTGAGTGATTTTATTGTGTCTGCGTTTTCTGGCTTGTTCTCAGTATCCTGCAGCATTAATTCAGCATTTCCTCGAATAACGGTAAGTGGCGTGCGCATTTCATGCGATGCGATTGCCATAAAATTATTCTTTGATTCCGCAAGCATTTTTTGTTCTGCAATCTTTTGTGCAAATTCTTCCGGAGTAATTTTAATATCCGATGCCATTTGCGTATAGATATTACTCAGCTGTGCTGCTTCTTCTGGAGAAAACAAGCTCTCTTTCTCAAGTACATCTCGAGCTGCAGGACTACCAATAAATCCAGCCAAAATATTTTCTACACTATTCTCTAAATCAATTAGTGCATTGATTGAAATCACCTTCTTGCCCTCTACTTTCGCTTTTCGGATACATTCGTTTGCCTCCTTTTGCGCCTCTTCCTCACTAAGATATTTCCCGAACACCGCAACAATAATTTTTCGTTTTGCCTCTAATTCTATGTATTCTTTTTGCGCAATGATTGGTAAAAACGCCTTCTTTCCTCCTCGTATTATATTAACGATATTATATGCGATACGCTGTTCATCTTCGCTTTGTTTCGTCGCGAGCGACACTAGAACATATAGCCCTACGTTGACCAATACGGTAAATATAATCGACATCGATAATGGATCGATCGTGGTCACTCCGAATAAATTCTCTGGCCGGAGAAAGCCAACGCCAAACGGACCTTCTAACAACAAAGATTCCGGCATCCAACCGCTTCGAATAAATGCGGGCATCAGCGATGTGTACCCCCATACTGCAAATCCACCAATCAATCCTACTATTGCTCCAATTCGATTCCCTCGTTCCCAATATAAGCCCCCAATAACTGCTGGGGCAAATTGCAACACCGCAACAAAAGAAATAATACCAATCTTTACGAGAATATACGATTCCCCTGTTAAGATTTCAAATACATACCCAAGCGAAAGAATGAGCACCGCGATAAGCCATCGCAACTGTAATAACCATTTTCTTAAGAAACCCAGTATGCTAATTTTTTCGATCACTGGCACAAGCACGTTATTCGCTACCATTGTCGTTATGGCAACGGTTGAGACCATAATCATACTAAATGCCGCGGAAATGCCGCCCAAAAATACCAGCATAGTCAGCCAAGTATTTTCTGCCATTGCAGAAACAAGCAAAATAAATATATCAGCCAACGCAATATCGTACCCTTTTAAAATACCTGCTATTGCAATTGGAAATACAAACGCCGTAATAAGAAATAAATACGCTGGCAATGCCCATGCAGCAGTTCGAATGTGTCGCTCATCCGAGTTCTCTACAACTGCCAAATGAAACTGTCTCGGAAGGAGCAGGATAGCGAACATCGATATAATAATATACGACAAGAATAGCGAGTACTCAGGCTTCCCTGCATTTACTGCTTCTAGTAACTCAGGATTTGCTTGTACTTGCGCTAAAATATCAAACGGTCCATTGAATAGAAAGAACGTAACGAATACCCCTACCGCTAAAAATGCAACCAATTTGATAACCGACTGGATAGCAACCACCATTACCATTCCTGGATGCCGTTCTGTCTGCTCCAACTTTCGAAATCCAAACGCGATGGTAAAGATAATGATCATGCCCAGCATAATCAAACGAATAAACCCGGAATCAAACCCAGCCCCTCCCCCTACCATAAATGAAAACGACTGAAAAATTGCTTTAAATTGTAGTGAAAAATAAGGCGTTATCCCGATTAACGCAATAAGCGTAGCGATAACTCCAACGCCATAGGAACGGTCGTAGCGTGTTGAAAGGAACCCAGAAATACTTGCTACTCCATATTCATTTTTTATTTTTACCAGCTTTCGAATAACTGGCCACCCAAAAAGCATTGCGAGTGTCGGCCCAATATAAATACCAAGAAATGCATAGCTCGTTGTTGCCGCCAATCCTACGTTTCCATAAAACGTCCATGCCGTTGCATAAATCGCAAGCGATAGCGTATAAATTATTGCGTTATTTGTCAGGTTCTTTCCTTGCTCATATTTACGTTCAACATATACAGCGATTGCGAACAACGCAACAAAATATGCTGCCAATATTCCAATAATTGTAGTTAGATTAACCATTATTCTTGCTATCGTTAGAATCGTCTTTATTGCGACTTCCTATCATGAGCACGAGAATGCATAATCCCCAAACTGCAAATAAATACGTAAACGGCACAACATAATCAACCTGCTCAAGAAAAGACATATATGGCCAACTAAACACGATTACAAAAAAAACAAGGATGAATAACCTATACGCATTCGTATCGATCATCTTCGCGATTTTTGTGAGCTTATTTAGTTTCAGGTCGTCCATATGCCATTACACTTCCCTATTTTAATTATCAATAGTATACCATATTTATTGTTTCATATAAAAAACACTAGGGTGCACGCGCATCCTAGTGTTTTTTATTATTTGTATTTAGCGAACAAACATCATCGGCACTCCTTCACCTGCTCCGCTCATCATACCCCCACGATAATATGCACCGGAGTTTATTCCTCCCCCTCGCTGCATCATGTTATACCGTTCTTGCGTTGCGTATGATCCACGATTTGTTCCGTAGCCACTATTACGCATACCTTCCTTGAATTCTCCTACTTTTATCCCCGCGAGAAAAATGAACACTATGATCAAAATTCCAAGAATCCAACGCATGTGATAATACCGACCACCGCAATGCATGCCATACATTTTCTGGCACCCTGTACATGCCCCGCGTCGGTCTTCACCCTCGCGTCGATCACACATCCCTCCCATACACATTCCTCCTTGTTGTTCTTTATTTTCCATGTTGTTTATTATGTTATATAAACGACCTTTTATATAGTATATCCTTTTTTAAACCATTCTTCACGCCCGCCCCCTTCTTTCTCTGATGCCTTTCTCTTTTTTATGCTATACTTATAAAAAGGTCGGGTATATCTAATGCTATTTATCCAATCATGAAAACACTTCATTATATTGCGTTCACACTGCTTGTAGTCGGCGGCCTTAACTGGCTTCTCGTCGGGCTGCTTAAGTGGGACGTAGGAATGCTGTTCGGTGGTCAGGAAGCAATTGTTTCCCGCATCATCTATGTTCTTGTTGGTCTTTCTGCCATCACCATCTTGGCGACACACAGAAAGGACTGTAAAACCTGTATGGGCGAAATGCCTATGCCAGAGAATAAGATGTAATACCTTGTTCTATAAAATAACCCGTCATTCGACGGGTTATTTTTTACTTTAACTTTATAATCGGGCCTTGGGCGGTGTCGTCTACGACTAATCCATGTGCTGCAAGCTTGTCGCGCATTTCATCTGCTTTTGCATAATCCCCTGCCTTGCGTGCTTCATTGCGCTTCGCAACTAATGTATCCGCTTGTGCCTCATCAATTTTCTTCGTCAATTCAATGCGATACTGATCATACAGCGGCTCAATAAATCCAAGCACTTCGTCAAGCTCAAACATAAAGACTTTCACGTCTTTTGCTTGTTCGGTATTGATGATATCCATGCTTTTGTTGACTTCGTTCATGAAATCAAAAATAGCTGCGAACGCACTACTCACATTAAAATCATCGTCCATTGCCTCGATAAACGCACCGCGGTGCTCCGTGATTACCGCCTCCATATCGATGTCGTTGTATTCAATATTTGTAACAGTATCGATTGTAAGCATAAACTGCACAAATCGATCGGCAATTGCTTTTACTTCTACAAAATCATCAAAACTAAAATCCATTGTTGTTCGATAGTGTGCCTTTAGCAATGCAATACGCCACAACAACGGATTATATCCTTTTTCAATGATATCTCGTAAGCCATATACATTCCCTACGGACTTTGACATCTTCTGCCCACTCAAAATAACATGTGCATTGTGCATCCAATAATTCGCAAACGGCTTGCCGGTTGCTGCTTCTGATTGCGCAATCTCATTCACATGGTGTGGGAACATTAAATCCACTCCACCGCAATGAATATCGAATGTTTCCCCTAAATACTTCATTGCCATTGCAGAACATTCAATGTGCCATCCTGGACGCCCCTTTCCTAGCCGTGTCTCCCAGTAGACATCACCATCTTCTTCGCGATACCCTTTCCATAACACAAAATCATTGCTTTCTTCTTTTTCATATTCATCGGCATTGCTTAGGCGCCCTTCTGCATTTTCTTTTAATTCCTGTTTTTCTAAACCAACAAGCTTTCCGTAATTGGGAAATTTTGCAATGCGGAAATAGACTGAACCATCAGCTTTATATGCATACCCTTTTTCTAACAGTAGCTCGGTAAGCGCAACCATTTCTTCGATATGGTCGGTTGCCTTTGGCATTACATCGGGCAATTCTATATTTAACTTTTCTAGGTCTTCTAAAAAGGCTGCTAGATATTTCTCGGTAAACGTCTTTAGACTTTCTTGTGCTTTAATACTCCCCTTGATTGTCTTGTCGTCCACATCGGTTACGTTCATAACGTGCTGTACTTCATAGCCGCTATATCGTAAATATCGTTTTAATAGATCGTTAAATACATATGCACGCAAATTCCCAATGTGTACATAATTATATACCGTCGGTCCACAACCATACATACCCACCTTTTCCGGGTCGATCGCTTCAAATTCTTTATTCTCTTTACTTATTGGATCGTATATCTTCAACATATTAGCCATTGTATAGTTCTTTTCTGTAAAAATAAATGGGCCCCAAAGGAGCCCACTGCTCATCCCCATATCCACCGAACGAGATACCACAGCACTCGGACGCCACACCCCATAATAATGGCGATTTGTTTTGCGAGCGGAAGGAACATAGCGAACGGGTCGCTTATGTTCTTCCGTATGGCAATCCCTGCGGCTTTTGCCGCTGCCAGACCTTCTGTCCGCGCTACCCGCATATCGGGCTCAAACGTTGTATAGGCCACGCGCACCTCCCTTGTTCATATCGATATAAAAGCTACCTACCTCATACCACACCCCTTCTCCTATGTCAATTTCTTGCAAAATTTTTGCTTCCTCCCTATACTGAAATTTCAATACTCATTTAAATTATATTCATTATGAAAACACGCAAAGACCTTATTCAGGAGTTTCTCGACAATGCAAAGGAATCCCTTATTCGCATTGAGTTGACCGAAGCATATCTTCAAAAGAAATACGGCGAAGAACAGCATCAGCACATCCTCGACGAGATGGCAAAGCTTGCAGCTAACAAGAAAGAAACCACTGATTGGATTTCTTTCATGGAAGACCAGCTTGTTTCAGAAAAATAAAGTAAAAAATTGCCCCGCACTGCGGGGCTTTTTATACCATTACGGACGCTCCAGAATTTCTTTGGCAAGCGCTCTCAATGCTCGGTAGTCGAAGGGTTTTTTGATGACTGTCTCTGCAATCCCTCGTGCCACCATCGGGATTTCATAGCCCGCAAATCCAGTCACCATCACAAAGGGCACCCGGCATCCCTTGTCATGCATCAAGATAACAAGTGCTCCACCGGACATCTCCCCTGGCAGTCCGTGGTCGACGATTGCAAGATCAAATGGCTCATCGGACAAGAGCTTGTACCCATTTTCTCCGTTGTCGGCAATGGTGATTGTTGCTCCCAGAGGCTCGAGACACCTAGCCAGCAATGCTTGCATGACGATACTATCTTCCACGATTAAAATCCGCTTCATGCTCTCCTCTCTTTCTTCCGACGCATAGCCAGAATACTCTGCTAAATTTCTTTATTTGCTATTTTCCTTATACAAGCCAACGACGCATGTGTCAACTGTTTTATATGGCTTTAAAAAAATTGCCCCGCACATAGTGCGGGGCTTTCTCACCCGAAATTGTTTTATGCGGCTGGTTCTGCCGCCCCCTCCACCAACCGATCGATGAGGTCGATGAGTGACTGGGTTTCGTACGGCTTCGACAAGAAGCCGTCGATCCCAAGGGATACCTCTTCTGCCTCGGAAGTTGAGGACACCATCACAATAGGCGTCTGCAACCCTTGTTCGCGAAGCCGCCGCACCATTTCCCCTCCCTTCATCACGGGCATGTCATAGTCAGTGATGATGAGGTTGAAGCCACCCTGCATTGCAACAGCTTCCCCTTCCTGCCCATTTTCAGCAGTGACGGTCACGTACCCGAATTCCTCGAGTACGGACACCATTAATCCCCTGAGAAACATGTCGTCGTCGACATATAGAACCTTCTTCATATCTACCCTCCTCTTCCTTTGGCTGTAGCCAGATTTATAATTTAACTGCTAAATATAGTATGCAAGGTAATAGTAAATATGTCAATACCATTTACGCAAACAAAAACCGCCCCTCACAGGCGGTTTTTTAGCACATGCTGTCATTATACAGCATTATGTTTTTTCATGCAAACAATTTTACAAGGCTGCATTAATTACATTAAGTTCACTCTGTAATTCTGCATCTATTCCTCCAATATTAAATGCATTAAGGTCTTGTTCGATAACCGATACATCATCTGCCTCTGGCGCAACAATTGGCTGCATTTCCTGTATTTCTATTACAGGCGTTGCATCTTCTACTATTGGCGCTACTTCTGGCGTTGGTGCATTTGTTGTTCTCCAAAATAGGAATGCTCCCAACCCTACCAACAATCCTGCCACGATCACAGCGATGATTATGATTATTTTCTTTTTACCTCCCTCTTCTGGAATGCCACCTTGCATCTGCATCCCTTGTCCAGACAAATCAATCGGCTGCATCGTTGTTTCCATCGGTGTTACGATAGTGTTAACAACGGGCTCTAGTACTTGCGGCTGCTGCATCACTGGAGGCGCCATATCAACTGGAGTCATTATTGGTGCTTCTGCTACCGGCTGCGGTTGTACGGGAGCTGGTGTTGGCATTTCTACTGGCTGCTGTGGTTGCATCGGAGCGGGCACTGGCATTTCTACTGGCTGCTGCGGTTGAGCTGTGCCCTCCCCTACTGGCATGGTATTTTTTTCTATTTCTAGATTATCCATTTTTTTATTCGTTACTACGTTATTATCGAGCAGTTGATGTGCTGGTCGTTGCCGTTGCTGGCATACCATTACCCGCTCCTTTCATACTTACGATTGTTTCGACCAATGCCTTATGGGCTACTTTTATTTTAGTAGTCACGTTCTTGGCGAGTTTATTTTTGATATTTGCGAATGCCGTTGCAGGCTTTGTCGATGCGACCATTGCTACATTCGCTTTCTTCATTGTCGCCAATTCTGTCTTTGCTCCTGTGATTGCTTTTTGTGCCTCTACGAGCTTAGCGCTTGCGATTGTCATATCCTTCCCCTCAAGCTGTAGCTTTGCAATGCGCGACTGTATTCGCATCGCAACTTCCTCAAGCGTTGCGATGCGTACTTCTAAACTTCGCTCCAACCCCGTAACTGTTTCTTGTAAGCGTGCCTTTTTCGCAGCAGGTGTTAATGGCTTCTGCGTTGCTGTTACTGCTGGTTGTGGCGTTGTCGTTGTTGGTACTTGTGCATATGCAACGGCAGAAAATCCTGCAATTGCCATACATCCAACAACTAAATATATATATTGTTTTTTCATATGATTAGTTCTCCCTACGACCTTTTTATTTTAATGTATACGTATCTTTATTATACACTCTTCCAAAATAATTACGAATATAAAAACATCCCTTGTTTAATAAGGGATGTTTTTATATTCCATTTTATTATCTCCTGCTTTCTATTATCTCGCCTGTACTCCTTTTCCATCCCAATACAACGCTGGAACGAATACAGAAACATTTGCCGCAGTTTTTTGTTCAGTGAGCCAATCGTTAAACACTCCATTCTGGAGGGTTATATTCCCTTCGAGTATCTCTTGTTTTGCTTTTGGCAAAAGCACAAGCTCCTTAAACTGCCCTGGCGTTAACCCATACATCAACCCTGTAGCCTTCCCCATTTCCTTTGATTGTAAGTCGATTCCCTCGGTCTTGTTTTTAATCAACTGCTCCAAATCGGTTTCGCTGTATCGTTTTTCTAACTCCTCATCAATTAAAATACCTTCTATTAACGCATCCATAGTCGCTCGCTGCAAATCCCGCTGCACTTCCTTTGTGTCCATTATTACATCGCTTTCTCCTGTTATTTTTATATTACTTCGATAAAAATGGTCTGCCATTGTAAAATTCTCCCTAAACATGCCATAGGTAATTGGCGCAAGCCCTACGCGTGCAACAGGCCAATAGCCCGTAACTCCAATTACAATTCCCCCTATAAATACTAACCCTCCTCCGATGATTGCTATTAATTTTATTATTTTTTTACCTTTCATTGCAGTATATATGTTCACAATTATTATGGAGTAATGATCATCACTTTTTCCCCTGGGTTTTTATAATTAAATTTTGCACGCAGTTCTTTTTCAAGATTTTCTTCTCGAGAAAAATAATCTAATTGCTCCTGCAATGACTCGTTTTCCTTATTCAGCATCTCTACTTTTTCTTTAGATGCCTGTAGTTGATTTCCCATATCATTCCCTTTTCGAAACAATCCGAAGGCCTGAATAGAAACTACTATAATGATAATTGCTAGGAGTGCGATTGTAATATATTTACCCATATATTTAATACTATACCGTAACAGACGCACCTTGTCACTTTTTCGGCGGATGCCGAGTCTATCTTTTCCACTTTTTTTATAAAAAGTGGAGCAAAAAATCGCGAGCGAATAAAAATGACGGAATGGACTCGAAAATTTCTAACGAAACTGCGAACTCGCTCCTGCTCACCGCTCAGACACCGCAGTTTCTGAGGAAATTTTTGTCGCCCATTTGATCCGCCATTTTCACAGGCTCGCAGATGCAGAATGCACCCCTCTTTTATTTCTTCAGCAATTCTTTAAACACGTCCGCAGACACATTTACTTTTGCCATAGACAATAGGCGCTTCTTTCCTTCTTTTTGCTTCTTCCATAGCTTCATCTTGCGTGTTCTGTCTCCTCCATACAGATACCCTGTTACATCTTTGCGCATTGGCGCAATTGTTTCACGCGCAATAACCTTCGCCCCTGTAGTTATTTGGATTGCTTGCGCAAATTGCTGTTGCGGCAATAGATCCTTTAGTCGCAGTGCCATTTGTCGTGCTTCATATTCAATATCTTTCTTCGGAAGAATGCGGGACAATCCTACAACCATATCTTTCGCAACCATAACATCAATGCGTGCTAAATCCGCCTTTTGATAATCGGCCATTTCATAACTAAATGACGCAAATCCATGCGTAAGTGATTTTAATTGATCATCGAAGTCTGAAATCAATTCCATAAGCGGCATGCGCGTCCTAATAAGCACGCGATCCCCCATGTTCGTTGTTTGCATTTCCCCCATACGAAATATTTCTTTCAATTTCATAATAGGGCCTAAATATACTGTTGGTGCAAGTATTTCCAATTCAATCATCGGTTCCCATATTTCATCATATTCGGCAGGAAGATCTTGGGGATTCTCAATAACAACCAACCCCGCTGTGTGTGGTTTTTTTATTTTATATGCCACCGAAGGGAAACTGTTTACCGTGTCCATATCGAAATCTTGCTCCAATCGCTGTGAGATGATTTCAAAATGTAATTTTCCTAAAAAGCCTACTTTAAATCCGCGCCCTAACACGTCGTTATAGTCCGGCTCTGTTTTTAGGGCGGGGTCCGTGAGCTTTAACTTCTGAAATGCCTTTTTCATTTCCTCATATTCACTCCCGTCTTCTGGGAAAAACGAAACGAACACGCGTGGTTGCGGTTCTTGGTATCCTCCCAAATCCGTATCACCAATCGTATCTCCGATTTTCAACTTATCCGGATCTTTAATACCCGTTGCGATGTACCCGATTTCTCCTTTCGAAATCTTTGTTGATGCCTTCATCTTCGGCTGAAAATAGCCCACTTCTTTTGTTTTAATCTTCACGTTTGTTGCAACTAATCGTGTATCTTGGTTGCCCACAAATTCGCCATGAAATACACGCACGAATGCGATAATTCCCTTGTGGTCGTCATACACAGAATCAAACACCAATGCCGCTCTTCCTTTGCTCGTTTCATCAATCTGCTCTTTTGATCCTTGTTCCCATTCTTTTGGAGGGGGCAATTTTACAATCACCTCTTCGAGGAGATCTTGCACACCCAATCCTGTCTTTCCTGAAATTCTAAAAATATCATCAAGTTCACATCCTAATAGCTGTGCTGTTTCCAACAATACCGTATCCAGCTGCGGCGGATTCATATCCACTTTGTTTAACGCGCCTATAATTTTAAGCCCAGCCTTTTTAGCCATTTCAAAGTTCGCAAGTGTCTGTGCCTGAATACCTTGCGTTGCATCTACCAACAAGATAACACCCTCCACCGCTTTGAATGCGCGCGATACTTCATATGCAAAATCAGGATGCCCCGGGGTATCGATAAGGTTTAAAATGTATTGTTTACCATCACGCTGACTCTTGTAGTCCATACGCACTGGGGCCATTTTAATGGTTATTCCCCGCTCGCGCTCTAGATCCATTTGATCAAGAAATTGTGCTTTCATTTCACGTACTTCTACGGTCTTTGTTATTTCCAAAAGACGGTCCGCTAACGTGGACTTTCCGTGGTCGATGTGTGCGATTATCGCGAAATTGCGAATGTTCCTTGTCATTGAGGCATAGTACCGTAAAAATCGGTATAAATCCAGTTGTGGACCAAAAACCGTCAGCCCTGGGCTGACGGTTTATTCTTAATCTCTTTGCAACATTCCCTTTGCCATGCGGCTAAAGAATTCTTTTGGCTGTGCCTTAAAATTGTCTAGCACAATTTCTCGAACAAGCTCGGCATAGATATGGTGTTGGCCAAATCTGCTCACCTTTTTCCTATACGACTCGAGCTCCTTTCGTTTTACTTCGAATCTAAATTCTTCTCCTGTTTCCGTTCGCTTTTGATCTACTGCCCTAAACTGTGCGTCTTCAGCAAATCCATACGTGACCACCTTTCCTTTGTATACGTTTGCAAGATTACGAATACGGTCATCATCCGCATTTATAATTAATATGCCGTTCCATGGAAGTGCCTCTGCGAGTACTGCGAATTCTTTGGCAATATTATCCAGTGTTTCAAACTGCTCTTGATAAATCATAGTAATCGTTGTTGCGACAACCATATTTGGCTTCACGATACTCAAGAGATACTCCATATCGTGTGGGCTATCAATCGCCATCTCAAGAATAAGGTGCTCTGTCTTTTCTCGATCAATTGCTTGCTTGCGAAAGTCGAGTGCTTTCTTTGTTGCTTCCCATAGTATTTCCATCCATGCGCGCACATCCCCTTCTCCTGAGGGTAGGTCAAGGATAGAAAGAGGTAACCCTATTTCTGCGTTGAAATGCTTTTTATTTGCACGCACCAAAAAGTTTCGCTCATGCAATGCCTGTTCCACGGCCTCTTTCATCCATGTGCGTCGCGTTGTACCTGCAATCACGATGATATACGGCTTTGTCTTTGCGACGTGTGCTTTTGCAAGCCACTTCAGGACAAATGCTATTGGTTTTTTAAGAATATCGTTCATACCTGTTTTTTAAAATATTTCTTAATACGCCCAAATGCCCGATCAATATCCTTTTCTGTTCGTCCAAAAGAAATGCGAATGTGCCCTTCTCCATTTGGACCAAATGCAGCCCCTGGAACAACTGCTACATGTGCCTTTTCAAGTAATTCGCGCGCAAATTCCCATGAGTCACGCTTTGGCAATAGTTTCGGGAATACGAAGTACGCTCCGTTTGGTTTTTGATATGAGAAAAATTCCGACAACTCATCAAGGTGCGCCATTGTCACATCTCTTCTTCGTGTGTATTCATTTCTAAAATATTCAATATCCTTTTCTGCAAAATCAAGCGCAGCGATGGCTGCGTATTGAGAAATAACAGGGGCACACGTTACCATCGCGTCGTGCACTTTAACAATTTCACTAATAATCTCCACGTCGCTATGCACAAACCCAATACGCCATCCGGTCATTGCGTATGCCTTTGAAAGGCTAAACACGCGAATAACGCGCTTGCGTAATTCAGGAATTTGCGCGAGCGAAAAGAATGGTTCACTTTCACCATCTACTGTGTACAAAAAATCTTTATACACTTCATCTGTAATAATATAAAACTTTTTCTTTTCTGCGAGCTCGGCAATCTTTAACAACTCTTCCTTTTTAAATATAGTTCCTGTTGGATTATTTGGATTTGCAAACAAAATCCCCGCTGTATTTGCAGTTATCTTTTTAGTCAAGTTATCAAAATCAATACTCCATCCATTTTTCTCATCAAGATTCACAAACACTGGCTTTCCGCCGGCAACCTTCACCGCTTCGGCGTAGGATGTGTAGCTCGGAGAAAATAAAAGGATCTCGTCTTTTTTACCATCAATAATTGTTATCAATGACGCGGTAATTGCTTCAATAGAACCTGCTGTTACCACGATTTCGTTTTCAAAATCGTAATACATCCCCTCTTGTGCAAGCTTCTCCTCTATAGTTTCGCGTAGTTCAGGCAATCCGTATGTGAGCGAATACTTTGCAACAAGCCCTTTATTCAGGGCTTTTATCGTTGCCTTTTTAATAACCTCTGGTGTATCAAACGATGGAATACCCTGTGCCAATGAAACGACATCGGGGATCTTCGATGCCAATAGCTCAATCTGCTTTATCGGCGAGAGATTTATTTTCTGTGTTCTCGGAAATAATACTTTCGGTGCCATACAGGTAGAATGTTTAATCAGTTCAGTATATCACACCTCCTTGTTCTCTGCACTTTTTGTTCTTTTTCGTTTTTCTGCCACGGCAACTGGCTGTGCCCTCTCCGTAATATACATGCGTAATATTTTCAAGAAACGAGAGGCTACAAAAATCGCGCCAACTTCCAATGCAGTAAATGTAATTTCTTTCAATATGTGCAACTCTTCCCCATGTGAAGACTCCATAAAATGTCCATTCGTTGCAAAATTAACCACATACAATACGAATGTCATAATGAGCCACAGAAATACGAAGTACTCCCCTTTCCTTCGATTCACCAGCTCTTCCTTCTCCATAAGCCAATGCATCGCTTCCTTATGCAAAGAATACAAACCCAGCACACCAAAATAGAAAAGGTTTATTTCATCAGACACATATTCGCCCCTACTAAAAAATCGTACCAACGACATACCAATTGCCGCGTACGTAACCGCTAAACAGATTGCGTATAGTGTGTCGTTGATCTGTCGTTCAACGCTTTTTGCTCCTTGTTTTATCATAGGCTTATTATACACAAAAAATGCAAATGCGTATGCCAATAAAAAAGGCGCTCTTTCGAGCGCCTATTACTCCTACTGAATCTACCTCGAGGCAAAGAAGACTATCCCCCGTGAAGACTCCATCATCTTCACCTTCGACGGATCGTCGGAGAGGAGTGCCGATACGGTTCGTATGTCGGCGCACGTAATCTGGCGCCTCGTACCGCCTGTCACGAGAAATGCCCTTTCGCTGGCGAAGTTCGACTCCCCAATTCTCCCTGTAGCGAGAGCCAGTAATCCCTCTCTGGCCATCTTCTCACACGCTTCGCAAAGCGAGGGAATCTGAGAAGGTCTCGCATCCTCATTCACAAAAAGTTCCTCCTTGCATTCGTCGCAACAGCGATTAACTCGCTCCCCCGCAATCCGTTGCACAGTTCGGCTAGCACGCCGCAGCCCGAACTCCTTAATGAGCCCTTGCTGTTCTTCCGTAAGCTGCCTTGGCATACTCTTTCCCCTTTCTTCTGATATAATGACGAACTGATTTCAAAGTATGCCCATAACCACGTTTTGTCAATTTTTATTTACCCATCCTTCTGTCCGTAGACGCGAAATAGTTGAGTGCTTTTTCAAACTCCCGCTCCGAAAAATCCGGCCACAATATTTTAGTAAAATAAAAATGCGCATTGGCTATATCCCACATCATGAAGCCACTTGACCAATGTGGCTCTCCTCCCGTCCTAATCACTAGATCAACTGGCGGTAGACCGCTTGTCCATAAATTTTTCTTCACCAACTCCTCATTAATTTCCAATTTGTCATTTTTCCTTTTGGCTTTTGCTATTTCTTTTATCCCGTTCATCATTTCATCGATTCCGTTATATGCCAGCAAAAAAGTAAGCTGATGGTCGCCGTAGCCTTTAGTCGCATCTATCGCCTCTTCTATCTTCTCGATAAGGCTTTTCGGGAACCCCTGCCTCCATCTCCCAATTACATTTATTTTAACCTTGTTCTTATGAATATCCCTATTTTTTGCAAGTTTCTTAAAATTGCTTTCGAGAATCTTATATATAAAATTTATTTCCGTAGATTTTCTTTTTTCAATATTATCAAGCGAAAGCCCCCAAAAAGTGATTGCGTAAACGTTGCCGTTAATCGCTTGTTTCGTTATGTCGACGATCCTTTTTGCCCCTTCGCGATGCCCAAAAAAATCCGGTAGGCTCTTTTCCCTTGCCCACCTCCTGTTGCCGTCCGGTATTACTGCAATATGTTTTGGAATATTCATACACTCGTATGTAGTTTATATAACTATGCCTAGTAAGACAATGTGCCTCCTCCGTCGCCGACTCTTTTTAAAGCAAAGCAGTTTGCTTTAAAAAGTAGTTTTCGAATCCCTCACGCAATGCGCGCAGGCGCATTGCTCCTCTCCGCAAAAATAAAAACCCTTTCGGGTTTATTATTTTTGCGGAGAGGGAGGGATTCGAACCCTCGAGGGGGTTGCCCCCCTAACATCTTAGCAGGATGTCCCTTTCAACCACTCAGGCACCTCTCCGTGTATTAACCAATAGTCTTTGACTGCTAAAATACTTCCGTATTGTACGGGAAAAATACTACTTTAGCAACCAAAGCCGCTTACGTATTACCAATTTTGAATCATGCTCTTTAACTTGATCCACCGTTGGTCATTATTTCCTTTTATTTTTATAGAAGACTCCTTTAACTCCTCCGCTTCTCTCATTATCTCCGCTAATTTTATATCCTCTCTTAAGACACTCATTGCCATACCTCCCGCTATTTCATAGCATGCATCCCCGATGTTTATCTCTCCTCGTTCTACCTTATCTACTAAATCCCTATATCGTTTTACATAATCTACCTTGTTTCCTTTTATCATACTATTATTTTATTTGTTTATTCTCTGTGTTTTCCAATTTCCATGTCAGCCAAATCATCCATAACGCTACACAAATACACAACAATGAGTTTACGCTTAGCGACATCTTAAACCCATATTGCGAATACAAGAATCCGGCAATTAACGGAGCGATTGCATACCCAAGACTTGAAACGATGCTCTTTAGCCCCACAAATTCTCCATCTTCTCTATGATCTATATCGTTTGCCTCGAGTGCATGTGCCGCAGAGTAATAGGCAAGATTGTTTCCGATACCGATAATAAAGCCTACGATAATTAACCATACTGGCCATCCATAAAATGGGAGTGCAATAAGCCCGACGATTATAAACAGCCATCCCAATGAATGCGTGTGCTTCCAATTATATTTATCTGCTAAATACCCCGCATACCCTGCAAAAAACGCCGTAACTAAATCATATACTCCCAGCTGTAACCCTCCTCCCCCGCTTAACCCTATCTTTGCTAAGTGTAATGGAAACACAAACCAAATCGTTCCATAAAACATTCCTTCAAAAAAAGTTGCGCCGATAAGTAGTAGTGGATAATTTTTATTTTCTTTAATAAACCATAATCCATTCTTAATAGCCGGAATTGGATTTATACTTTTAAGAAGCACCCTACTCTGTATCTTGCTTGCCGTAATATCATCGGGTAAAAGCGACAACATCGTAAAACTTGCTCCATATACAAATATCAGTATCCACGCTGCAAACACCTCATTTCCTGCGATGACGAAGAACGGCAATGTAACGGTAGCAAAAAATATTGCCAAAGAGCTAATATTCCCATACAAACCGAATGCCATACCGCCCTCATCTTTTTTTGTTGTTCGTAAAATATATGTTTCCGATGAATCTCTAAACCCATATCCAATAAACAACAAGAGTGCGAATGCTGTTAATGCAACTGGATTGTGTAATGAAAATGTAATCCAAACAAGACCCGCTAAAACTCCTGAAGCAAGCCCGATCATAACGGTTTTCCTGCCTCCAATCTTATCTGCCAAATTTCCTCCAATCGGATCTATTAACAACGCCTCAATAAGACACAGGACACTGATAATAACTCCCGTATACCACTCGCCATAGATAACCGCTATCACTACTGGCAGGACGCCATATATTGTCGCGCTTCCAAACGCGGCCACACCTGCACCCGAAATAAACAAGAGGAAGCTTTTGTGATGCGCAGTCCACCCATTAATTAATTTTGGAACATGTGTGAGCATACGCGTTTATATCTTTTTCAGTGTTGCATATGCAGCTTTTTTGTCGGTTGCGGTAAAAATATACGAACCTGAAACAATAATGTCACCCCCTGCGTCTTTTATTGTTGGTGCTGTTCGGTCGTTTACTCCTCCGTCTATTTCAATGGTGATTCCTGGGTACAACGCTTTCAGAAAAACTATTTTCTCTAATACGTTCCGCTGAATCTTTTGTCCGGAGAATCCTGGCTTTACTGCGAGCAGCTGAATGAATGGAAAGTGCTCAATATATGTTGCAGCCGCTTTTATTGGTGTAGCTGGTAATAGTGCGATTCCAATCTTTCCTTTCCCAAACCCTTTTAAGAAAAGAATGTCCTTTTCGGTTATCGTCTCCACATGCACAATAATACGTTTTGCCCCTGCCTCAAGCCAGCGCATAACTAATGGCTTTGGATCGACTACCATGAGATGTATCTCGAAATTAATCCCTTCGATTTTTTCCGTCTTCAACCACTCCTTTAACTTCTCCGGATTATTCCAGCTTTTATTCGGATTAAATTTACCATCGCTTACGTCTATTTGTAGCCAGCTATTTTTCGGCAAAAAAGCCCGCGCTTCTTTTATTTGCTTTTTAACCGCTGCAAATGTGTTGCAATTAATTGTAGGGATGACTTTCATGGTTTTAATCGTAGTGGATTCCCTCCTTCGCGGGAATGACGCTTCGAGAGCAAATTCCTCGACACCCGGCGCATTGCACGCTCGTGTACTCGTTAGCAATGCCGAGGGTCAAGCTCGGAATGACAGAAAATTTAAAACGTTAATAATTTTTCAAACCGCTCCTTATCTTTAAAAGGGCCAATGATTGCAAGGTTAAGGCCCTCGTTCTTCACAATGTCTTTTGCGACTGCCTGTATCTGTTCTGCGGTTACTTCTTGCGTTTTTTGTATCAACTCCTCAGGGCTCATCATCTTATGCTCTAACACCTCCTGAGAGCCATAGAAACCAGCCCATTGATTTGATGTTTCGAGGCCTAATACTAATCCGCCAATTAAGTGCTCTTTTGCTCGTTCTAATTCTTCGGCACTTACCGGCTCTTCAGCCATGCGCTTTAATTCGCCGATAATTGCGGTGATTACATCGTCTATTTTTTTATGATCGATGCCTGCGGATATATCTAAATAGCCATGATCGGTTGAAAGGTCTGCTCCCGAACCAATGTAATATGCAGCGCCCATTTCCTCCCGAACCTTTTGGAACAGCCGCGAGCTCATACCGCCGCCGAGAATATCGGTAAGCAATTCTATTGCATATTTTCGCTCGTCGAATAAATCAAACGCGCGCACCCCCATAACCAAGTGCGTCTGGTCTGTTTCTTTTGTTGTTAATACAACGCGCGGCTTGTCTTGCGATTCCAACGTCTTCTCTTTTGTTCCTTTTGTTCCTGTCGTGATATCTGCAAAATATTTTTTTACACCTTCAATTACTTCCTGCTCATCGAATGCTCCGGCAACAACAACAATCGTTGCATCGGCAACATAGTGCGCTTTGTGATACGCAACAAAATCGTCTCGTTTAATGGCACTTACCACATCTTTGCGCCCTGCGATTGGCCAACCTGCTGGCTGATCCCCATACAATAATTCTACAAAAACATCCTGCACTTTGCGCATCGGCAAGTCCTCCATCATATTAATCTCCTCAATAATAACACCCTTCTCTTTATCTATTTCTGTTGCGTCGAATTTTTGATTGAGATAAATATCCGAAACCACGTCTAAAATTAGCTCAAAATGTTTTGGCCGTGCCTTTGCATAATACCCTGTATATTCTTGACTCGTGAATGCATTGTATGAAGCGCCAATACCATCAAGCTCACTCGCAATGGAAAAAGCCGTTGGACGCTTCGCTGTACCCTTGAAGCACATATGTTCCAAAAAATGCGAAATACCATTCATTTCTTTCGTTTCATATTTTGAGCCCGTTTCGACAAGCACCAATACGGTCGTTGCCAAACTCGCCTCTTGGGGCGCTAAAATAAGTCGTAATCCATTGTCCAATGTCAGTTTCTTCATATTCCATTCATTATACACACTCCGGTCAATGAGGGAAATAAACCCCCGCACTAATTGTAAATATGTTTGCCCTCGAAGCCGTCACTAGGACTCTCGGTAATAATTCCCTTTATGCTTCGCTGAATATATCCACTACGGCAACTTATTGCTTCGCAATCTACAATTAGTGCGGGGGTAAAAAAAGCGCACCATATGGTGCGCCCTTGCCTTATCTATTTTCTTCTCGCTTCCGAGGACGCTTACGCTTCTCCTTTTTTAGTCCTCTCATTTTTCTTAATGCGGCTACTTCAATTTGACGAATGCGTTCTCGTGTTACCCCGAGCGAGATGCCTATCTCATCAAGCGTTTCGGTTTCTCGGCCTTCAAGCCCGAATCGCCGCTGGATAACCATCAACTCCGTTTTCGACAACCGCGCAAGTGCAGGCATGAGTATTTTTTCTTTCATTTCCTGCCTGTAAACATTATCCTCGGGAGAAGGACGCGTGTCGGCAATCGTATCCCCCAGCGTTCCCTCTTCCCCCTCAAAGATTTCTTGATCGAGGGAATGTGTATTCAGCCTCACCTCTAATTGCTCCGCTGCGCGAAGACGCCCCCTGAGAGATGCTTCCACCTCCTGCTTGCTAATGCCTGCTTGCGTGTTATTGAAAAGGTTCGCCCGAAGTGCTTCTTCTACGAGCTCCTCAAAGCATGGCATTCTTCCTAGCTGAGCAGCCATCTGCGCAATCATGCTTCTTCGTCGATTAAGGAATTCTTCCATGTGCACAGGGACGCGAATGCTTCGCACTTTATCCATAAGTGCGCGTTCGATTGCTTGCCGTATCCACCACGTTGCATACGTAGAAACCCGGCAACCGGCTTCCGACTTAAACCTATCGATTGCCTTAATCAAACCAATATTCCCCTCTTCGATTAAATCATCGATGAGCATTCCTCGGCTCCTGTATCGCTTTGTTATTTTTACAACTAAGCGAAGATTGCATGCGATAAGAGTGTCACGGCTTTTCTCGCATCCTGCTTCTTTTTTAAGGACCAAGCTTCTTTCCTCGTCTGCTGATAATAACACGCGCTTGTTCACATCCTTCATGTACGCGTCGATAGCGGAAACCGACGATTCGATTATTTCCTCTTTTTCAATAAGGAATCCTCCAAAGCCGATCTCACCCTCGTCCTCATTTTCACCTTCATCGTCGCCTTCTTCGTCTTCTAGCTCTTCTTCTTCTGACCAGTCATCGAGCTCAACCTCTGCAAGTTCTTCCCCCGAAGGCTCCCTTTCGTCACTCACAACTGAGCTCGACTTTTTTTGTTCATCGAGCACACCATTTTTTACAGGCTCTGGTGCGGGTGGTTTTTGCGCAATCTCTAATTCACTGAAGCATACCATCCAGTCCGTATCATCAAGGACCAGCATTCCGCTTTTATGACCTTTCATAGCCACTCCCCTTTCGCATTAAATAGATTTTAAATGCTGCTAGTCCCATACAATCACGTAGCTCTTACTCTGTCAACTTTAAGGTAACAAAAAAAAGAGCGCACCTGGGTGCGCTCGTTGCTATTCTACCTCTCTCCCTTTATTAGGGTTGATAATTTCTACCTCACCCTCCCCATTTAAAACAATCCGCTTCTTCAATATTCTCAACACCTTGTTTTGGATTTGACGAACCCGCTCTCGAGTAAGGCCGCCGAGAGCTTGCCCAATATCATCAAGCGTCCACTCGCCATACACAACGCCGTACATTGCTTGTATTACGAATCGCTGTTGAGGGGGTAACTCGCTCGTTGCCTTTTTCCGTATCCATCCCCCTCGATTCGCCGCCGATTCAAGCACTGCTGCCGGTGCATGCAATAATCGCAGCGCTTCCAACTCCAGTATTTGCACTTCTTCGTGCGTTACTTTCATAAGTTGCGCAATCGTTTCAGTTGGCAATGGATCGTCATTCAATCCAAACCGCAACACGATTACCCATCTATCCCTCAGTTTAAATGAGTTAATCGTCCCCAAGATTTTTTCGCGCAAGTCGTCATCGCCAAGTGTTTCGTCTTGCAATGGTCTTTCATCAGGGATGGGCATCTCCGTGTCATCGCCATCTTTGTCCAGGCCAAATGTATCAATCGAAACAGATGGCATTACGCGATATTGCAAATATTTTCTTTGAGCACTCGAGAGGCCTGCTTCCTTGCAAATTTCCTCCTCGGTGCTTCCCACCTTTTTTTGATGTATGAGACGCAACGATGCGGTGCGATATTTACCCAGAACTTCGTGTGCATGCGCCGTCATTCTCACTACATCCCTTTTATTTATGATAAAACGCTCTATATACTGTTCTATCCAGTGCGCCGCGTACGTCAATAACGTACACCCAAATGTTGGATTGTACTTCATGATCCCCTTTCGCAATCCAAGGGACCCCTCACTAAATGCATCAAGAAAAGGGACGCCATATCGATTAGCGTACCGCCAAGCGATTTTTACAACAAATCGCAAGTTAGTTTCAATAAGCTTATTAAGAATCCGCTCATCTCCCGTTTTTTCGTATTGCGCCAGAAGTCTTTCCTGTACTGCTCGCTCTAAAATCGGAAATTTACCGATATCACGCATAAGCAATGCGTTGAGGCTAATTTCTTGCTTCCACCCCTTCTTGCCATATACGGCCTGCCCCATATCATCTTCATCCCCTCCTGCTGGGTGTTGCGTGTACGTAACTACTACATCCTGACTTCCATCATCTTCGTACATCGCTAATCCCCTTTCAAGGTAGGTTAATTTTCAATATTACTGACTCCATACAACCACTTGGCTTGCATTATGTCAAATATTTTTCTTCTCCCTCGGGTATTACAAAAAGGCACCGCGTAATGCGATGCCTTTTTGTTTATATGTCGGGGTGCCGAGAATCGAACTCGGATCTTACACTCCCGAAGCGCATATACTACCATTATACTACACCCCGCTAGAAACTTTAGCGCTTCAGAACAAATCTTCTGTATTATTGTCTAAATTTTATTTTTATACAAGTACGCTTCACACATGAAACTGCTTCTTCATTTCATGTTCAATACCCTCTTCAAATTCGTCTTTTGTTTCTTTCGCCTTTTTGACCATCGCGTCTAATTCAGATTCACTTAATTCATTTAATTCGGTCACGCGGCGCTTTAATAGCACCTGCTCATTCTTAAATGGATCTTCGATTACTTCCTCAAGCAACACAGCGAGAATCTTCCCTATCTTCGGCCCTGGCTTAATAGTAAGCAATTCCATAATTTCCTCACCATTAATCTTAATCATCTTCGGCGATATTGGGTCGCGCTTTACCTTTTCTATCATAAACAACAGATGGCGCAATTTATACGGCACTGCTTTCGGCACACCCGAACCGATGCGATCTGCTTCGCGCACCTTAATAAGATCATCAATTGACTCAGGACCAACCCGCGCCAAAAATCGGCGCACACCTGCTGGACTTACTTCTCCTACGTTGTAGTAGAACATGTGGTACCGAATGAGATGGATAATATTTTCCGCGATATGTTTTGGAAAATGTAATCGATCGAGCATGCGCGTCGCAATACGTGCCCCAACTAATTCATGATTATAGAACGTCGAGTGCTTCCCGTCCCCTGCTTTTGTTTTTGGCTTTCCTACGTCATGCAACAATGCAGCGAGTCGTATCTCGAGTTCGTATCCTTGTTTTACCGCATACTCAAGCGATTTTAAATTATGCTCCCATACTGAATAAATGTGGTGCTCGTTTTGCCCCACACCAATACCATCGCGCAACTCAGGCATAACAAAACGTAGCAGACCTGTTCGTTCTAATTCTTCTATTCCCTCCACCGCTTTTTTTGTTGCTATGATTTTAATAAACTCATCGCGAACACGTTCTTTTGCAATCATCTCTAGTAACCCCGCGCTCTGTTGCAACGCTTTCTCGGTATACTCTTCAATAACAAAGCCAAACTCAGCAGAAAATCGCACACCGCGCATAAGACGCAGCGCATCTTCTTCAAATCGCTTTAGTGGATCCCCTACTGTTCGGATGACTCCATTCTCTAAATCTTCCCTGCCTCCATAGGGATCAATTACTTCGTTTGTATCGATATCATACGCCATCGCATTGATCGTAAAATCACGACGTGATAAGTCGTCTTCAACTTTGTCGGCGAAGCGCACTTCATCAGGATGTCGCTTGTCGGAATATTTTCCCTCGATGCGAAATGTTGTCACTTCGACAATTTTGAGCTTCGGATCTTCGCTGTCTGTTTTAATGGCGACCGTGCCAAAATTATTCTCATATACGCTTTCTGGAAATAACTCTTGAATCTTCTCTGGACGAGCAGCTGTGGTAATATCCCAATCTTTTGGTTCAACACCGACAATCATGTCCCGTACGCACCCTCCTACTAAATAGGCCTCAAATCCGGCTAATTTTAATAAAGCGCAGATGGCTCGCGCTTCTTTTGGTATTTCAAATTGTTTCTGTTCCTTTTTACGCATTCTTGCTTGACGAATCTTGTCTTTTGTTGATTTCCATTATACACTATACAAGTTAAAAACATAAAGCACCCGTAGCTCAATTGGATAGAGTAGCTGCCTTCGAAGCAGTTGGTTGGGGGTTCGAGTCCCTCCGGGTGCACCAAGTTATATTGACGACCTCTTTTTGTTTGTACTATACTAACTTGGTATCTATTTTATACGCCCCTGTAGCTCAGCCCGGTAGAGCACCTGCCTTTTAAGCAGTGTGTCGATGGTTCAAATCCATCCGGGGGCACATAGTCAATTCATATTAATTGACTAACAATAACAGTTTCTCTATGATGAGGACGTTATAATGCATCTCTAGCTCAATTGGTAGAGCAGGGGCCTCTTAAGCCCAAGGTTCCGGGTTCGATTCCCGGGGGATGCACCACATGGGTTTCCGCATTGTCGGAAGCCTTAGAAAGCTGGAAAATCCAAGTCAATTTGGGTGTTCCATTACATATTTCTTCATACGTTGGAGTTTCTTCAAACACAAGCCCGAATAAGGCCTGTTGTTGCATGATATTCGTTGTGTTTAACAGCATTTCCGCGGGGTGTTCCATTATTTTTTTCGCGTCCCTAATAAAGTCGTCGATATCCCGCTCGGTGATCTCCATCTTGTTCCGTTCGGTTTGAGCACTTCTCATTCGTCGATCAATTGCTTCTATTTCTTTTTCTATCACTTGCCTGACCACGTCACTACCGGTGGCAATAAATGCCTTCACGGCTTGTGCCTTTTCTGCTTCGAGCTCGGACACATTAAGGCTGACTTCTGACGCAACCTGCATAATCTCCCCTTGTCTCTCTCGGTAGCGATCAAGCAATACAGTATGCAAGCTGTTTATGATTTCCGGCTGAAAGTGTAGGTCGTTAATAAACTTTTCGACAGATGCGTCAAAAGTCTCTTTTTTTATTCCAATATATTTGTGATCTCGGGCGCAGTGGTATGTCGGAAATCCCGCCCCGCTTTTACCCTTCGGAGAACTACCCAAAAATGGCTTCTTACAAATTGGACATAAGATACTCTTGTATGGGAACAGTGGGTTATTCCGCATGCGTTTATAAACAACGAGATCCGGGTGGTAATCATAGAGTGCCTCCAAAAAGTCCCCGTCTTTGCGGATAAATACTTTCCCCCTATTGGCAGCATTAAATGTCTCTATGGATACAAGCCCTTCATAAGCCGCCTTTACCGGCTTGTAATTCGTCCACTTCTCTACCAGAACCCCACAATAGATAGGCTTTCTTATGTGCTGTTGTAGTTTTTTAACATTTAAGACGCACTCTCCCGTTTGCCCAATTATTTCTTGATGGGTCGCCTTATCAAATTTGTTACGGAGCTTAGTTCTATACCCCATGGCATTTACCCTATCGACAATCTCAATATCCGTGTACTGTCCCAATGCCCTCATTTCAAGCATGGCTATATAATACTTCGCTCGTTCAGGATCTGCGACTTGAATAGTACGCTTCTTGCCTCCAACATAAACCTTTTTATTAATATATCCATCTTGTGGAGCATTTGCCTTATACCCTTGTTGGGTTAGCCAAATTTCCTGTCCTATCATCCGTGTCAGGATTTTTGTAACCTCATCTTTTGCCGTTGTAGCAAGGACCACTTCCGATACTTCGCTCGGGGAAGATTGGCTCCACTCATATCCGAATCCATAATTTTCAAGCGTATTATAAGATGGCTGAATAATTCCATTCGTATCAAACATCTCCACCCCTCGCTTCATGAGTTCTCGCTTTATAAGTCCGTAAGCATCGGCTCCTCCTCGAGTACACCTGTCAATCGCCTTAAATACATAGTACTGAACTTTGCCGGGATTTTTATCAATAAAAGCGAGTATCTCCTGAAAAACAGGCCGCTGCTTTTTCCTTCCCGAAAAGCTTTCAAGCCATGGATCGTGCATAAGCTTCCACCCTTTTGCAATCGTTATTCTTTCACAGTTTTTGCTTTGCTCGCCCAAACTCTCCCCTTCTTGTGCCTGTTTAGTAGAGCTCACACGGCAGTGTATAATACAACCTTTTTGTTGATTATCTTTATTCATGCTTGTTTTTTAGATAATAATCTTATCCGCCCTCATTCTCTCTATTATGCTGTAATTGTCCATTAAATCCAGCTTTTCTGGTATTGTTTCTTTCCAGCCACTGATCAAAAATTGCATCAGCCATTCGATATTCCCAATCATAAAGTTGCCTGACCTGTTCTTCGGTTAAGCGTTCTCCGTAAGCGCCCAATAGATTTTTAAAATCAGTGATTGAAATCATATTGTCGATTGATTGAAGACTTCGATTTATCTTTTTATCGCCGACCGCCTCACAATCCTTATCGTTCGCCTTAGCGCTTGGCTTATTAGCAAGGCGCGTATTCTATCTCTTTGTCTCTTTCCGCCCCACACGGGGCGATTTGTCCCCTATTTATGCCGTCCTTGGCGGCGTAGGAACCAAAAAAGCCCCCAAGACCAAACACAACTCTTGGGTTATGTTCGATCTTGGAGGCTTTCCGCTCAATTACTATTTTAGTAACTAATCAGTGCTAACAGTTCTATGCCGACAAAAGACTGTTTGAAAGCGGCCCTACTCTTGAATTTACTGTATACGGGCTAAGCTAATAATCAACGGTTTTATAAGCACTGATTCTTGAAGTATTCTATTGTTCTTTCTTGAATTAAGTATAACACGCTACCCCTTTTATGTAGCATAAAACGAGGTAATATTCCCATTAAATGTGGGCGCGCAGACTCTTGACAGATTTATTTCTGACACCTTCTAAGCCGGCGGACCAGACTTAAATGCATTTTCGAATTCATATTATTTCCTTCTCGTCTCCCTCGTTTTTTTCTCAAGATATTCGCTATCCATGGCCATTTTCCAGCCTTCTCGCGCGTGTAATATGAAATTAGGAATGTTAGAAACGACGGTAATCCCGAGGATTCCCCAGAAAGCCACTATTTCAATAGTTGCATACCCTAATTTAAACCACTCGACACTTACATAGTCGATGCCCCAGAGTAAGACACTTACAACAATTAATGTGGCCATGTGCAACGCAAACCCTCCCAGATTAACGGCAATTTGTTTTCTTCTAATAACTCCAATGAGGGCAACGACCGCTGCCACAAAACTTAGCCATGATTGCATAATGAGTCTTGCCGCTGCCCATCCAAGAAATATAGCGATCACAATCCTTATAATTAGCATGTCTTTTATTATTTTTATTGAACTATTTTATAGTCTATATACCCGGAATCGTCATATTGTCCGCCACCGAATCGATAGTACCCAGCGCTAATTGCCCTTATATGCCAGACCAATCGAAATGTTTCTCCGACTGATTTTAAATCTTCCTCCGTTATTTTATACTCAAGTGTATTATTAGATACATACTTAAGTCTGTTATTTTCAAGCGAAACGGAGTCCATGAACGGCCTTGAGTTAGATTCCCAATTATATTCAATTCCTCTTCCCTGTGGATCTTTAGCTATAACAGTTGCCTTGAACGTATCCCCTACGCGTAAAATTCGTGATCCTTCGCTCGGCCAGCTGATGTAGGGACCCTTGTATTGGTTGTACATAGATGTTTTATATGTATTTCCCTTACTATCTTCGAGGGAAAGAATTATAGGATACTGCTCATGTTCGGTATATGTATCCCGCTGTTCCTTTAGACGCTCTTCTTCGGCGTGTATCCTCTCTTCCTCTATTCGCTTGCGGTCCGCCTCTGCACTTTCTTGGTTACGCCTCAAAAGATCTGCTTGAATTTTTTCTCCATCAACTCTATTCTGTTCGTCTATTAGTTTTCTATACGCTTCCTCTCGTGAGGACCTATCCTGCGTAGTGTTTTGGACTTTACCACTTAGCTGTACCGGAGATTCTGCGAGGATTTTTTCAGAGCTCTTCGCGATATTTCTCGACTGTTCTAAGCTCTGGAACCGCCTCACGGCCCGCGCAGTCAGCTTGCCATAATAGCCGGTTATAATGCCTTCCGGGTAGATATTGATATCTGCCGCCAAAATCGTCTGGAGCGTCCTTACCTTCTCCCCGGATGAACCTTCTTTAAGTTGTTCAATCAACTGCAAGACATCAGTCATACCGACGGTATTAGTTGCTGTCTGCGGTTGAGCTTGTGCCTTCTGTAATGTTTGTAATTGTACAGTCAAACTTTCAATCTGTTTTTGTAGGGTCTGGATTAACGACTGCAGTGTCGCGGTTGTGGTTGATGCAGTCGTGGTCGTTTGTGCCGATGCAACGAACGCGTTGCCAAATATGATCCCGACTACCAGTATGGTTACTATGTTTCTTTTTATGTTCATGATTATTGGTTATGATTTAATGCTTATTTTATCTATATATGGTTTACACACCGACCTTTGCAGTCCTGGAGATGGTTTTTCGGATACAAAAAACCCACCACCAGGTAGACCTTACGGCCATATACAAGTTTCCCTGTATAACGCAACGAGCGATCCTGATGATGGGATCTTTATGCTCGTTGCGATTTTGACCATACCACCAGGATTTCTCCTGATGGGTTAGGTCTACTGGATGATATTTAGTTGTTAATTTGTATTATATACTCTTTATTCAGAAAATCCACGCTTTACTCAGCATGGATTTTTCTAATGGTATTTTATTATCTACAGGACGAGGGCGGCTTTCGGTTTACGTATAGCGTTTGATATCCTGGATCTGTCTGAGTACTTGTCTTACATTCTGGACATCCATGGAACGCGCGATTTGCTCCGGGGCGCATTCGTACGGTTTTACTGTTCACATCCCAACAACGAGAGCAGAATGGGCCCTCCTCTTTTTCCCCTATTTTCCAATAAGCACCATTTCTGAATTCAAGACTATCCCTCACTTTAAGCAGCTCCTTTAATGCTCGATTCTCAATTTCAAGATCATAGATATGCTTTTGCTGATCAAGTAACTCTTTTTGAACAACTAAAATCTGCTCATATTGTTCAATCTTCCCAGCCTCTTTTAAAACAGCGGCTGCTGATTTTAATTCATCAAATATAGCCATATTTTATTTAACCTTTTTAGACTCTCACTCGATACATTTTCGCCGTATTTAGAGTGAATATGCAAAATTTCTACTAACTCTGATTCCTCGTATTTTTTCAGTTTATCAGTTTCCTTCTGTCCGCTTATGAACTCCGCCTCATTTAAAATACTACGTTTGATTATCCTTCTTTTTTCAATTAATCAATCCTGTTTTTTAGGATTTCTATGTAACCGGCTTAAGCTTGCAAATCCTGCTCCACCTCAATCTCCGCCTCAAGCGCCTTATTCCATCTCTCAAGATAGTCAATATTCTTTTTGACAATTTCTTCATCCAATGGGGAGTACTTCTGATGCGCAGCTGTCAGATTCGCTATTAGATCGGCCAGACTCGTTTGCTCAATCGTATTCAATTCCATCTCTCGCGTATAAATAAAGTGGCGCTGTGCCTTTGAATGATCAACTTCGAGGGCAATAATATTGTCGGGGTCACTCTGAATAAGTGCCATGCTCTTTTTACACTCGATGTCGAGCAAACTGGCGTATCTCATATCCCTTAAAAGAGCAATTGCCGTAGGGATTGCGAAAAATTCGTGAATGCCACGTATATAATATCTTGACGGAGGCCCCCCTCCTATTTTACTTACCCTGGCCTTTACCTCGCCATAAAAAATGCCATTACAAACTCCGGTCATTCCAAGCTTACCCAATAGCAGAGAAAAGTAGCTCCCATAAAGATTTGTAACCTTAACATCTCTTTCCTTTGCAATTTTCACGAACGAAACAAGCTTTTTCAGCTTATTAATATCGGCAGTCTTTTCGTTTATATCATCTATCCAAATAAAAATCTCATCACATCCGGTGTATTCCTTGATCAGACCCTCCGTAAGACTGTGAGAGTTTGTTGAGATTATTGGAATAACTTTCCCCGCAGTCTTTTCTTTTGTTTTGGCTAAAAGTTTCTTATTTATACCAAGCCACTCATCAGCGAGATCGTTAAAATAAAAATATGGGGGAATAATTGCAATTGGCTTAAGCCCCCCTCCCTCTCCTTTTACTAAGTGCTCTGCGCCATTTTTAATGAGAAATTTTTCATATTTTTTAATAGCGCGCCCTCTCTCACTCTCCATCTTCTGAGTCTGTAGTATGATGTTTTTTTCGCAAAAGCTATCGATAAAATCATCCGTAAAATCTGCAGGGCGAAGGGCTGCGTATGCCGAATTGGTAAAGTGGCTACTTAGACCATAATCCGTAGTTAATTTCGCTATTGAAGGTTTAAATTTACTTTCACCAGTTTTTTTGTCCGGGACTACATAGTCCGCTATATTGTTAAGCGCATAAATATATGTCATGGGATCAATGTAATATCCCTTATTAATATACTCGGCCGCCATGATAGTAGGATTTGAAGAGTACGAAAGAATGTGGGCTGGAATGAAAATGCCAGAAATTAATCCTCTGAGTTCTTTTATAACCTCCCTATCCCTATGGACGCCGAATCTGATAAAAAAGTTCATGCTAATTTTAAATTATTACTGCAGAAATAAGCTCGAATTACCTTGCTGGAACTATTTCCTCCTGGCTCAATTTCGACCCGTGGTTTGAATTCTTCATTGATCACTATTAACCCAACTCCAGCATTTTCGAAAATTTTCCTATTATTTAATGCTGGCGTGGCATGCTGATGCCAAACAGCGAGATAGGATTGATCACAAGCAAGCGCGTTTACTCTTGCCTGTCTAAGACCACACTGCCAATCTTTAAGTTTAATCTCGATAGCTACAACATTCTCATCGTCCCTTTCTTTCTTCACAATGTCAATCCTTTTGCGTGCAAAAGCTGCTTGTCGTAGTACAATACAATCTTGTGATCGATAATATGAGGCAAGCTTCACCTCGACTTTTTTTTCTGTTATTTTAGACATTTTTGAGATTATCTATAGTTTTCTCGTTTAAAACATATTTTCCCCCAAAAACTAAGACTATGCATTGCAAGACTAACCACCCCACAGCCCCCCAGGAAGAAATTGGGGAATTCTTTGTTGCAATAATCACTATCCCATCTATTATTTGCAAGCAAGATAGGACAGCAACCCCAAGTGCTATTGTATTATTTTGCCTTGAGCATTTTTTAAGCACAACCCTACTCTTCTTCCCTTTTATGAGATTTTCTAACTTAACTTGAAACTCAATTACTTCTTCGATTGCCTTATACTGGATACTTTTAAGCCCTTTAATGAGCTCCAATTTATACTCATCTTGGAAAAAATCTTTAACATCTGTACCTTCAGGAATATCTGAGATTCGTCGAGAAACTTCCTCAACAAGATTATCCGCAAGAACGTCGCGTAGCGGGGCAACCATGTCGGTGTATATTCTTTCGTCTAATATATCTTGTATCTGCGTATCCCTATCTCCGTTAATATGATTGTAATGCATCCATAATCTAATAGACCCCACCAAAAATAGAATGGGTATTGCAAAAATTGCGAACTCCTGGATATTTGTGGTTATCAGTAGCGACTTAATCGCATCTAAATTTGACGTAGTCGCAATTGTGCTGGTCGTCATCATTTTAATACCTGATGCTTAATTTCTGAATTTACAGTCATATCCGGATAATTCTCATAGACGTACTTTAAAAGCTGTCTAAGAGGCCAGTTCCCGTATCGTACTTTTATTGCCTCTATACTATTTCGACTCTTACTATCAAGTTCGCCCCAGAGCTCTTTAGCAACCGCTTCGCCAATATCCGTTAATTTAAATTCAACATCGACCTCAGAATTGTCTGGGGGAATTTCTTCAAACTGAATATCGTCAATGTATTTAATCTGCTCAGGACTTATTTCGGTACTCTGTCCCGTTCTTTTTGCAATTCCTTTTACGAGTGGGTGTTCTGGGTCGGGAAAATTACGCAAGAACTCAAGTTCGGGATAAACTTCGCTCGAAAACGGGCCCATTTTATATGGGGCGAAAGAAAATTTATCATTAATACCTTCTTCTCTGTCGAGGAGGAATAGCAGCTTCATAAGGCGCGTGATGCCTTGGATCGACTCACTGGATTGTCCTTTCATTCCTCTACTGTAGAGTAAAAGCAAGATTAAATCCGATTTTTCAAGTGTACCGATCATATATTATATTATAGATTAATTAAACTCATTCTACCAGTAAAATTGTCTTCCTCACTATCGGCACCGTTACTCATCTTCATCCTCCTCGTCCAGCGCCCTTTCATACGCCTCAGCTGCTGCGAGCTCAGCTTTTGTCGGGAGGTGCTGTTCCTCCGTCTTTATCTCCCCGCCGTGCTGGATCCCCTGTAACGGTTTTCCTTGCGTGCGATCGAAGTACTCCTTGATCGCGGCAATGTTCTTACGGTTATGCCCCTCACTATAGAGCACATCGAGAAGGGCTTGCACCCTCGTCTTGGTAACAATCCTTGTTCCCCCAGTCGCCTTATCTACTTCTACGACATCCACCTCTTCGAGTATATGAGCATCGTGGATTGCTTTTATTTCTAATCTTTCCAGCTTATCCTGGTTTGACTTTCTTCCCGATCCCGGCCGAAATCCTCCCCGTCCAATTCCATTGGGGATATATTTTTTTCCGCTCTTTACCGTTCCGCGTTCGAATTCCTTATTTTTTGATTTCTCTTCTTTTTTCATTTTATCAATTTCACCCTTACTCTCTTTCTCTTCTTGTTCTATTCCCTATGAGGTATGAATGCATACTATATACCTGCACAATTATTGCCTTATTTTACTCCCCTTATTAAACATATACTTGTATGCCATACGTGGCGAATACATTTTTCCAGTGTAATACGGTCTGTTCTATGGTGTTCCATCCAACACCCAAGTCGTGCACCAAAAACAAAAACCACCAGCCCAAGGCTGGTGGTTTTTGTTTATACACCATATATCCTTTTACATTGCCCTAAAAACTTGACTTATTTTAGTATTAATGGTATTATTTATTTAACAGTTCGCTAGGCACATTTATAAAAACTATATAGGAGAATTTCATGAAAACCGTCGCCTTGTCGATTGCCTTCCTCTTATTTCTTTTAGGGTGCTCGCAACAAGAGGGGTCTGTCTTTCGGACAGGCATCGTCGTTAGAAAAGATCATCAACCCGAAAAATACTGGGTACAGGACGGCAACCTTTTTACTGTCACTGTTGTCGGAAAAGCTTCGTTTACAACGAATAATCGGATGCTTCTCCTACACCACCAGTGTGAGTCTTGGATGCTCGTCCTCCAAGATGCGACAAGCAATAACAAGGAGCGCATCGTATATGTTCCTCAGAGCACTTACGATGCCACGCCCATTGGGTCCGCGTACCGGTTCGACTATTGGTACGACAGAAACGAGCCAACCGTCGATCGCCAAGCTGCAACAGCGGAGGATATTTCCTCCTATGGCGTTCAGAAACAGTAGTTCCCCGCCGCCATGTCTTATGACCTCTGGCGGCTTTTTTATCAAAAACCACCAGCCCAAGGCTGGTGGTTTTTGTTTTGCATGATTCCTAAAAAAACTGCGCCCTTGAGAGGGCGCAGTTGCTGCGAAAAACTACAGAGCTCTATACAGCTCACCTGCTTTCTCTTTAGCTTTGTCGAAGACGTCGGCCGGAATTTTACTGTAGTCTTGAATAAATTCGAGGAACCACTCCGGGATTGCATCTGCTCGTATGGGCGAAATTAGCTGCCTAATTTTCCCATCAATGTTCTTCGTAAATACTTCGCAGTCAGATTTCCATTCCCTGTGCTCCATCAACGTCTTGACGTCATTAATCGAGTGAATGTATTCCATTATCCGGGCTTCAACAAGTTTTTCTGGTATGGAGCCTTCTTCGGTTCTGCGCCAGTAGTCATCCAGCGTATCCGCGCTGCGCGTTGTCGACAGAAGCGCCTGTATTCGAGCCCCGATTAGTTTCCGGGGTTCGGAGTTTTCGCTTGTTCGCTGCCAATACCTCACGAGGTTGTCGAAATCGACAGCTAGCAGAAGAATCCCTGGAAGGAGCTTCGCTATGCGATTCTCAATGAGCCGCTGCGGTATCGTATTATCAGCGACGCTTTCCCAGTAATCCAGAAGGAGCTCCATGTCCGTTATAAGCGGAATAAGCTCTGCCATGCGATTCTCAATGAGCCGCTGCGGCGGGGAATCTTCACTTGTAGCACTCCAATACGCAATAAGCACTTCGATGCTTGTAACGGACGGGAGGACTTCCAAAAGGAGCTCCGCCATACGAGCCTCGATAAGGCGCTGCGGCACAGATTTTGCACTGGTATTTCCCCAGTATCCGCACAACAGCTCCATGTCGGTAACTCCCGGGAGAATCACTGACAAAACCTCTGCCATGCGATTCTCGACGAGTCGCTGCAACACCGACCCTTCATTCGTTCCCTCCCAGCACCCTATCAGGTCGTCAATGTCGGTGGTGGTAGAAATCTTTAAAATCGCTTTTTCTCCTCCAATTTCTTTGCCGATAAAGTTCCCAAGAATGTTTCTTGCGTCATGCATCGCCCTGCTCCTTTCTCTAGTTATTTTTTTAGTGCTGAGATTATTCAACACTTTTTTATTTATTTTGTCAAATTATGCAGCCCACTTTCCTTATTTCTTGTGCTATACAAAAACCACCAGCCTTAGGCTGGTGGTTTTTGATTTCTTACTTCTTCGCCTTCTTGTACTCGCCGAGGGTTTCTGTTTCAAAGAAGTTTTCTCGTGCGGTATATTCTTCAATGCGTCGCACAATCTTTGCCATTGTGGCAACCGCTTTTGCTGGGTGCTTACCCGCTGCAGTTTCATCGGAAAGCATAACTGCATCCCCTCCTTCAAATACTGCATTCGCAACATCACTTACTTCTGCGCGTGTTGGATGATCATGATCGATTAATGTCATCATCATCTGTGTTGCTACGATTGCCGGCTTGTTGTGCCAGTGTGCGTGGCGGATTAAGTTCTTTTGAATAATCGGCAAATCCTCCATCGGTATTTCAATTCCAAGGTCTCCTCGCGCAATCATAATACCGTCAGATTCTTCGATAATCTCGTCGATGTTATCGAGCGCCAAGGCACGCTCTATCTTTGCGATAATCTTGATCTTTTTATCAGGAAATACGCTACGCAATTTTGTAATGTCTTCTGCGGATTGCACAAACGAAAGCGCAATATAATCAACACCTTCAGCTACGCCAAACTTTGCATCTTCGATATCTTTATCAGTTACTCCGCCGCGCGTTAGGTTTGTGCGAGGAACGTTAATTCCCTTCTTTGAGAATAATGTTCCTCCGGTTACAACCTTTGCGTGTATCTGTGATCCTTGTACGTCAACAATATCCAATTCCATTGCACCGTTGGCAAGGAAAAACGGCTCACCCTTTTTTACATCGATGTGCAAATAGGCATCGTCAATCGGAATAATTCCTCCTGGAACATATTCACTTTGTTCAAAAGAGAAAACAAACGTTTCACCTTCTTTAAGCTCAACGCCTTCTGCTGGTAATTTTCCTACGCGAATACGCGGACCTTGTAAGTCCTGCATAATTTCGATATCTGTTCCCAACTCTTTATTTATGCGTGCAATATGTTCTTTTCGTCCGCGATATTCTTCTACCGTGCAGTGAGAAAAGTTCATGCGAGCAATATTTAATCCAGCCTCTGCCATAGCCTTTAACTCTTCGTATGAATCAGACTTTGGTCCAATAGTTGCAACAATTTTTGTTTTCATTCTGTTATATATGGTTATTGTGAGTTTACTAGTATAGGCGATTCATTTTCTTTTGCAAGAGCAAAAAAGCGCCCAATAGGGGCGCTTTACATACTTTACACCTCTCCTTCTTGTGTGTGATTCCCGATAATACGCGGGTACATTTCGAACATTGCAAACAGTATCGCCAAGACAACAGGGCCAAGGAAGAACCCAACAATCCCAAAAAACTTTAACCCTCCAAATGTCGAGAAAAGAATGACCAGTGGATGAATCTTGATTCCCCTGCTCAGTAATGCTGGGCGGAGGAAATTATCAACCAATCCAACAACTCCAATTCCCCATATAGCGAGCGCGATTGCCGCTACTACGTGCCCAGTAAATGCCAAGAAAATAATCGCCGGTACAACGACCAAGCCCGTTCCTACTGCAGGAATCATTGCTGCAAATGCTGCAACACTCGCCCAAAGCACAGGGCTCGGGACACCCGCAACAGCAAAGCCGATTCCCGCAAGAATGCCCTGCAAGAAAGCCACCATGATCGTCCCCTTGGTAACAGAAGCTATTGCGGCCGTTATTGTGTCGAGTAGTTCGCTACTGTGCGTATCTTCGAGCGGGCTTACGGCTAAAATCATTTTTCTAAATATGTCCTCATCTCTAAATAAGAAAAAGAGCGTAAAAAGAATGAAAATAAAATTAACTATCATAGCCACCGCACTTGAAAAAACTGCGCCTAAATTTGTTACCACCCATTGCAATCCGTTTCCAACATATTGCCCAATATCCGCCGCGAGTGTTGGAGCGACTTGTGGAACATACTGCTGCAGCACATTAACCATGTTTGCGATTATCCCGCTTTCCAATCCCCCGTCGGCGATCGAAATGTAGAGACCCTTTGCTTCGTTAAAAATCTGATAACCGAATAAGCTTAACGGCACAAGCACCACTAACATTACTACGATCGTGGAAATAACTGCACTTGCGGTATTTCTCCCGTGTAACTTTTCCCTAATCCAGCGATGCATTGGTCTGAATATGATCGCAAACATAATTGCGATAAAAAATACATCTGCATAAGGGCTTAACAAAAACAATCCAGCGACCGTCATCACCCCCAGCAAGATAAAAAAGAAGTTATGTTGTATTTTTTCTTTGGTCATAATAATAGTAACTTATGTACTTAGTATACAGGAAGTGCTTTAAATTGTAACTTTTTATCTTTTTAGGGGCTGCTTCCTATTGAAATTGATTCCTATATATAGTATACTCCAATTCACTAAGCGGTAGTAGTTCAGTGGTAGAACGCCTCCTTGCCAAGGAGGAGGTCGCCGGTTCGAGCCCGGTCTACCGCTCAGAAAAATAAAAGATCACCTTCGGGTGGTTTTTTATTTACCCTGCACCTGTGGCACATTATTTCCTAGATTTTTGAGTGTATTTGTGGTATTGTAGTAATTACCGCAGTAGATTCCTTCTACTACCTAGTAAATTAAGGAGAATTGAAACTAAATCAGGCCTAATTCGTTCTATATGTTAGATGACGAAGAAAAGTCCATAATTGAGCGAGCTATCGGAGGTGACGCCTTGGCTTTTGGCCTTCTATACGATAAGTACCACGAACAAATCTACCGATTTGTCTATCTCAAGGTCAGTCATCGTGAAGAAGCTGAGGATATCACCCATCATGTTTTTTTGAATGCTTGGCAGAATATGGGAACATATCGCGATAAGGGCTTCCCTTTCTCGAGCCTCCTCTACCAAATTGCCCGTAATAAGGTCATTGACCATTACCGGACCAAAAAGACAACGCTCGATATCGAAGACTTGAATGAAGCAGAGATCCCTCGCCATGAATCAACGGTTGAAGATTCTCTACACTTCCAGTTTCAAGTAACCACAGTAAAAACTGCAATTAAGCAACTTAAGCAGGAATATCAAGATATTATCATTATGCGCTATGTCGAAGAGCTTACACCCTCCGAAATAGCCCGCATTCTTAAAAAACCAGAGACGACAATTCGCGTACTCCAGCACAGAGCTATTAAGCAGTTGAAAGCGCTCCTCAACGAGCTACCATAACGCATCATGGAAAATGACATTCTTACAACCCTACGAAGCCTAAAGCAAATCACTCCTGATTCTGCGTATACAAAGCATTCTCGCATGCTTCTTTTAGCTTCCCCTCAGGTCCCTGCTACCGAACAACGCGTAAGCACCTTCTTTCGTCTTTCCGCTATTCTTGGAGCTGGGGTAATCGGAATAGTTATACTCCTCGGAGGAACAACCTACATCAATGAAACGTATTCCCCTCTCGCGCTTGAAGGGCTTAATCAGCGCAGCTTAACTGCTGAAGCAGACGAGATTAATAGCTCAATCGAGATTACTTTGGAGACTATCGATTATCTCGATACGTCCAACCAAATGACTTTGACAAAAATAGCCGAGATTCAAAACATCGCTCCCGTTGCAGCCCCAGCCGCTTCACTGCGCCTTATGTCTGCACCAGCTGAAGTTGCAACTACGACCCCTGAAACCGCTAGCGTCGACACATTCTTAATCGACAGCGATTCAGCCGAAGTGCCAGCCGAACGGCAGATCAACGATATCCTTGAACAGATCGCTCAATAAATCTATGCAAAAGCAAACCCGTATTTCTTCCTTTATCATATCAGTATCTTCTCTTGCTTTCGCATTTTTGGGCGGAATTTTTATTGCTACTCCGAGCGTTCAAGCAGCTGAACCACTTCCATTTATCAATACTACAATTGCTAAAGAAGCAGCCACCGATGTACTTACCGAAGATCAGCGCAAAGCAATCCTTCGCGAAATCGTTTCCTCTTCACAGACCGAAATTAAAAATATCGTAGACGCATTAACCGCATTAAAACTAGACGACGCATGGAGCCTTGCACAAGCTGACTTCCTTGCAAAGCTTGCGACTTCAAGCGAATATTACGACACCCTCGCCGAACAACTCGAAAACGAAGATCTTTCCCTTGAAGACATCAAGACAATCGCTAAAGATCTCAAAGAATGGCGCGAAGCTGTTTATGCACCAGAATTGAAAGAAATTGGTAATCTTATTCTCATTTTTCAAACTAAAACAATCTACGATGTTGTGCAGTTGCGCAGTATCAAGATTTCGAGCGACCTCAAGAAACTCGACAAGCAAAATCTCGTAAATACCGATACATTAAAAAAGTATCTTACGCAAGCAGACAAATCGATTAAAAACGCAAAGACGTTAACAGATAAGGCAACTGACTTATATTATACTACGAGCATTGAACCGCTTCAGCCAAAACAAGCCAAGGAAGAAAGCACTTCGGACAAGCAACCCACTTCCCTTCCTGCAGTAGAATCTACAGAAAATGATGCCACCGTCTCCCCTGAGATAGTGATCGACCCACAAGATCATGTGCGAGCACTCGCAAAAGAATCGCTCAAGGAATTAAAAACTGCATACGAATTGTTCTTCAAGATGAACGATCGTATTCGAAAATAAGATATAAAAAATCCGTCAGCCCTAGGCTGACGGATTTTTTATTACTCCTCTTCTTATTCTGCGCCGTCCATTTGCGCTATTTCTTTTCTTATCTCTTTCTCAAGCTCAAGCTCAAGCTTATTTTCTTGCTGTGCAATATACAGTGCTTCGTACAATACATCGAGTGCTTCGTTTCTATATCCACCCTCAGCGTATATATTTGCCCGATCTATTTCAAATCCAATACACGCCTCTAGCGTACGTCCCAATGCTTCGACAATCTTTTCTCGCTCAATTGTCCATGCTGTAAGCGCCTCAAGCACTTCTGCGTGTTTTATGCCTTTTTTATACAATCCTTCTATTAATGGCTTACGCGAATCAGATCCAATTTCTGCCCCCTCTAATCGCTTAAATCCATCGACTGCTTCGATTATTTTTTTATTTTCACCCATGTCTCTAGTATATCATTTGTAAACAAAAACACCCACGCAAGTGGATGTTTTTGAGAAATGATTTCCGCCCGAGGCGGACCAGCCTTGGGCTGGTTACTTAACTGCGTCCTTGAAAGCCTTTGCAGCTTTGAACTTAGGAGCTACAGATGCTGCGATCTGGATCTTTTCACCAGTCTTTGGGTTTACACCCATTCGAGCGGCTCGCTTGGTTGCCTTGAAGCTACCAAAACCTGAGATTGCAACTTCTTCTCCTCGTGCCAATGCCCCTGCGATTGTATCGAACACTGCTTCTACAGCAGCAGTTGCCTGCTTCTTTACTTCGATGCCTGCGGCTGCCTGTACTGCGTCGATTAATTCTACTTTGTTCATTGAGAGATACACATGTCCCCAGTGATAATGGATCAACGAAATTCGCATCCCCATATCGCTAGTTAATGTCTTTTAAACTACTCGACCTTTGACTTATTTACTTATACTCAAATTATATAGTATTTATGCGGTGTAAACAATAGTTCCGCAATATATTGACATATCATCGATTGTGGTTTATTATATATTTAGTTATTTAACTTGCGGGCCAATGAGCGGGCCGTCCAACATTCGCCATTTTCGAAGCAATTCGAAACAAAAAGGAGTACGCACATGGAAACGATTCCGAAGTTACACCATGCTCAGGTAGTTAAGGGAGGCAAGCCGATTGCGACACTCACCTACCTCGGCCAGGACATGCCTGAAGGCGGATACACGGAATGGGGCAGCACAACCATCCACTTGCTCGTTCGCCTTGCGAAGGGAATCTTCCAGATGGAGGCCGAGTATGCAATCATTGTGCGCTCACTTATGCGGTATAATTGCGACGAGAAGCAGGTGCTTGGGTCGGAAACATCGGGCGCCACTATTCTTGTTCGCTTAAAACTTCATAAGCCTATACTGCGCAACGAGAAGACATATATTCTCTCTCTAGCGCGCAAGGCAAGCGAAGCTCTTCGCGCATAACCAAAAGGCGGCCCCATGGCCGCCTTTTTTATTTCTCTCTCTTACCTTGCATACTCCACTGCTCTCCATCCAATTGCACTCATAGCTTCGCCCTCATATGCGCGTATCAACGCGCATATTCCACTGCACGCATCTCGCGGATAACCGTCACCTTGATTTCTCCAGGGTATTTCAACTCCCCTTCAATCTTATTAGCAACATCGCGTGCAAGCTGAAATGCAGCGAAATCGTCCATCTTCTCAGGTGTTACGAAAATGCGCAACTCACGTCCTGCAGAGATTGCGTATGCCTGCTTTACGCCGCTAAACTCACCGGCAATCTTTTCAAGCTCTTCGAGTCGCTTGATATAGTTATCGATGTTTTCTCGTCGTGCCCCTGGGCGCGCTGCGGACAACGCATCGGTTGCTGCAACAATGTATGCCTCTGGCGATGCGAATGGATAATCTTCATGATGCGACTCCATTGCCTGAATAACCTTTTCGCTTATATTGTATTTCTTCAATATCTTCTGTCCAAGCTCTACGTGACTTCCAACAACTTCGTGGTCGATTGCTTTACCAATATCGTGCAAGAGCGCTGCCTTGCGTGCAAGGTCTGCGTTTACACCCAATTCAGAAGCAATCATGCCGGCCAAATGGGACGACTCAATAGAGTGTACCAATGCATTTTGTCCGTAACTTGTTCGGAAGTGCAATCGGCCTAAAAGCTGAATCAACTCCTTTGGCAAGTCGTAAATACCTACTTCATGCGCTGCCTGCTCTCCGATATCAAATGCCCGCTTTGTAAGTTCATTCTTTGCCTCCTCTACTTTTTCTTCAATACGAGCTGGTTGAATGCGACCATCCTTAAGCAACTTTTCAAGTGTTAAGCTTGCTACTTCTCGACGCATTGGATCAAACGAAGAAACCACGATGTAGTCAGGGGCCTCGTCAATAATAAACTCGACACCCGTCAACCGCTCAAGGGCTTTGATGTTACGTCCTTCTCGGCCGATAATCTTTCCCTTTAAATCTTCGTTCGGAAGATGGAAAATACTTGTTGTTACTTCGGCCACGTGACTTCGGCTATATCGCTGAATCGCAGTGGTTAAAATATCAAGGCTCTTTTTCTCTATCTCTTCTACTCGCTCACGCTCAAGCTTTTGAATCGTTAATGCGAGATCTTTCTGATGATCTTCTTGCACTTTTTTTACAATCAATGCAAGCGCTTCTTCGCGCGTCATTCCTGCATTTTTTTGTACAATCGCTTCTGCCTCTGTTCGCAATCCTTCTATCTCGTCCTCTTTCTTCTTTAATGCAGTAGTTTCTTCGTTAAGTTTCGTTTCTTTATCTCGCACACTGTGCAAGTCACGCTCAAGCGATTCTTCCTTTTTTATAAGACGCTCATCCAAACGATCAAGCTGAAGCTTTCGCTCACGCTCATCGCGCTTCGCTTCCTCGATAAGATTCGCGGCCTTTTCTTGCCCCTCAAGAACTATTTCCTTTGCTTTTACTTTTGCTTCATCGATTTGTCGTTCGATGATTTGCTCAATATTATTTTTTTTCTTCAGCCCGATTGCCTGCCGCGCATAATATCCACCCGCAGCTCCTGCAATAACTAAAACGATCCACAACAATGGATTTAAGAACATATTTTCGAATGTATCCCAATTTCTTCATATATTTTCTAATTCATGCATATGAGCAACCACTCTTCGTCGCGGATTCGCTTTGCTCATCTGTATAAATTCTGACATGAACTACTCTTTATTTCGTACTGTTTTATAATTCACATCACCTGAATTCACTGGGAACAGGTTAAATTGCATGCCTTTAGTATACCCCCTCAGAACAAAAAGAAAAAGGGCAGCTCTTCGAGCCGCCCTTTTGCGTTTCTTTGCCTCGTCATTTCGGCGGTACAAGCCACGTTGGCAGCTCGCAAATGTAGCGATCTACGCCATGGAGCATGGCCACAATCACAAGCACTGCGACCATTGCGATCGAGACCCAATGCAGGATCTCTCCGGAATCTTGTACGCCTTTACGCCCGTAGTACTCTTCGTTAGTCTCCACAGCAGCCTCCTCTCGGTTACATGCCCAATGGTACTATATAAAGTATCCTTCAGTACAACCTATATGTCAATTTTCTCGAATAACAAGCATAAGGTCGGCAACGTTAAAGCTTTCGGTCTTTACCGATATCATATTTCCATTCTTCTTGAAAAAATCGAGTGAGGCATGACTCGCCAACGCATTCCCCACATCTTGCTTCGCAGTGCGCGCTGCCTTTAGCGTATATGTATCGGCTATTCCCCCTGCCGCAATACTATTATCGTGCCCGTCGCTTGCATACGATATTGCAATAATGCCTGCGAGCTTTTCTGGCTTCTCTGCATATGCATGCACAACCCCTAGGGCAACTTCGAGATTTCTCCCTCCTTTTCCTAATTTTTTATCTGCTGCAATATCTTTCAATGTTACGGTTGTCTCCCCTGCCATAAATATCGCTTCCCCTTTTTTAATAGTCCGTACAATCGGAAACAACGCCTCTTTTGCTTCTCCTTCAAATGTAACACTTTTTATTTTTGACTTAAACCCGAGCTTCTTTGCCGTTTCTGCCATTGCCTGTACTGCGTCATTATTCGATACAAATAATACGTTCTTTGTATTTTTAAAATATTTTTCTTCCTTTGGTGTTTCTTTTAATGTAATGCCTCCTCCTGAAACTCCATATTTTTTTAATACTGCTGCTGCATGTGCAACGGTTGTTGTATCACAAATCGTCGGACCAGATGCGATCATTTCCATATCATTTCCAATAACGTCAGACGCCATAAGTGTCAGTAACGTTGCTGGATAAATTGTTTTCGCAAGATTCCCTCCTTTAACATCGGATACGTGCTTTCTCACTGTATTCAACTCGATAATATTTGCGCCTGCTTTTGTTAGTTCCTTAAAAATCGTTGTTGATGCTTGCAGCTCTTCATCTGACGCAACGGCAAGTGCTGACCCTCCACCACACATACATACAATAACCAAATCATCGGCTTCAAGATTGCTTACCATGCGTATGATCTTTTGTGTTGCTTTTACGTTCTTTGGCGAAGGCAACGGATGCGTCCCTACGAGCAGCTCGAGCCGTGTATTTTTATTTGCCACCGTTTCTACGTCAATCGCAATTCCTCGCGTCATACGGTCTTTTAGCACACCTGCAAGGGCTACGCTTGCGTAGGCTGACCCCTTACCAATCCCCACTAAAAATACGCGTTTATAATCGTTTAAATCGATGCGAATATTGCCTACCTTTTTATCGGGAAGTTCTACTGTAAGTACGCCTTTCTGTACGGTTATACGTTTTTTAATAGATTTTTTAATGTCGATTGCTGCATATCCTGCTTCAACAATAGCGAGTGCTTTTTTGCGGAGCGGTGTTTTTGCGAGTTCCTTTGTATTAATGATGTAGGACATAGCTTTTATCGAAGTAAGAGTAATATGATTGGCGTAGTGATGAAGGATAGTATTGTTGCGAATACGATTGCATTCCCTACGAGTGCGGTATTGAGTTTAAACTTTTCGGCAATAACAAACGTAGTTACTGCCACCGGCATTGAGGCTAGAAGCACAGGGATTTCCACATCGCCTCCTTTGCCAAAATAGATATAGGTACCAAATACAATCAACGGGAACAATATCATTTTTATGGTTGCAATGGATATAACAAGATGCAAGTCCTTTTTCAAAAACTTCCCATAGAGAAACCCACCCAAGGCAAACAATGCTACCGGCGATGACGTACTTCCGAGCATCGTCATTGTCTTTTTAATGCTTCCGATAATAGCGCTTCCCGCTTCAGGGATAAAACTCAACACAACGCCGAGCACCATCGAGAGTACTAATGGATTCTTTAAAAATTCCATTAACTCATTCTTAATACTGTGTTCTTTTGTATGCCAATAATTCACTACGAGCATCGAAAGTACGAGCGGGATGATGAGGTACACGTTTCCTACTAATGCGCCTGCGGGCACATGATCTTTCCCAAATCCCGCCTCCACAAGCGCGATTCCCATGTACAATGTATTTCCTGTTGCAGCAGTAAGGAATAACGCTGCCTTTGTCTCGCGCGATACCTTCCACACCGAGAGCACGATGAACAGCAGTGCGAGAAAAACAACCATACTTACGGCGCTTACTCCTAATAAGCTCAAAATTTCGGGGCTTCGGAAATTGACACCCCAAAGACTCACCGTAATCAATGCAGGTAGAGCAACATAGTATGCAAACGCATTTGCCTGATGCACCCAATCCCCTTGCATAATCTTCATTTTTTGAAATAACCAGCCGGCAAAAACAATAAAGAATATCGGTAATGAAACAAAAATAGTGGATAGCATATCCAGTATTATAGCATAAAGTTTTTATAAGCTTTACCCAATTTTGAGGGCCGCAAGCAATCGCGCAACATAATATGCCGGCCGTCTTTTGAAATGCTTCTTGATGTAATACGCTTTTGATGCGCCCATGTGGTCGTCTTTCTTTGCAACCACAGATCCAATATGCCTCATTATGATCGAGGGCTCATACCACGACGCATACCCCTTTTGTCTTAATCGCAAACTTAATTCTTCTTCCTCTTTGTACAGGAAGAAATTCTCGTCAAATCCTCCAATCTCTTCGAATGTATCTTTTCGTATTAAAAACGCAGCACCCGAAACCCATGCGACAATCCCTGGGGTTGCCCTTTCTTTCCAATAGCTATCTCCCTTATTATTTTCTACCCATGCTTTAAGCCCTTTTAGTTCTCCGTGATCCCATGCCTGTGTGACACTTTCTTTTGTTATAAGCCGAGGACCGATAACCGCCACACCCTTCTTTCTCGCCTCCTCCAATAAGCGCCTTATGGTTTTTGATTCAACGAATTCAATATCCGGGTTAAGCAACAATATATACTCTCCGCGTGCTTCTTTTGCTATCTTATTATGTCCACCACCAAACCCAAGGTTCTTTTCCGAATGCAAAAATCGCACAGGTAACTGCCCATATTTTTCCCCCAATTCGGTCAGATCATCAGCGGATGCGTTATCTAATACCAACGCTTCCCACTGAATTGCTTCACCCTCTAAATCCTTTACCATTCCATCAAGACACACCTCAAGATATTTCTTTGTATTGTAATTCACTACCTGAATTGAGATGTCGAGCTTATCCATATATAACATAAAGAAGTGTTACTATCGCAACAATAAATACTACATTTTCTATTACTCCCACTGGATGCCATCGAAAATACACATCTCGTATCCAGTGCTCATTTCCTTTTTCTTCCGCCACCTTTTCTAACTCTTCCTCAGACCATGTCGCTGAGGCGTTCATTGATAAATCGCCCTCTTTTGTTGAGAACAATTTGGATATCTTTTTAGAAAATGGATACATCCACTTAATACCCCATCCAATTCCCATAGAGTCGTGTATAAAATGCGCCAGCGATGCCGCCATGAATACAAAGAACCACACCGCTCCGAATAACGCGGCGAATACCCCTCCAATACCTAAATAGAGCAATGGATAATGAAATAGATCACGATGCACATGCGCGTACTTTCCGCCTACCTTGCGATGCGCAATAGCGTGGACCAAAAAATCTGCGTCTGGCAATAATGCGAACAAAACCGAGATGCCTACGAGTTGCGCAGACACCTCTATTCCAAATAGGTTTGAGGCTATTAAAGCGACAAATATTCCTAATCCAATGTCTGCTAGCATGGTTTTATTTTTCTTGCACTGGATTCCCACCTTCGCGGGAATGACAGAGCTACATTCTTATTTTTATTTTTTTATCCCAAACCAAATTCTCTCGCCATCAACTACTAATTCGCTATATGCGTCAATATGCTCTGCTTCTGGTGCGAACACAATAGACTTCGCACCTACTTCTTTTTTCAATAGTGTTTCGTGTTTTTTTATTACATCACCAAGCGCGGCACTGTCAACAAATAGCATTATTCTGTCTTTTGGTTCATACCCTGCATCTTGTCGTAGTCCTTGAACCATGCGCACACTTTCGCGTACGATCCCCTCTTCCAAAAGCTCCGGCGTGATGCGCGTATCAAATTCTACAACTCCTTCAACCTTTTGCTTTACGATAATCTTTTTTACGTTTACTTCGTCTGCAAGAATTTCCAACAATTCTTTATTTGTTTTTAATCCTGCAACCGTTGATTGCACAGTAAGCGTGGAAAGCGGTTGACGCACCTTGATACCCAGCTGTGCGCGTTTTGCAAGCGCCAGGCTCGCCAATGTTCTTACTTCGGCCATCGCGATACCTGCCTTCATACTCGCCTTTATCGCTACAGAAGTCGCGCTCTTAGTCCAATTTTCCAAATGCACTGAGGCGTTCTTTTTCTGATTCAACGACTTATACAGCGCATCGGCAAAGAATGGCGTAAACGGCGCCAATACTTTACTGGTTTCAAATAACACATACGCTAACGTTTTCGACGCAAGTTCCCAATCTTTTTTATCATCCGGCTTTTGGAATCGGCGGCGCGAACGACGCACATACCATGTTGATAAATCGTCAACAAATTGCCCAATCGGACGGACTGCGCGATCAAGCTCATAGCTATTCATAGATGCGGTTACTTCGGCAATTAACTCATCGAGGCGGCCTAACATCCACGCATCCAATGCTGTTATTTTTCCTTTTGGACGAGCGATTACTTTTTGCTCTTTTCCATACATATCGTAGAAACTATATACGTTCCATAATCGTGCAATTACTTTCTTATATAGTTCATCGACTCCCTTCTCTGAAAACTGCAATGTTTCTGCGCGAACAACGGGCGAAGAAAGCAAATACAAGCGAAGTGCATCCGCGCCATACTTCTGCACCATCTCCATCGGGTCTGGATAATTCTTCAGCTTCTTGGACATTTTTTGTCCATCCTCGGCAAGAATCATGCCCGTCACAACAACGTTTTTAAATGCAGGCTTTCCAAATAGCCCCGTTGATAACGCTAATAAGTTATAAAACCATCCGCGCGTTTGATCGACTCCTTCTGCAATAAATTCTGCGGGGAACTGCTTTTCAAATTTCTTTTTATTTTCAAACGGATAATGTGCTTGTCCGTATGGCATTGAGCCCGATTCGAACCAACAATCGAATACGTCTGGAACGCGCTTCATTGTATGCCCTTTGCTACAGGTAAAATCCACCCGATCAATATAGGGCCTATGTAAATCCAATTCATAATTTTTATTATGTGGGATGATACTGAAATCTAATTTCTTTATTTCTGCATTCACGATAAAATCTCTATCGCCCTTACGCATTGCAACGGCCTGCTCTGCATTATACCCTTGTACGCCCGCAAATAATGCCCAAATTGGATACTCGTGACTAACGATCAAAATATTCTTCCCCGCATACTTTTTATCTATCTCATACACAAACTCCGCCATACGCTTTTTAACCTCGGTGAGGCTTTCTCCTTTTGGCGCACCTTTATCGAACTTTTCTTCCATCGATGCAAAGTAGGCATGATAATCGGCTAAAGGTCGTTCGTTAAAAATGCCACAATTTATTTCGCGCAGTCGCTTGTCCGTAACAATCTTTGCATCATACCCGAGCACCTTCGCCGCAATTGCTGCCGTTTCCTGTGCACGCATAAAATCAGACGCAAAGATTATATCAATCTTCTTGCCTTTTAATTGTTTTGCAAATGCTTTTACCGATGCATCAACTTGCTTCTTCCCCTTCTCTGTCAAATGTGACGGGGTCTTGGGATTCGAGTTTACGATATTCGCTGCGTTATTTTCTGACTGTCCATGACGCAATGTGAAATATGTGTTGCCTGATTTCGGCCCATTCTTTTTTATCTCTGCAACAGAACCGATTACCTTTAACTCTCCACACTCTTGGCAACGCCATACCGGAAGTGGCGCTCCCCAGAATCGCGTTCGCGATACTGCCCAATCGCGCGCATCAGCAACCCAGTTGCCAAAACGCCCTGTTTTGATGTGTTCAGGAACCCAGTTTATCTTTTTATTATTTTCTACAAGCCCATTTTTCGTATCGCGAATTTTTGTAACTTCCACAAACCATGAGGATGTTGCGTAGTTCAGTAATGGTGTTTCACAGCGCCAACAATGCGGATACGAGTGAACCAACTTTTGCTTTTTCAACAAATTATTATGATGTGCAAGCCATTTTATAACCTCGATATCGGTTGCTTTATGGTCATCCCGCGGTTTTACAGCTAATCCAGGGAAATCCACTACTTCGGCCTTAAAATGCCCGTCCATGCCCACATGCTGCACGAATGGCAACTTATTCACCCGAGCTAATTCCATGTCGTCAGAACCAAACGCAGGGGCAATATGCACTATCCCTGAGCCGTCTTCCATGGTCACAAAATCACCGGAATACACCTTCCAACCATTCTCTCGATTTTCTATTTCACCCTTCTGGTAATAGTCGAACATCGGCACATACGCCCTTCCGACAAGGTCCTTCCCTTTAACTGTTTCCAGGATTGTGTATTCTCCTTCAATCAGCTCCAGGCGGTCTTTTGCCAAAATATAATTCTCTATACCTGCTTCAGTTTTTGCAGCAATTTTTACGTATTCCACTTTTGCATTCACTGCTAGCGCAACGTTCCCTGGCAATGTCCATGGTGTTGTTGTCCATGCAATAAAATACGTATTCTTTTCTCCCGCAACTGCAAATTTTACATAGGTCGAAATATCATCGATGTCTTTATAATTTAATGCCACCTCGAAGTTAGAGAGTGACGTTTCACATCGCGGACAAACGTGCATAGACTTAAATCCTTCGTACACCAAACCCTTATCATAGAGCGTCTTAAATACCCACATTACCGATTCGGTAAAGCTGGTATCCATCGTCTTATAATCCTGCTCCATCTCTACCCACCTACCAATACGAGGAATGACATTTTTCCAATCATGCGCAAACGCCATAACACTTCCCCGCGCAGCCTCATTGAATGTCTCAATACCAATATTCTCAATATCCTTTTTTGTCTGCAGTCCTAGCTCCTTTTCGATAAGATTTTCTACTGGCAGTCCGTGACAATCCCACCCCCAGCGACGCGTTACTCGCTTACCGTTCATGGTCTGATATCGAGGGACGGCATCCTTAATAACACTGGCTAAAATATGCCCATAGTGGGGCAATCCAGTTGCAAACGGTGGGCCATCGTAAAATACGTAGTCTCCTTTCGGCGCATGCTTTTTAACCGATCGCTCGAATGTTTTGTCCTGTTTCCAAAACTCTAAAACTTCTAATTCCACCTCGCTTGGGGTGAACTTTTTTCTTCCTTTTAACATGGATTTACGATACCAAATAAATACATTCTCGTCATCTTGACATATTACACATTATGTTATACAATATTTCCAGATCAAATATTCCCAGCTCAGCTGGAACATAGGAGGCAAAACGATGCTACTGATAAAAATGCTCGACGAAACCACGGAGACAAAACCTCAGGCGGGTGACTGCATTCTTCTGCGCACTGTTCAAAACCCTCCCGCATTGTTTGTTTCCGTCGTTCGCCCGATCCCAGCGGCTCATAATCTTCTTCTCGGCAACCACGCAGAGCATGAGCTTTGCCTCGAAGGAATTGCGCCGCGCAACATCCTCGAAATCATACATCTCTTTGTCAAACTACTTGAGATGAGCGGCGTTAGTACCGTACGCGTTACTACCGTTCATGAAAGCTTCGGGGAAATCAAAATTCTCGCTGCTTAACCCCCTCCCCCGGACTTATGTCCGGGGCGCTTTTTTATATGCCCAAATAAAAGCCCCGCTCCTCGGCAAGGAATGGGGCTTATTTCTTTATTTTTCTTTTTTCCAGAGATCTATGGCCAACAATGCAGTAACAACTCCGATCGTATCCGAAATAACACAATACAGACACCAGGCTTTTATTACAAACGCCTGCAGAGCAAATAAGTATAGTGCAAACACTCCACCCAATATAGCCATTGCAAGTACTCGTTGTAATCCTTTTTTTGTCCTTCGTTGTAGATAATACGTTATCAGAATAATCGTCACCGCATAAAAAATCGCGCCCAATAATGACAACGGAATGCCGAAAATAGCACTATACGTTGATTGCGCTACGGTATCGCAGCCTGAAAATGCGAAACAGTTTATTGGGCTTCCGATTATTCGCTTCATCGCCAAATACACTGCATCAGTAAATCCAGCTACACTCAGCGCAAGTATCGTCCAGACGATTATTGTGTTGTTCTTACTAGTATCCATTTTTATAATTCTGTCATTCCCGCGGAGGCGGGAATCTATAGAGCACTGGATTCCCTCCTCCGCGGGAATGACAATTCAGAAAACATTATTTATTCAATTCATCCTCAACTAATTGCTTCAGCTCCTCGTATGATTGAAATCGAACTTGCGTTTCATTTATAAAGAACGTTGGCGTTCCTTGTATGCCTTGTGTTCCTCCTTCAGTTATAGCACGTTCTACTCTGCTCGCAAGATCTACTGACTGTACGTCACTTATAAATTTGGGAATATCCAATCCAATAAGTGTCGCGTATTCTACTATCGATTGTTGTATATTTTCACTCACCGACCATTCTTCTTGTCGATCAAAGAGCATGTCATGCATTTCCCAAAACTTGCCCTGCTTCCCTGCTGCCTCAGTGGCAATCGCTGCGGTTTTTGCAAACGCATGCTGTTGTAGTGGAAAATGGCGATACACCATTTGCACATCATCCCCCTTCTCTTTTTCTAACTCCTTCACGATGCCGTAATAGTATTTACACGCCGGACACTGAAAATCGCTATACTCTACGAGTGTTACTTTTGCGTTTTCATTTCCTTTTCTCCAATCCGCCGACGATACCGGTATTACTAAATCGCCTATTACTACAGCCGGCTTCGCCACCGCAGCATACATGCCCAATACGATTGCGCCAAGCCCAATCACTATTAAAAGCCATATAAAAATTTCTTGTCCTTTTTTACTCATAATGCAAAGGATATCACGAAAAAACAGGGCTGAGAAGCCCTGCTTTTTACTTTGTATTAGCTACACAATCCCCATCCACAGTTTGGGCACTTTCTGCATCCCTCCTGTCGGACGAGCTTTGTTTTACAGCTTGGGCAATGCGTAATTTCTTTTACTTGTCCAGCGAAATCGTCTGCATTCAATGCTGATGGTGCTGGAGATAGCCCTAGCTCTATCGTACTCGTAGGCGCGCCTGCTTTGTGATAGATTGCCATTCCCTTTGCTTTTTCATCCTTGATAACAGTCATCTCGCTTTCTTTCTTTTCCTTGTCGCCCTTCTTAGAGCCTGCATTCAATACTTGTAGCGTCAATGACTTATCTCGATACACGGTAACTCCCTTACAGCCGAGTTCATGTGCCATCAAATAAATTTCTTTGATATCCTCAACGGTTGCTGTTGCTGGTAAGTTGTTTGTTTTGGAAATAGAAGAGTCGGTCCAACGCTGCAAAAGTCCAAGCACCTTTACGTGATCCTTTGGTGCAATGTCCATGGATGTGACAAACACCTTTTTGAGTTTCGGTGGGATATATGAAACATTTCGCACGCTTCCGCTTACTCCTGAAACATCCTTAAGTAATGCATCGTCCATCAACCCTTCGCGCTGCATGCGATCTTCGAATACTGGATCGACGTAGAAGAAGCTTCCGATTGTGATACTCTTTTCAAACACAAGGCTAAATACTGGTTCAATGCCCGAAGAACATCCTGCGATCATCGAGATAGATCCGGTTGGCGCAAGTACGGTCGTAAATCCGTTACGAATACCGTGCTGTTCCATTTTCTTAACCAATCCTTTCCAATCTTGCTTCCATGATGCTTTGTCTTTAAACGCAGCGAATGGCATCTGGCCGTCCTTGTATGCAGACTTATCGAACATCGGCATGCGTCCTCGTTCTTTTGCAAGATCGACAGAAGCAACCTTTGTCTGATAATTCAAGAATTCCATAAGGTCTTCCATGAAGGCAAAACCTTCCTTGGAGTCATACGGAATCTCCAGCTCATACAACAAATCTCCCAATCCCATCATGCCGAACCCAATCTTTCGCGTTGAAAGCGTCATTGCCTCAATTTCCGGCATTGGATATTTATTTACGTCGATAACGTTATCGAGCAATCGCATTGCTACTTGGATATCCGCTGCGAGCCGATCCCAATTAAATTGCGCTTTCTTACCACCATTCTTTTCTGCGTAGCTCCATACGTTGATTGAACCAAGGTTGCAACTTTCATATGGATACAACACTACCTCTCCGCATGGGTTTGTGCTTTCAATTGGCCCCATGGATTTCAAGAACGGATTGTGTTCGTTGATGTTGTCAAAAAACAACGCTCCTGGCTCAGCAGACTCCCATGCCTGATACGCGATCAAATCGAAGAGTTGCTCTGGATCAACTTCTTTTACCACTTTTCCACTTCGTGGGCTCAATAATTGATACGGCTTCTTTTCTTTTAATGCTTTCCAAAAATCAGGCATCAACATAACCGATATGTTGAAGTTGCGTAGGCCCTTGTTTCCTTCCTTTGCTTTAATAAACTTTTCAATGTCTGGGTGATTACTGTTCAAAATACCCATGTTTGCGCCTCGTCGAATACCTCCCTGCTTAATAACTTCTGTCATGTTATCGAACATCGACATAAAGCTTATTGGGCCTGATGCAGTGCCGCCCGTCGTTTTTACAAAATCTCCTTCAGGTCGCAAGTGTGAGAAATTGTATCCAACCCCTCCCCCTGACTTAAAGATAACCGCCGCTGACTTGAGCGTATCCATAATCAAGTCAATTGAATCTTCAACTCCTAGCGTGAAGCATGCGCTCCCCATGCCCAAATGATTTCCAAAGTTTGCAATTGCTGGCGTGTTTGGAAGAAACTTTCGCCCAATCATTAACGCATAGTACCCTTCTAACTCAGCTGCATATTTATCAAAATATCCTTGCTTAAATAGCTCAAGCAACTCTCCCCAGGAAACTTTTATTTTTCGCTCCCCTGCGGTGCGCGTATACAATCGATGCAATGCTTCTATATGGAACTCGTTCAACTTGTACTTTCCTATTGCAAGCTTTCCATCAAGCTTCTTGTACTCGATATCTTCTACGCGATGTTCGGTTCCGCCTGGGCGTCGCTGGAACAACTTTGCATCGTAAAATAGCGAGGCAATCGTGATGTGTGTTGCTACGCGTTGGAAAAGCTCCTTAGGTGTCTCGATAACACTACCCTCTTCGTCCTTAACCAAATAACGACTTGCTAAAACGCGAAGCGCGTTAAGATCAAACTTTTTATCAACTTCATCAATCTCCTCTTTGTTCAATATCTGCTCTTTCTGGTGACGAATATCTGCACGATGCTCTCGATACAAAATATACGACTTCGCCATCTTGGCGTGCCCTGTTTCGATCAACACCTGCTCAACCATGTCCTGAATTTCTTCCACCTCAGGAGTTGTTCCTTTTTTTGTATCAGCAACGCGCGTAACAACATCTTTTGCAAGCGTTTCCGCTAGCTCCCAATTCTCTTCTCCTACGGCAACCGACACTTTGTAAATTGCTTTTACAATCTTTTCGATGTTAAACGGAACAACCTGACCGTTTCTCTTGAGCACTGTCTTGAACATAGAGTGAGTGACTAATAGCTCCCCGCATTGAATACTCCGTCTGTCTGCCGTGGATTCAGAACAATTCGCTATCGCCGATATTGGTTATTGGATTTTTATTAGATCCTTCGGCTCACCCGCCTACTGACGGGTTCGCTCAGGATAAAACGCAGGAGCGTTTTATTTTTTTCGCCTTCGCAGGAAAGCTGGAATATCCCATTCCTTTTCTTTCTCCTCGATTATTTCCTCTTCTTCGTAATCATCTACAGCCCCTACTCGCTCGATGGGAGTGGACTTAACTTCCTCCCGCTCCTCTCGCATATTCTGATTTGCAATACCTTCGAAGGGGAGGCTGCTACTTACCCGCACTGGAAGATCTGCACTTTCAGTGAAATAAGAATCGTATCGTCCATCACGCGTAAGCGTGTCTGAAAAACCAGTGGCGATTAATGTTATTTTCAACTGACCCTTGTTTAGCTTTCTATCATAATACGTTCCGAAGATAATCTTTGCAGATTGATCGGCGCTTTCTGCTACTGCACTCGCGATCTCATTGATTTCGTGCATCTTAAGATCATTTCTTCCTGAAACACACAACAAAATTCCTCGTGCACCCTCAACCGAGGTCTCGAGCAGTGGTGAATTAATCGCGGCACTCGCTGCTTTCCCGGCGCGACCATTACCCGATGCAATACCCAAGCCAACCATTGCTGAACCTGAATCTCGCATGACTGCTTTTACGTCTGCGAAGTCGATGTTGATAATTCCTGGTGTTAAAATCAACTCTGTTACCCCTCGTACTGAATCTCGCAAAATCTTGTCCACTTCCTCGAATGCCTTCATTAGCGAAGTGTCTTTACTGATAATGGAAAATATTCGGTCGTTTGGAATAGTAATGAGCGTATCAACTCTATCTCTCATTCTGATGATACCTTCTTCTGCAATGCGCGCTCGCTGTCCTCCTTCAAATGCGAACGGTTTTGTTACGATACCTACGGTAAGAATACCTAAGTCTTTTGCAATTTCAGCAACCACCGGCGCAGCTCCTGTTCCTGTGCCACCTCCAAAACCTGCGGTGACAAATATCATATCCGCATCTTTAATTGCTTCTGTTATTTCAGCTCTATTTTCTTCTGCTGCCTGCTTTCCGAGCTCAGGGTTCATTCCTGTTCCCATTCCTTTTGTAAGGTTCTTGCCGATGTAGATACGCTTCTTTGCCTGCGCTTGATTCAAATCCTGTAAGTCGGTATTGATTGCGATCAATTCAACGCCTTTAGGAAAATCTTCGTACATGCGCGTTATCGCATTCCCTCCTCCTCCTCCAACACCAATCACCTTAATACGTACCACAACTTGCTCCTCCCTTCCCTTCACGGTATTTACTAGCTTTGCTTTTGATGTGCTCTCTCCTTTGCTCTTTTCCTTTTTATTTACCACGGGCCGCTTTACTTCCACTGCTTCCTTGCTTGCCGTTGTTGGCTTTGCTTTTGTTGTTTTTTTCGCTTTCATAATAGTGTTTCAAATCTTGTACGCTTGGGTGAAATGCAATACCTGCGAGTCTTATCTCGCGCGCTACGGCAGTTCGCTAAGAGCGCAAGTTTGTTATGGAATTATTTGTTTAAATATTTTCTTTATTATTCTCACGATCTGATTCCCTTCAGGGTCGTGTCCTCCACCCAGTTGATGACTCCCTTCGACCAGCAGCCCTGCTGCTACAATAAATTGCACGTCTTCAAGCTTTTCAAGCATGTCTTGGCTTACCACATCAAATATATTCACTTCACAATTTGCCATATGCACTGGCAAATTTAATTCATGTCGCGCGAGTTCGATAATACCCGAGGTCTTCGAACCTCCGCCGCACAATATCACTCCTGCGGGCAAGTGCGTTTTCTTTACTGCACGCAATTCATTTCCTACGAGCTCAAATATTTCTGCCAATCGCGATTCAATAACCTCTACAACTTCCTTTCGCGTAATTACTCCTTTTAACTTTGAATCAACCTCACTGAGATCAATCTTTTCTTTTGTCGATATATCTCGCGCTGATGCATGTCCAAATTTCACCTTAATCTTTTCTGCGGTTGCGATTGATGACTTTAGCTTTACCGCGAGATCGTTTGTGATATGTGCTGCGCCGATAGGAAATACCTTTATGCTCGCTAGTTTATTTTCCTCGAACACTACCATACTTGTTGTTCCTGCGCCGATATCGATTAATACTACTCCTAGATCCTTATGTGCCTTTGTTAGTGCGGCATGGGAAGCAGCAATCGGACCATATACAATATTTTCATCTTCGATACGTCCATCTGCTTGATCAACTGCCTGTGTTAAATTATTTAAAATCTCGCTAAATGCGCTCACGATCATACTGGAAACTTCTAATCGCGTTCCAGTCATTCCTAACGGTTTTTGGATTTGGTCTACTCCGTCAACAATATACTCCTGTACTAATGTATGAATCTTTTTTAAATTCTTATCTGTCCTGATTGCTTCAGACCCGGCAATTGCCCGATCCATATCCTCCTGACTTATCTCGCTCGTTCCTCGCGATACTGCAGCGATTCCGCGCGAACTATTTACCATAACGCGCTTTCCGTTTACATTCACAAATAAATTATCGAGGACTGACTTATCAATCCCTGCAATTTCATCAAATGCCGCCGCAAGTGCTACGGCCGCAGCATCCACGTCGGTTACCTCTCCTTTATTCACTCCCCCTGAAGGAACTTTAATAGCCTCTACGATTGATAGCTTTCCGTCTTTACCGACTTCCGCAACCAATAATTTTATTTCCGCTGTTCCTAAATCAAGTGCAGTGATAAACATGTGGGGTAAATTTCTAATAAATAATAGTTTTCTCTTTTATAATGACTTCATTATTTGCGCTTCTTTTTTTTCCATCGTTACAGCGTCTTTATCCTCAATATGATCATATCCAAAGAGATGCAGCACTCCATGTACGAGTAAAAAGTCTATTCCCAGAAAACCTTCGGCTTTCTTTTTGCTCTTTTTAACCCACCAATCGCTCGACATGTCCGGATTAAGATAAATTTCTCCTTTCCTTTGTACTCCATCTTTGGGATGCACAAATTGCTTCGGCTCTTCAAAACTCAACACATTTGTTGAAGCATCTTTCCCTCGATACTTCTTATTCAACGCTCGCATCTTTCTGTTCCCGATTAAAAACACTTCGATTGACACACCCTCTTTTTTTAGAACTGCAAGAATCTCCAATACCTTTTTTTGTACTGGACGAGCGAGTGTCTCAAACTTCTTTTCGATGCTTTGCACCGTTACTGCATTGGTCATACTGTGATGCGTTACCCTGATTTTATCAAAAGCCCCCCTAAAAAACAAATGCGCCTTTTGGGGCGCATTTGGCAATTTTCTCTATCCTCTATTTACAAAAATAGTAACACGAGTATCAGCCCCATTAACAGGAATGGCCCATTCTTTTCCAAAAATAGCTCCACCCCGTACCATTTTTTGGGCAACAGCATAAACAATACCTTTGACCCATCGAGTGGCGGCAATGGGACCAAGTTAATAACCCCGAGCCACATACTTACTTGTACAATAACCCCTAATAATCCTGGTAATATTGGGTTTATTGTTGCAAACCAGCCACCTTGCCAAGGGAATACCTGCGCAAACATATCAACATGCGCCCCTGAAATGGCGAGCATACCATAAAATATTCCCGCAATTATAAAATTACTCGCCGGACCAGCAAGTGCAATCAGCCCGCTATCCCTCTTTGGCCTCTTCAAAAATGCTGGGTTGAATGGAACTGGCCTTGCCCAACCAAACAAAATCGGGCTTTGCAACATAAACAACATGGCCGGTAGAAATATCGATCCCATCGGATCAATGTGCTTTACCGGATTCAACGTTAACCGCCCCGCATCCTTTGCAGTCGGATCGCCTAACTTGTATGCCATAGCACCATGTGCCACTTCGTGGATAATTGCGGCAAACAAAAATACAAATAAATAGAAAAATGAGATAATCATGTCTTTACTATAGTATACGAACGAATGATGCGCGGAACAAGAGTTATAACTCTATACAATAATCACAATTGTTAATTATTTCTTCCCTGTTTTCCGCTATCAACACCGTATTATTTTTATCGATAATCTTTTGTAACACTTTCATAAGTGTCGGCAAATTACTTAAATGCAGCCCTCGAGACGGTATGTCTAAAATATATACACATCGATCGCTTAGTTTTTTGGATAGTATCTTTGCTAAACGCACTCGTTGTGCCTCTCCCCCGCTTAAGGTGTTTGATCGTTGCCCGAGTTCTAAATAACCCAGCCCAACCTCCTGTAAAAATCCTAGCTTCCTTACTACTAAGGAGTTCTCCGCAAATAGCTCCACTGCTTCATCTATCGTCATTTCTAATACATTAGCGATGGACTTATCTTTATATACCGCACGACTTATTTTTTCGTTCGTTTTTTTATCTCTTTTTATATTAAAGCTAAAGGCCGATTTCCCTAATCGCAGCTTTTTGCTTTCTGGAAGTTTCGCATATACATCCCGGATACTATCCCATATGCCTAGATATGTTGCTGGAGTACTCGTTGCGACTGCACTCAACAAGGATTGATCCACAAAATATGATCGTCTAATATTTGTCTTTCCCTCAATCGATTCAAATCCCTTCCTTACTTTCCATGCACCAGCGCCCTTAAATAAAGCACCATACACAACAGAAAGCATTGTCGACTTACCAGAGCCCATTCCCCCTGCAATACAAACGAGACTCCCTAACGGGAATTTCATTTCTCCGTTTTTTATATTATTTTTATTAATTCCTTTTATCGCCAGCCATTTCCGCTGCATTGCTTGCGCTTTATTGTTTGGATTCCTTTTATAATCAATTTGCTCAGCTCGATTTGAAAATGCATACACTGCGGTTTGCGTCTTTGCCTTTTTAAATTCCTCCATCGAACCTTCGAAAATAACCTCGCCTCCTTTTGCTCCTGCGTCTGGGCCGAATTCTATCACATACTCTGCGCTTCTTATGATGTCTTTGTTATGCTCTACAACAATAACTGAAGCGCCCATTTTTACTATCTCTCTTAAAAGACTTACAATGCCATCTCTGTCCTTTTTTGCCATTCCTGCGCATGGCTCATCCACAATCAATAAGTCTCCTGCCTTTACTTCTTTCACCATCTCTCGTAACCGCTTGTTATTCGTTTCCCCTAAGCTCATTCGCCCCTGTGCCTTTACTTTTTGGCTGATGGCAAATACTTTCGGCAGCGGTCCTACTTCTGCCTCTACAGAATGCCCTTGCGATGCCTTAACGATAACGTCGTATATGAGTGACGATTTTCCACTCCCGCTCTTTCCTACTATTACTACTAGCTTATTTAGCGGGATATCGACGCTTATATTTTTTAAATTATTTGCGGTGGCGTTCTTAATGCGAATTGTGTCTATTTTCTTTTTCATGCGATATCTGTTTTTACACTTATTTTCCCATATTCTCCATCATACCCTGGCAGGATAGTTACGTTGCCTTTGCGCATATTCATAATTCCCTGCACCACCTGTTCATCCGCATGTATTTTCAACTCTTTTTCTGAAATATGCATCAGTATATCAAGTTCCGTACCACATCCAATAATTAACCGCTCATACGCAGCCCGCACTTTTTTTGTCTTTACGCCAACTCCTAATGTATCGGATAAAATCTCATCCAGTTGAATAACGGCATAAAATGGAACGCAATTCTCTGCCGTGCGCATATTTCCTTTTTCTGTTACCGCTCTCTTTGCATCGGCAAGTACCCCTATTCTATTAAGTACTCCTACTGTTACCGGCTTTTTACATACCGGACACAACCCTTTATTTTTTTTCGTTTCCTTCGGCGTCATCGATATATTACATACTCGATGCCCGTCGTGGTAATACTTTCCTTCAGCGGAGAAAAATTCTAGTGTCGCGATAATACGGTTAGCGCTCATGGACCCCCGCGTTCGCGAGGATGACATATGTGCGGGACTGCTATTTATGATCGCGCCCCTAATTCCCTTATATGACAGCTCTGCGTCAAAAATTGTCGCCTCTCGTCCAATTTTTTGTGGACTATGCGAATCTGAATTTGAAATCATAGCAACAGCATCTAAGCCGGAACATTGCCAATTCATTGCCGGATCACTAGAGAGCCCTGTTTCTACTGCAATTATTTTATCGGTATATGCACCAAAACATTCCTGCAGCGAGTCAAACCCGGACATCGACCCAAGCACGCCAAACCACGGTGTCCATAGATGCGCCGGTATCATCATCGCTGTTGGTTCGATATCGAATAGTATTTTTGCTAAAACCTCACAATCGATTCCCAAAATCGGACGCCCATCAGAAACGATATTCCCCCGCTTTCCTAACTCGGTATTTAATTTTTTCGCGCTCTCGAGCGATGGCAGCAAAATAATATTGTGCACTCTGCGTGTTTTTCCTCCGCGCGAATAGATACTCGATATTTCGCCCGAAAGAATAAATCGTGTGTCTGCCACCACGCCTCGCATCGTTGTACGCTTATATTTCTTTTTCAATCGAAACAAGCCTTGCTCTGCAGGCTCTAATTTATCAGACAATTCCTTAAACCACTTCGGATGCGTACAATCCCCTGTTCCTATAACGGTAATTCCCTTTTCGCCGGCAACCTTATCAATTTCTTCCAAAATCATATCCTTACTCGTTGCTCGGCTATATTTTGAATGCATATGTAAATCCGCAATGAATTTCATATGTGCATAATACATCCTCTACCTTTTTTCTACAATAAAAAAGTAGCCCCCGTCCATGTGGGCTACTTTTTATACGGCTCCCTCTTTAGGCTTTTGCCTCTTTCTCTTTTACTGGAGCTTCTGGTTCTTTTTCTCCCATCGCTTTCATCGCCTGTGCGATTGCTGCGTTTGTTTTTTTGCGAATTGCTTCCACCATCTTCTTATTTGCTTTCAATGCTTCGCGTGCTGCTTCTACGCCCACGCCAAGCTTTTCTCCTTCAAATGCATAGGTATTTCCATTCTTATCGATTGTGCTCATCTTCAAGCCCATAGTAAGAATATCCCCTTCGTAAGAAATCCCCTCTCCATACATAATATCGAATTCAGTCGCTTTGAATGGAGGAGCAACTTTATTCTTAACTACCTTTACCGTTACTCTGTTTCCGATTACATCTTCACCTTTCTTAATCTGCGCATTGCGGCGGATATCAAGACGAACTGAAGAATAGAACTTTAGCGCACGACCTCCTGGTGTTGTTTCTGGGCTTCCAAACATGACGCCAATTTTTTCTCGAATCTGGTTGATGAAAATAATGAGCACCTTTTTTCTGTCTGCGAGTGCTACCAACTTACGCAATGCTTGTCCCATAAGACGTGCTTGCAATCCCATAAACTGGGCACCCATCTCTCCTTCGATTTCTGCACGGGGCGTCAACGCTGCCACCGAGTCAACAATAATAATGTCGAGAATTCCCGAGCTTACTAAGCTTTCTAGAATATTTAGCGCTTCTTCTCCGCTATCTGGCTGTGAAATAAGTAAGTCGTTTACCCTTACCCCGAGCTTTTGCGCGTAGTCAGGATCGAGTGCGTGTTCTGCATCAATAAACGCAGCGCGCCCCCCTTTCTTTTGCGCCTCGGCAATCGCGTGTAATGCAAGGGTCGTTTTCCCAGAACTTTCTGGCCCATAAATTTCTACGATACGTCCTTTTGGATATCCCCCCACTCCTAATGCAATATCCAACGAGAATGAGCCCGACGGAATAACATCCACGTGTACCCGCTTAATATCATTCAGCTTCATAATTGCTCCATCGCCAAACTTACTCTGCATCGATTCGAGCAATTGATCCATATCCTTCACTTCTCCATCCGCTTGTTTTACTTTTTTTGTAGCCATGATAATAAAATTATTTTTGTAATGGATTCCCGCCTTCGCGGGAATGACAGGCCCGCGGGCACTTGTGTATTTGGATAAAGTGCGCGGCGCGGGGAAGTCGGCGAGGAAGGTGTGCTGATTGTACACCGACCGATCCGACGGGGCTCCATAACGAAGCAATTTGCCAAATACACAAGTTTTATTGTTGGTAGATTATTTGTTTAACCGTTATAGACTCTTTCCCTAATAATCGCTTCACCTTGAACTCTACACTATTGATTCCTGGCTCCAAGGAAATATTCTTTTCAAAATATCCGTTTCTGTCTATCGCTATATCTTCGTTGTTTATTGTAAGATATTCTCCTGGATTGATTTTACCGCGTAAGTCGATTGCCGATTCATATACAACCACACTGTCTTCGATTGGATTCTGAATGTCAATTGCAGCTCCACCAATATTTTTTTTCACAATAATCGTTGCGACAATGAGCAGTACAACGATTGCGATAATCGCTCCAATCTTTTTCCTATTCACTCGTTTAAATGCGAATCGGTTTGCTGGAAGCCTATCCCCCATGCCCGACGTTTTAAGCTCTTGCTGTTTTTTGTATGCTTGCCACAGTTGCTGCCCCTCGAGCCCAAGTGCTCCCGCTATTTTTATTAAATAGCCACGCACATACGGAGCAGGCGGAAGACCCTTTTGCTCGTCATCCAAAAACAATACAATGTATCGCTCTGGGATGTCGGTTAGCTCTGCTAAGCGGGCAATGGATACCTTCTTTTCGCGCATCGACTCCTCTAATAATTCTTTTACTGTTGTTCGTTCTTCCATAATCATTCTCCTTCTTTTAGAAATACTTCACGAGGATTCGCGCCTTTCGACGGGCCAACGATTCCTTTTTCTTCCATAATATCCAGCAATCGCGCTGCTCGAGCATATCCCACCTTCAACCTCCGCTGTAATAGGGACGCTGAAGCTTTTTCTGCCTGTACAACAACTTCAATGGCTTGTTCAAGCAGTTCGTCTTCATCGCCGTTTCCGGAGAATGCGTCGAATATTCCTGCGCCTTCTCCATCCCCCTCGCTTGCGGGTTTCGCGTCAAAAGATACTTCTTCGCCCATTATATCCTTATTTTTCTCCTTAATAAACTCTGCTACTTTTTGGATCTCTTCTTCAGATACAAACGCTCCTTGAATGCGCTTTGGTTTATCATGGGTCATAACGAGCATATCCCCTCCTCCGAGCAATTTTTCTGCACCCGACATATCCAAAATTGTGCGCGAGTCTATTTGGCTCGCTACCTGTAACGCAATACGCGCAGGAATATTTGCCTTAATAAGCCCTGTAACAACTTCTACGGATGGTCGCTGCGTGGAAAGAATCAAATGGATTCCCGTCGCGCGCGCCATCTGTGCAATGCGCACAATAGAACCTTCTACTTCTTTCCCATAGGTGCTCATTAAGTCGGCAAGCTCGTCTACGACAATCACAACGTATGGTAGGGTTTCACTTGGATTTTTCTTATTATAACTTCCTAAGTCACGTGATCCTGCGTGCTCAAACATTTCATATCGTCTATCCATTTCGTTTAGCGCCCATCGAAATACGCCCATTGATTTCTTTGACTGAGTCACTACCGGTGCGATTAAATGCGGAATGCCCGAATACACAGAAAGTTCTACGCGCTTCGGATCGATCATAATTAACCGCAATGTTTTTGGCGAGTTCTTATACAGCAGTGACAAAATAATCGAGTGAATCGTCACAGACTTTCCTGATCCTGTGCTTCCTGCAACGAGTAAGTGCGGCATCTTTGCAATATTCGCAAACATCGGCTCCCCTGTTACATCACGACCAACTGCAAAACTTAACTGACCACTTTCTGCAAATTCCGGATAATTAATCAAGCTCCCTAAGCGAACTACCGCGGCGGCTTTATTTGGCACTTCAATACCTACTAATGATTTTCCTGGAATTGGGGCTTCGATACGAATAGGATGTGCAGCAAGTGCAAGTGCAAGGTCTTGATTCAACGCAGTAATGCGGGACAGCTTTACGCCCTCCGCCGGCTTCAAGGTAAATCGCGTTACCTTCGGCCCCACGTTAATTTCTCCCATTTCTACTACAATGCCAAAACTCTCCAATGTGCGCTTAATAATGTTCGCGTTTGCACGCAAATCTCCTGATTGTGGTTTTTCTACGGACGAGCGCAACAGATCAAGCGGTGGAAATACGTAATCTTTATCGTCTTGTGTACTTAATGTCTCACCCTTTTTAGGCTTACTCGCTATGACGGATGCTATTTTTTCTCGCATCGTCGATTCAACAATGATTTCTTCTTCTGTTTCCTCTTCTATCTCTTCTGCTTTTTCCTCTTCCTTCTTGACCGATTCCTTCAACGCCTCTGACTCTTCTTCTACGCCCTCCTCTTCTTCTACGACCCATTCTTTTCCTTCTCGCTTGATTCTAATAGGAAGATTTAGCGTTACTAAAAATGAAACGATGAGCATAATAACGATTACGATAATCGCTGCCGTATATCCAAATAGCGACTCCAACGCGCCCACCATCTTCCCCATGAATCCTCCGTTATCTGGAGACAGCACATCGATCAATCCAAGTCCTGATAATACAAACAGTCCTGCGCCAAAAAAAGTAATTCCGTATATCTTTCTTCGTTCTGATGTCAAAAACACTCCGCCCATTACCGTAAGGATTAGCGGCAACAAATAATACCCCCAACCAAACAAGCTGCGGAATATGTCATACAAAAAATTTCCTGCTGGACCAGCATTTTGAAAACCTGCCAAAAGTAATATTACGGCTACCCCAAATAAAATGACTGCCCAAATACTTTTTTTCGTTTCTGGGTGCAATCGCAAATCAGGCAAAAATCCGCCCCCTTCTTCTTCGGCCTCCACGTCCTTTGGCTTTCTCCCTCTCTTTTTTGCAATAGCTTTTTCCTCCTGCTCTTTAAGCTCTTTTTTAGTCTTCTTTTTCGCCATTGGCTTCATTGTAGCATCAACAGAGGGCTTAGTTCAAATATGCTAAAACTTGTCGTATATACCATATTATGGTACGGTACTAGTAGTAATCATTCCCAACCCACAGAGGAGTCGGATATGAAAAAAGTTCCTTGCCCTCATAAGGGGTACTGCTCAGTCGGCAGTAAACGATGCGTCATTGAATACTACCGCAATTGTCGAATCCCCAGTATTCACTACATCACAACCACCCTCACTCACGCCGACTATCAACACCTCGACACACTCGACAAGGTAGCGTTTATCAAAACGTGCTTCGGCGTGAACACGGCCGAGGTGGAGACAACGTATTCCGCTAGCCAACTTGCCCGAATCGTGCGCGCACGCCTCGACATCACCTTCCCGCCTCCTTTCGAGCACCCCTCCCTACCGGCTTAACCGCCGGTCTTTTTTTATTGCGTGTAATTCCGTATGCTATCGATAATGAAGGATGATAGGCGTACAACGTTTCATATTGGTATCGATGAAGTTGGTCGCGGTCCGCTTGCTGGCCCTGTTGTTGTATGCGCCGTCGCGATCCCCGCTCGCTGCAAGCCTTCGTCTATTATAAAAAAATTTGCATCTCGTTCTTCGATGCAACTTCGAGATTCTAAAAAACTTACTGCGCCACAGCGCGCTCTATGGGCTACTGCAATTAAATCTGATTCGCGTATTTTTTATTCACTTGCCTCGATGTCTCCGCGTGTAGTCGATCGTATCAATGTCACTCAAGCAGCGAATCATGCCGCAACGCGAGCGGTTGCAAAACTTATCACTCAACTCCCCGCTCCGGCAAAGATTGAAGTTTTTCTTGATGGAGGAATTTTTCTTCTCGAAACACGAAAAATGAAACATGAAAAACGAGGAAGATTTCTTTCGACCTGTGTTTATACTGATGCCGAAAAAAAATTTTGTTTCCCCGTGGCCACAATCATAAAGGGTGACGAAAAAATCCCCGCTATCTCTCTTGCCTCCATTCTTGCCAAAGAATACCGTGATGCGCTTATGCATCGTGTACATAAAAAATATCCCTTCTACGGATTTGATACGCATGTCGGTTATGGTACAAAAAAACATATTGCCGCAATTCACGCGCATGGTCGCACACCGCACCATCGAGAAAGTTTTCTTAAAAAAATCATCTGAATGTTGTCATTCCCGCGAAGGCGGGAATCCAGCATTTAATAGATTCCCGCCTTCGCGGGAATGACAAAAAATATAAAAAAGAAAAAGCCCCATCCGAAGATGGAGCTTATCATGAGCCGACCGAAGTCAGCGAAAGAAACGAAGGTGCTTGTCGTCCGCCTAGAGCAGAAGACCAATGTGCTTGCTTGAGGGACAAGTGTTTCCCTTGAGCGAAAGTGTTTGCTGTAAAGAATATATTTTTCTTTACATGCGATTTATAAAACTTCGGAGAGAAGTAAAGAGAAGAAATATTAGAGAAGTGAGAAAATTTAATTGTAGGGCAGTAAGGTTGAATGTGCTGGCGATTACCGACACAAGTGATCAGTTTGTGTGGCTTTCACGAGAACAACCAAAGATGCATTCAGGGGTTGTCGTATACCTCCTGCAAAAAACGATGTTTCTCTTTTCCTCTATGAAGTTTTATACTTCTATTATATAGTTCCTTGTATCGTAATGCAACTATATTTGTGGATAACCGCGTAAAGTTCGCCCGAGGCGAACCACGCGGCAAGACCCTTTTCGCGCTATATTATTTTATGCATAAACCTAAACTTATAGTTATCCTTGGGCCAACTGCTTCAGGTAAAAGCGACCTTGCTGTTGCAATTGCCCGCTTTATTGCACACCAAAAGCTTGCTACTGGCGCTGAAGTTATATCGGCTGATTCGCGCCAAGTATATACGGGCCTTGATATTGGGTCAGGGAAAATCACCCAAAAAGAAATGCGCGCCATCCCTCATCATCTTCTTAATGTTGCTTCTCCTAAGCGAACGTTTACTGTCACACAATATCAACGACTTGCAAAAAAAGCCATCCGCACTATCACAAAAGAAAATCGTATTCCTATTCTTTGTGGCGGAACAGGATTATATATTGATGCCATAACACACAACTATATTCTTCCCGCTGTTCCGCCACAACCGCTCTTGCGCAAAGAGCTCGAACTGCAATCGACTGAAATGTTGTTCGCGCAACTCGAGCAACTCGACCCTCATCGAGCCCGAACAATTGATCGACACAATCGTCGCCGATTAATTCGTGCGCTCGAAATTGTTCTTATTACTCACTCCCCCGTTCCCGAACTCAAAGCATCGTCTCCATACGACTTACTTACGATTGGCATCACTCGAACACAAGAAGAGATTGCGTCGTTAATTGAAAAGCGTTTACACAAACGCATTAAGGCTGGAATGCTTATAGAAGTTGAACGCCTACACGCCAATGGTCTTAGCTGGAAACGGCTCGATGATCTTGGTCTTGAATATCGATGGGTCAGTCGTTTTCTTCGTGGACTTATTTCTAAAGAATTGCTGCTTGAAAAAATTCTCCTGGAAAGTATCCAGTATGCTAAGCGCCAGATGACATGGTTTAAACGTGACAAAACTATTCACTGGATTACGAGTGAAGCCGAAGCATTACAGCTTGTCAAAAATTTTCTTACACAATAAAAAATCGCCAGCCCGAGGCTGACGATTTTTTTCTTATGCATGCCCCGCTCCGTCTTCGCGCTCCTTTTTTTCAAGTTGTCTCATAAGCGTTGCGATCGTGCTTGAAATTTCTTCGGCTGACATGTCTTCTGCCATCCGTGCAATATCTTTTTTTGACTTCTCAACTGACATGCTCGTTGCTTCGAATCCAGCTCGTTGCGCTTTCTCTCGTGCAATTTTTAATTTATCTTCGATTCCTTTCCCCTCCCCTGGCATTGCGGTATAGTTTCTCATATGTTCCATACGTAGATAATTAATTATTTATTTTAATAATTCTTCAAATAGACCTTTGAGTTCTTCTGGATTTGCACGGCCCTTCATTTTGCCCATCACTTTTCCAACAAGAAACTGTAATGCGTTTTGTTGTCCCTTTTTATAATCCTCAATTGCTTTTGGATTTTCTTCGATTGTCTCCTTGATTACGCCCTGCAACATCTCTGTCGAAATATCTTCGTTCAATCCTTTTGCATTCATGATCTCATCGGGATCAGCTCCGGTATCAAACATTTCCTTTAATACATCTTTTGCGAGCCTGCTGTTTAATTTACCCTGCGCAACGAATGCGATAACTCGCGCAAAATGGAATGGGGTTACTTTTAGCGCATCCAATCCAATCCCCGCTTCTTTCATCATCCCCCGCAAGTCACTTATGAAATAGTTGTATACTGAACTGCTTTGCATGTCGGATTGTATTGCCCTTGCTTCACTTACTGCTCGCTCAAACCATTCGGCTGTTTCGATACTTTCGGCCAAGATGTTTGCTTGTTCTTCTCCTAGGCCGTATTCGGATACAAGTCGTTCTCGCTTTTGCTGTGGCAGCTCGATAATTTCATCTTTAATACTCTCCATATCAAAATGCGCGAGATCGATTGCCGGAAGATCAGGTTCTGGGAAATAACGATAATCGTGTGCTTGCTCCTTTAATCGCTGCAACACGGTTTCCTTTTTCTTTTCATCCCAGCCGCGCGTTGACTGCACTACCTTCTCCCCTCGTTCCAACAACTCTATTTGTCGTTTAATTTCAAAATCGATTGAATCACTTACTGCGCGGAATGAGTTGAGGTTTTTTACCTCTACTTTTGTTCCCAGTTCATCGGTTTTACTCACTGAAATATTTGCTTCTACACGCATCTGCCCTTTTTCCATATCTGCATCGGAAATGCCAAGGTAGCGTAAAATGAGCTGCAATTCTTTTGCGAATGCAACTGCCTGCTCTCCGCTGGTAATATCCGGCTTTGTCACCAACTCCATAAGTGGCATACTCGAACGGTTATAGTCGATTAAGCTCGCTGGCTTCGCATCTTTCGGATAATCGGTAAGCTGACTTGAGTGTGCAATGCGCGCTGTGTCTTCTTCTAAGTGCACGCGCTCCAATCGAACACCCTTAAGCACTCCCCCCGCAACAAGCGGCTGGTCGTATTGTGATATTTGATAGGCTTTTGGTAAGTCCGGATAAAAATAATTCTTTCGATCGAATTTTGATATGGTTGGGATTTCGGACCCTAATGCCATACCAAGCTTAATAACCTTGCGCACCGCTTCTTTATTAATCGTCGGCAAGCAGCCTGGATGCCCAGTGCATACGGGGCAAATATTTACATTTGCATGCCGCTCCTCTGGGTCATTTGCGCACCCGCAGAACATCTTTGTCTTTGTCTTTAATTCGCTGTGGATCTCAAGTCCGATTGTTGGTTTGTACATAGGTAGAGTGGAGAGATGTGAGATACGAGGTACGAGACGGGCTCGAAAATCACTCGCTCAGAGTACCTGCTCGTTTCAATTATTTAATTCTATTGTACGGTACTTTTGGAACATTCTGCAACTTTGCGATTCACAATACAAACGTGGCGTATAAAACGCAAAAATCGCCCGAGGGCGATTATGGTGCGACTTGCTTAAAGGATACGGTTGTTGCACTTTCATTTGAGGTACTGGAATTTGGCGGTACGGCAATTGGTAGTGCGTTTCCGGCAGCAGCATTTACACTCAAGAATGAATTTGTGCTTGTTGTTTCAACGATAACACTTCCACTTACAGCACCGGCTGGAGTCTTCCCAATAATTGTGTACGGAAGTGGTACCATAGTAGGAATTGTCGAACCGACATACAACACAACACCGCCATCCGTGGGATAGGACATCGTATAATTTACTTCGTATTTTCCAATGTTAGCTAATGTAAATACAGTACCGCTTGTCGTAAACGGCGGATTGAACACCGCAGTCTCAGCAGTAATGCCCGGTGTTGATAGTATGGTCGTGGTATAGGTGAACGGTTGTCCTGCTCCGACGGTTGCTGGCTGTGATCCTATCTGAACATATTGAGCAGACAGCACCAACCCAGCCGCACCCGCTGGCCCAGTAAGCCCGATTGTTCCTGTTGCGCCTGTAAGTCCAGTTGCCCCTGTTATACCAATCTCACCCGTAAGCCCAATTGTGCCAGCCTCACCGGTCAAACCCGTTTGACCCGTAAGTCCAGTTGTTCCGGTCGTACCCGTAGCCCCTTTTATCACAATCTCATTTAATTTTGCTCGCGTTATCGGACCAACAATCCCAATTGCTTCTATGGCTTCTTTCTGCTGAAAACGTTTGACTGCATTTTCTGTAAGCGGTCCGAAATATCCCGTAACTAACCCTTCGGGATAGATATCAGGCGATTGCTTAAGAAATTCTTGCAACGCCTTTACTTGACCCCCTCTTGAACCTACTCGCAAACTGCCCGTAAACGTCACGCTATCATTTCTTTGTTGTCGTTCCAACGTATCAACTCTTTGCTGCAGCTGCTTTACCGTCAACTCTAAATCTATCCCTTGCGCATATGCCGCGCTAAGTGGTGCAGAAAAAATAGTTGCAACCAATACTACATTGGCGCACCAATGTGATGCCCTTTTACTGTCTACTATTTTTTTAATTCCCATGAGGTTTATTTTTTTATTATTCATATTCCCTGTCGGTAAATACTACAAGTCTTTTTGAATAGCTCTGTTTCCCTTTGTTCCATATTCCTTGGCATGTCACGAGATTGAGATGTGCTTTCCCGTCAGTTGATTCAAATACATCTGTGGCGTCTGCGTACTGATCGTATGATTTGATTTCCCGGATAACAAAGGTGATGACCTGCCCCTTTTCATCTTCTATGGATATTTTATCACCTTTTACTAACATGTGTAGATTATCAAATACTGCGGGCAAGTTATTCTTCCACCCATAGTGCCCAGCAATAACGGCACTCCCCGTAGTCCCTGGACGCGGCCCGAGTTTGAACCAAGCTCCGTTCGCTGCTTCCTTCGGTGCGTCCATTGCTCCCTGGGGAGTGAGTCCAACGTACTCAACAGGGGCATCAACATTAATCGCAGGAATCTTAAGACGCATCGGGAGCACTACCGCCACCTGCTTAAGGGCTACGATAGTCTGAACAACTTCGAGTATTGGCTCGCTGATTATAGGATCAGGGACAATAGGCTCTGCTATTGGTAAGACAGGCTGAATATATGCTCCTTGCATACGCAACACCTGAATCGGAAAAAACATTGCTAGCGTAAAAAAGGTAACCCCTGCTATACCCGCAGTTATGAGTATCTTTGTGGCTATCTTTTTAAATTGCATATAGTATCTAAATAATTCTTAGCTATGCGCGAGTTTCATAGGTATTTCGAACCAGAAGGTGCTTCCCTCACCCTCTTTACTTTCAAACCCGATTGTTCCTTCATGCTGTTCGATAAAACTTTTTGCTATAAACAGCCCTAAGCCAAAGGAGTCAGGTTGCATAACCGTCGCATTTGAAGCTCGGAAGAACCGCGTAAACACGCGGTGTTGCTCTGGGGTAGGGATACCGACTCCGGAATCTTTCACCTCAAATCGAACCTTATCCCCCTTTCTTTCCAATCTCGCTATAATTTTACCGTTCTCTTTGGTATAAATAATTGCGTTCTCCATCATCTTATTAATTGCTGCTCTAATTTTCTCACCATCCCCTTCAATGGTCGGCAAGTCACCTTCAGGAGCAATATATTCACAGGCAATATTTTTCAATTCACTCCGCTTCGTTATTTCATTCATAACCGCAGCGGCAATACTATCAAGGGCCACCTCGTCTTTCTCAAATACAATACGCCCTTCTTCGATGTCTATGGCTGTAAGGAGGTCGTGAATTCGATGCGTTATTTCTACGCTCGATTTATGTGTAGCTAACAAAAACTTTTGCACTGTATCATCTAGCTTTCCGAAATCGCCATCCAGAACCGACTCCAAATTCCAATTCACGACCGTTAGTGGCGTTCGTAATTGGTGCGACATAATACTAATAAACTTACTGCGCACCTCGTTTAATTCCTTGATTTGTCTATCTGATTTTTTACGGGCAGTAATATCGCGCTCCACTATCGAAGCACCAATGATTGTTCCGTCTTCTGTTTTAATTGGAGAAATTGAAAGCGCTATATCAATCTGCACACCGTCCTTCCTCACTCGAACAGAATCGTAGTCTGCAATTGCCTCCCCTTCTTTAATCTTATTCAATAATGTCGATACTTCGTTTTGTATTTCTAAGGGAAGTAAAAATATAACCGGCTTTCCTATCGCTTCCTCTGGAGAATATCCAAACATCTTTACTGCGCCCCGATTCCACGTCGTTATAATGCCATCAAGTGTTTCTCCGATAATTGCATCGTATGAGTTTTCTACGATTAGCTGGGTTTGTCGCAATGACTCTTCGCTCTTTTTTCTCAAGGTTATATCGCGCCCAACAAGAGAGGCTCCGATAATAGTGCCGTCCTCAGTATGCACAGGGGAAATAGAAAACTCCACATTAGCCTGCGTCCCGTCTTCCCGCAACCAAATCGAATCATAATCAGCTATAACTTCTCCACGTCGCACCTTTTCAAGGAGTCGTGGCAGCTCATCTTTTAGCTCTGGCGTAAACAAATTTGTCATCGGCTTCCCAATCACCTCGCTTGGCGAATACCCAAACATCTTTACAGCTCCTCCATTCCAGCTCGTAATAATTCCGTCGAGCGTCTTTCCAATAATGGCATCGTGCGACTCTTCTACAATTAATTGAATTTGACGCATTGACTCCTCTGCCCCTTTGCGTAACGTGATATCGCGCTTCACAAGAGAAGCGCCAATGATCGCTCCGTCTTCTGTTTTAATTGGAGAGATTGAAAGCGCGACTGCAATGCGAGAACCGTCTTTGCGTACTCGCACAGTGTCATAATCGGCGATTACTTCTCCTGCTTTTATTCTCTCAAGAAGCTTCGGCATTTCATCCTGCATTTCAGGCGGCGCCAAGAAGGAAATGTTCTTGCCAATTGATTCTTGTGCCGTGTATCCAAACATTTTTGCTGCACCACCATTCCAACCCGTGATGATTGCGTCGAGCGTTTCTCCTATAATTGCATCGTATGAGTTTTCTACGATTAATTGGGTCTGACGCATTGATTCTTCTGCGGCCTTACTTAAGGTAATATCACGCTTCACAAGCGAGGCACCGATAATCGTTCCGTCTTCTGTTTGAATTGGGGAAATTGAAAGTGCTATATCTATTCGCGAGCCATCTTTTCTTACTCGCACAGTATCATAATCGGCGATTACTTCTCCTGCTTTGACTCTTTCTAATAACTTCGGCATTTCATCCTGCATTTCAGGCGGCGCCAAGAAGGAAATGTTTTTGCCAATTGATTCTTGTGCCGTATAGCCAAACATTTTTGCTGCGCCACC
>LCHW01000004.1 GCA_001000675.1 Candidatus Wolfebacteria bacterium GW2011_GWE2_44_13
TAATAGTGAAAATAAGAATATCTTGCGTCTTATTTCTCAGACTAAATGGCTATTGACACCCCGTATTACCTTTTTAACAATAGTATAATGCGTATAATTTATATAATTTAGCTTTAAACTGCCATGGACCTTTCACTAAGTTCACAAAAATTTCTAAATAGTTTTTTTGATTACCTTTTTATCGGCTTTTTTTGTTGCTGCTTTTTTCGGTGCAGCTTTCCCCTTGACCGCCTTTGGAGCGGCTTTTTTGACTGTATTTAATTTTTTACCAACGACTTTTTTTACCATAGTATTTTTGGTCACACTAGCACTCTGGATTCCCGCCTTCGCGGGAATGACACACGACTCAATTAACTTTAATTTTGCAATAATTTTGATACCTCGTCAAATAGCTTCAGGTAATGCAAGGCTTTTTCTGTATCTCCTTGCCTCTCCGCTTGGCGAATAGCTCTCATAACCACCATTTGCTTCTCTTTTAGTGCTTCTGTGCGCAATTGCCGCAACAGCTCCCCAAACTCTTTTTCTACCTTATCGGGGTCTATATCTTCCACGTCCGTGCCTGCACGCATCCTAAACGTGTGCAAATCGTCCATGAGTTTCGGATCGTCTACTGTTTCCTTATTTACTGATGCATCGTATATTCTGCGATACCGAGCTGGAAGATATTTTGCATATTCTTCGAGCCCCTTCATAAAGCTCTCCTTTATCATTGCCATTCGCAGTACGCGCTCTGCGATCAAATCAATGCGCATCTTTTCTGCTTCCACTTCTTGCAGCGTTGCTTCTTCGCGCTTTGGGCGCATTTCTAGCGGCACAACCACTTCCACCTTACTCATATCTTCTTGCAGTATATGCTCACTGATATTTACCAACTGCGCGAGCTGACGAATCCAATGTTCTCGTTCTACTGCACTTGGCAGTGCCTTTATCTTTTCCAATACGATGTGTAGATTTTTTTTAAAGAGCGGTGCATTGTTTTTAAACGATTCACCGTGCGAGAGATAGCGTGCGAAGTAAAACTCCATTGCCTCTTTTGCTTCCTTTGCATATACCCGCATGATGCCGGGTTTATCTTTGATGGCATCTGCGGGGTCTTTATAATCCGTTACGGATAAAATCTTTACGTTGAAGTCGAGATTCTTTGCAAGGTCGATGCTTCGTTCTGCAGCCTTTTGTCCTGCTTCGTCATTATCGAACGAGAACATGATGTTGTCGGTCTGTTTCTTGAGCGTTTTTAAATGATCTGCGGTTAATGCGGTGCCGGATGTTGCCACCACGTTTTTCAGGCCATCCTGTACACACATAAGCAGGTCCATCTGCCCTTCTACGAGCAATGCAAATTTCATTTCGCGTATGTGATTCTTTGCTTTGTGAAACCCGTAGAGTACGCGCGATTTGTTAAAGATTGCCGTTTCTGGGCTGTTAATGTACTTCCCTGTTTCGCCCGTATCATATTCGGGTAATATGCGCCCTGTGAAACCGATTACTTTCCCCGTATGGTTTGAAATGGGAAACATAATGCGTCCACGGAATCGATCAGTGTATGTCCCCCTCTCTGTGCGAAAGTTTAACCCTGCACGCTCGATATCTTGAATATCGAACTTGCCCACGTTCACGAGTTCTCGCGTAATCGCTTCGTATTCTTGTGGTGCGAACCCTAATTCGAAATCACTTATCGTTTCTTCGGTTAATCCGCGACTCTTTATGTATTCGAGTACCTTTGGATTTTTTTGTAGCTGCTTTTTGTAAAATTCTTTCGCCGCGTCGTTGATGTCGTACAAGATGCCAAATTGTTTTTGATCTTCTGGGCTTAGCTTTTTCAATTCAACACCCGCTTTTTCTGCGAGAATTTTTAATGCTTCATAGAACTCGATGTTCTCGTACTTCATAAGAAACGAAAACACATCGCCTCCCTCATTACACGATCCAAAACAATGCCATGTCTGCCTATCTTGCGATATCATAAAAGACGCTGTTTTTTCACCATGAAATGGGCAGCGCGCTTTAAAGTTTCTCCCCGCAGGTTTCACTTCGATATACGAACCGATGACCTGTACGATGTCTATGCGATTTTTTATTTCCTCAATAGGATTTTCGATTGACATGTATAAATATATAAACCTCTCTTACTCACTTTTTGGAAATACAACCCATGTTGTTCTTAACATGAAGTTTTTATCCCCGAGTGTTGCGCGTACGCGTTCACATTTTCCCGCATCCAATGTATATCGTTCACAGTACACGTCGGCTAAATTTTCTATTACCTTCTCATCGACTCGTTCAAACCGCACCCCCATCTTCTTCATCCTATCTTCCAACTCATCCCGAGATGAGAAAAATATTTCTACCCGCTTTAACTCTGGTAATTCCTCATCATTAAATATCCGTTGCACTTTCCCTCTCCATCCTTGCGGATCTTCATTTTCCGATCCTGCGTGCTGAATAATGGCAAATTTCTTTATTATTCGACTAACTTCTTCGATAATTTTTTCTTGTTTTTCTAGTGTATTCCATTGCAACGCATATCGCATCATTGCAATATCAACGGATTTATCCTTAAGTGGCAACTCTGTCAAATTTGCCGTTATTTTTTTATCAGCCGCCTTATTTTGTTCCAATGCGTCCGGATTAACATCGATGGCTATTACTTCAAGATCAAGTTCTGGTATATATTTTAAGATGCTTTGCGCTAATTCGCCTTTAAATGCTCCTAAGTCTGCCAACGTATATTGGGTATCTTCTTCCAGCTTTTCCTTTAAAATCCCTGCAAATAATCCAGCTGTCTCGCCGTACACTTCTTTAAGTGCTTTTAGTTCGCTCTCCCCTTTGAAAATTTCGGTTGCATTTTTCCCCTGATTATATTTTTCTTCGATGGAGTTTTTCATAATTTACTAGAGATACTGGATTCCCGCCTGCGCGGGAATGACAGAAAATAAAATGCTTCTTTTTTACTTATACAACTCAAACTCTTTGGTTAGGGATTCAACTTTTCCTTTTTCTCCGAAAACTAATGCGCCGAGAAATTCCACATCGTCGATGTCTTTTGCTTTTGTTTCTTCGATAATTTTTTTATCGTTTGTTGTTTTTAGCATCTCGCGTGTAAATTCCGCAACGTCAAGCTTTTGTACTTTGCTTTCTTTTATCAACTTCTGAATCACTTCGCTTGAACCTGCCTCTTTTATCAATATTGCGTGTTGAATATTGAGCTTAATTGCCTGATTGTCTTTTGTTTGTATCTCGTCTTGCATTAACAGTCCTTTTCCTCCTCGCGCAGCAAATGCTGCATTCAAGTGCCCGACGGTATTCATTTCTTCCCATCGTTCCATACTTGCTCCTTTGTTTAATACCACAACGGCAATTTTTGTTTCTTTTGCCTTTCCTGTTTTTACTTCGCCTTCTTCTTTCATCGGAGGAAACACTACTGTTTCGCGAATAGACCGGTTCATCAAAAATGAGAACAGTCGTTCGCTCAAGCCAAAGCCAACCGCTGGCGGCATGCCGTATTCGAGTGCTTCGATGAAGTCTTCATCGAGCATTTGTGCCTCTTCGTCGCCTGCTTCGCGGAGCTTTGCCTGCTCTTCGAATCGCTGGCGCTGGTCTTGTGGATCGTTTAACTCAGAAAAACCGTTCCCAAGCTCTGATTTACATGCAATCGGCTGGAATCGCAATACGCGCTTTGTGTCATTTGGATCTTTCTTAGCCAATGGCGAAACTTCGAGCGGATGCCCCATGAGGAAACAAGGTTGAATAAGCCTTTGTCTTACTGTTTTTTTATAAATAGTGTCGATCATGCGGCCTTTGCCGTCGGCTGTGTCGTATTTAATACCGAGCTCATCTGCCTTTTTCTTCAACTCCTCTACCGATACTTCTCCAGACAAATCGATGCCTGTTTCTTTTTTAAACTCCACAAAATAATCGACACGTGGCCATGTGCCTGACCAGTCAATTTCTACATCATCGTATTGTGTTTTCATATCCTCTCCTACGACATTTTTAACAATCTCTTTGTACATGCGCTCTACGGCGTCCATACCCTTTTCCATATCGCCGTATGCCCAATAAAATTCCATTGCCAAATAATCTTGCAAGTGCTCTGCGTCGATGCCCTCGTTGCGAAATACCTTTCCTATTTCATAAATTTTCTCAAATCCACCAACGAGCATTTTCTTTAATGGTAATTCAAGTGAAATGCGTAAAAAGAAATCACGATCAAGTGCGTTATGGTGCGTAATAAAAGGACGAGCATCTGCACCTCCTGCAATTCCTTCTAATGCTGGTGTGTCTACCTCAGAAAAACCTTCGTTATTTAAAAAGGTTCGAATTGTTTTCCAAAATATTGTTTTCTTCAAAAATAGCTCGCGCGTTTCTTGATTCATCATTAAGTCGAGATACCGCTTGCGCAACAATGCTTCAATATCTTTTAATCCATAAAATTCACTTGGGATTGGCAACAATGTTTTGGCAAGCAATTTCCATGCGTCTGCTTGCAATGTTTTTTCTCCGGTCTTGGTAACAAACAACGTTCCGGTTGCCTGTATAAAATCACCCATGTCGATATTGTTTGCAAACAAATCAAATCGCTCGTCACCTACGATATCACGCTTTACTAATATCTGAATTTTCCCTGATTCATCTTCGATGTGCACAAATGCAAGCGCACCCATGACGCGCATGGACTTAATACGTCCTGCGAGGGTGAGAGGTTTTTCTGTAAGTTCATCAAAATGCTCCACCACGTACTGGTTTGTATACTCTTTTTTACTTTCTTGCGGATACGCCTCCTCTCCTGCGGCAACAAGCCGGTTGAGTTTTTCTATTTTTGCTTCTCTAATATTATCAAGCATGGTTTTAATTATGGAAATAGATACCTTCGGATTGGTATCTTTGTTCCTGTATTTTAGGCTTATTTATGGGCAATGTAAATAGAGAATTAAACCCTCTCGCCCCACGCACACAGCATGTCATTCCCGCGCAGGCGGGAATCTATGTAATACTGGATTCCCGCCTGCGCGGGAATGACAACACACACGGACAATATAGCAAAATACTGCCAAATGGCAGTATTTATCGCATTATTCTATCTCGAGAATCTTGTATTTTGCCATTCCGCGTGGGGTTTCCACGTCTATTACATCTCCCTCCTTTTTGCCCATGAATGCTGCACCGAGCGGCGATTCATTTGAAATAAGCCGTTTCTCTGGATTTGCCTCGTTTGACCCAACAATTGTGTATTCAAACGTCTTTTTATCCTTTTCTACCTTTACGGTTGCGCCCAAATCGATTGTCTTTTTCCCGTGAGTCTTTTTGATGAGCACCGAGTTGCGAATAATGTTTTCCAATTCGATAATATGCGCTTCGAGCTTTGCCTGCGCTTCCTTTGCTTCGGAATATTCAGCATTCTCAGACAAGTCGCCAAATTCTTTTGCGCGCTTTAGCCGGTCGGCAATCTCATTGCGACCTTCTTTTTTCTCGGTCTCTAATTCTCCTTTTAGCTCCTCTAATCGTTCCTTGGTGATATGAAATTCCATGTTTTATTTAAAAACGTATGCATTTGGCGTCCTACTGCGTTACCTCCTCGTTCGCTCCCGCAAAGGAGCTTAACTCCATTTTAGTCGCAAGCCTCGTCGGCGCCTTGTATCCCATCCAAATTCCTACGTTTTCTATTTTCTTCTTTTACTTAATTTTCTATCTTACTTTTTCGACTTAATTTTATATGCATTAATCCATAGCCACCAGCGAACTTTTGCTACTTCGAGCAAAACTTTTATGTAAAGCTTTATGGTCATCCGTGAATTCGGATCGTCGATGAAATTTGCAGGTACTTCTTTTATTTTATAACCAAACTTCTTTGCAAGTGCGAGCACTTCTACATCAAAGCCCCAATGCTTAATCTTCATAACGGGAAAGATATCCTCGGCAGCGCGTTCACTAAAAATCTTTAATGGGCACTGTGTGTCCTGTAATCCTGGCAATACCAACGTTTGAATATACAAGTTTCCCATTTTCCCTGGAATCGTTCGGTACCATGGCTGGGTTCGCTTCCCTCCCTCGATGTTTCGTGATCCAATAATGACATCGTATCCATCTTCGGCATAGTGCATTGCGTGTATGACCTGATCAATGGAAATGGAGTTATCTGCGTCAACGAATGCACGGAGGTCTCCCTTTGCTTCCAACATACCCTTACGCACCGCTGCGCCCTTGCCTGCAGTCTTACATTCAGTAAGCCTCAATTCGGGCCATAGGTGTTCGAATCGAAGCACGATGTCTCTTGTGCTATCTTTTGAATTATTATCCACTACGATTACCTCGTAAGAAATATCGACACCCTCAAGGTGCTTTTTAATGTCGACCAATGTCAACGGTAAGCGCTTCGCCTCGTTATAGGCGGGTATAATTATCGAAAGGCGGGGTTTTTTATCCATATATGCTTTATTTGTAAATTCCGTGCCCGCTGCCCCCGTCAAAACGGTTAGCAGCAATTGGCACGGAATAATGAATGCTTATATTTCGATTGCCAAAATTATACATGATTGTTCCCTCATTTGCAATAAAAAAGACGCGATTGCTCGCGCCTCATGACCCGCCTTTCTTGGGTCGAAGAATCGACAGGATTACGCCTGCCGCGATTGCGACGAATGCGCCGATCTGGATCCACGGCCACAACTTGGTTACAAGCGTGCCCAGCGTCCAGTTCAGTTCATCGGCTGCCCTTTCGGTAAACCAATGAAACGCACCCGGGGCGAAGATAGCGACCAACATCGCCACGCCCGCCAGCGTACCCGCAAGCCGCCGCGGGTTCCCGAAAAACAGGCAGATGAATGGGTTCATACCCATCTCCTTTCTTCCGCCAAAGCGGACGGTTAGAGTTTGCCAAAAAGAAATAGCACGACGGCGATCATAATTGCCAACGGCATGCCAGCTTCTACCACAGGATATACCGCGCTAATCAGATTCTTCCCAACCATTACAAACTGGGTCGGAGAAATCATCGCCAGCAACACTAGCAAAATGAAGAACGTTGCGAAGTTCACTCCAACACCTCCTTTTATCTATTTAATAATGTGCGTTTGAGCATTTAATCAACCCGATGTCGATTACTATGCTTATTTATTTTATACACTTTATTATAATTTATGTCAATACCTCTTGTGAAACAAAAAGAGCAGTTTCCTGCTCTTTTTTAGTAACCATTTTCCTTATTTTAGTAATCGCTACTGGTAGTAGCTGTGCTTATTGTTGTGGTCGCACTTACCGGATACACACATGTCGCTGGGACGGCACACCCATGTTCATCCTTTGGCCTTGGAACCATCGTTCCTCCTGCACAATAGCCAGGCGCTGGTGGGCTGTATTGTGGGCATGCATATGTCGATGCTGTTGGCACACAGACTCCGCCTGCGTCAGGATATGACCCATCTAGTTTACACGTTGTTCCTGTAGGACATATCTTTCCCTGTATTCCTCCACAGAACGCTTGTGCAATATTAATTTTTGGCTTGCATACTGGAGCAGGACGATAGCACGGATCTCCTATTTTGTTTGGATCCTTTGGGCCAGCAACCACCTCTTCGCCATCTTTGCAGACTGGTATAGCAATAGCAATTTGTGGACAGTTAGCTATCGGCTTAGTAACAACGCTTCCTTGTCCACATCCGTAGACGCGGTCAATAACGCTTCGTGTTTGTGGTCCGAATATTCCTCGCGCAGTTGGGTCGCTGAAGCCAGCGATACTGCTTTTATTTATTTCTTGAAACTTCTCTACCGCAGATGCAGTAGATACTCCAAAGACTGCCTGTTTTTTATCTACTTCTGAAATAGCTATTCCTTCTTTTTCAAGCGTTGTTTGTAACGCAGTTACATCTGCACCTTTCGCACCTACCTTAAGCGATTTATTAAAGTTATAGCACCAACGATTGTCGGCGATTGGCTTATTATTCTCTATTGCGCTTGTGCTTGTTGCATTTCCTTTTTGCTGCTTAATCTGTTCTTGCAAAACCGTTATTTGCTTTATCAATGCGTTGAGCTGTGCCTGCAACTCTTCGATTGTTGCGGCTGAGGTGAATGCAGGTGATAGTAATATACCCGCAAAGGCTATTACTCCTAATAATTTTATTTTATGCATATGATTGTTTTTATTTACCTTTTATTAGTCTACCATATTTCTCTTATATATAGGAAACGTATTAATTTAATTCAATATCAATATGCACTACCTCAGGAAATTCTTTTTGGATATTTTTCTCCAATCGGTCAATGTGCGTTCCTACGAGTCGGGGCACGCGGTCGATAGAATCAACTGAGAATTTAATGAATGCTTGATAATCGTCTTTTATTTCTTCGTATTCTTCTTTTAACACTCCTTGCGCAAACATTTCTTTCGCTAATGCGTTGCCGTTGAACTCTGCGTCGCATTTGATGCGATACTTCCCCACGTCCATAATCGCTGATTTAAACTCAAGCACTTTTTCTATTACAGGATCTGATTCTAATATCTCGATAATGCGTTCTTTTATTTCTTCTGGGATCGCTTTTTCTAATAATAGTCCCCTGTTTTTATTAATTAATACGATAGCCATTACGCCGAGCATTATTCCGATTGTTATTGAACCGATTGCATCCCAATAATAATTACCCGTGAGCTTGGTCAATAAAATACTGATAAATGCGACCACCACACCAAGTACAGCGATACTATCTTCGTATAGCACGGCTATTGTTGCTGGATCGCCATATTCAAGCGCCTTCTTTAATCGCATGCCTTTTGTTGTTGCGCGCAATTCTCGATATGCGAGCCAAAGGGTAAACAGCTCAACAACAAATGAAATGCCTAAAATAGCGAATACTATCCAGCTTACTGCCACATGTTCGTTTTCAAACAATGCGTTTATTCCCTGATATACTGTAGCGCCTGCGCCAACGAAAAATATTCCGCATGCGGAAATAAGCGCCCACAGAAAACGTTCTTTTCCATATCCGTATGAAAACTCTTTCGTTGCCTTCTTCTTTGATCGCTTGATGCCCACCATCAACAGCGCTTGGTTCGCCGTGTCGGCAAAACTATGAATTGACTCGGAAAGCATCGCTCCTGAACCGGATAGTAAAAACCCGATAAACTTAAGTACCATGATGAGCGCATTCCCTGAAAGGGCTGCGATAACTGGGACTGTTCCGTGATTGTTGTTTATGTTGCTACTACTCATATTGTAATAATTATCCTACGCCTTTTCTGTAAAAATAAAAGGGGCTCGCGCAAGCGCGAGCCCTATATTCCCTACCGTAAGTTTGCCGGAAGTCGCTTACCTACGGCAATGCTTTTTATGTTTGGTAATCCTGAAACGGGAACGTCCTCGACATATAAGTCGGTCAGTAGAATCGCCATTATCACCGAATCTTTTTCCCGATACAGGACTCGATATTCGGCGAATGTCTTCTCACCTAATCCTCTTCGCCCAGGGGCCTCATTCCACCCCTCAATAAGCACCTCAAACGTTTCTTCACCATTCGAGTCGCTGCGCAACTCATACCACACACGAATACACCCCATTCGAGCCTTTTCGTACGCAGCTATGTACACTAGCGCATCATCTCGTTTGATAACCCACCCAGACACGGAATTGTGTGGAACAACAATTTCGTCATCGTAGATAAGTGCGTTAATCGCTCCAGCCTCAATTGGCCGAGCGCCTACCTTAAAAAAATAGAGTGCTGCGGCAAGCCGTCGCCAAGGTGCTATATCCATATTAAACCGAACACCTCCTGCTCCCTTGCGCCCTGCCCGTAAAAACAATACGTGATCCACTCCCGTAGGAATATCCCAGATGCCACTCACCACCGCAAGCAGATCTTTCTTCGCACGCAAGCGCAGTATGCCGCTGGGAAGATTTTCTATAGTTACTAGCATATCTCCCCACTCGTCACGCATCACTTTCTTCGCATAAAAAAGATCTCCCGCTCCAACAAATACGACCATTGGAGAATGCTTATCTTCCTCTTTCACGATTTCGAGCATACAGGCCTCCCGTAGGATTATGATTTCGAAAACTGCTATCCGTAGTATGCGTATTTTATACTCTTTTTGTCAACCTTATTATAAAAAATCGGGGCACCATGATGGTGCCCCAATTGCAAGCCTTCGTCTCGAGAAATATGTGTTGTGGGGGTCGGCCCCACATTATCGATATTTCATCTTGCCCGTTCCCTTCGGTTAGTTGGTTGACGTTGTACTACTGGTCCGGATCGACCGCATCGTTGCCTCAGTTATCCTTTCTCCGCGGATTAAGCTGCGCTACGCAGCCTTACTTCAGGATGCTCAAGGCGTCCGTAATCGCCTGCAGCGGTGTCATCGCCTGTGATACTGCGTACGCGACGACCGCTACTGCAACTCCCGCCAGCACGAAACCGATAATTGTGCCAGCCTTCCTGTTCTGCGAATAGCTCAACATGGCTATCCTCCTTTCCTTCTATGGGTTATAAGTTATGTCCTTCTCTCAGCTATTTTCCTTGCCCCCGCGAAGCTTAGCCTTGCTCCGAAGGCCAGCCCACCTGCGCTGGCCAATCTCTCTATTCCTAGGTCTATCACCGCGCCTGTTGACATGCCTCCAGAAGGACTGATTAGCGTAAGCACCCCCGCTACCCCGTAGCCAATCGCGGTAAACGTTGCTACGATGCCTACCAACACCAGTGTGCAGCCGGCACACCACCATAGAAATCCCTTCATTTTTTTTCTCCTTTGCCAGCTCTTAGTTTATTTAGCAAGAGTCTGCGCTATTGTTTTGTCTAAGAGCTGTATTATTTTTATATAATACATCTTTTCTCTTACTTTGTCAATACCCTTGCTCCCTTCTCGGTAATGGCTATTGTGTGCTCAAACTGAGCGGATAATCCCCCGTCTTCCATAGCCCAACTTTCGTCTCGGAGTTGTCTTACTTGTCCTCTTCCTGTGCAGAGCATTGGCTCAACGGCAAAAACCATACCTGCTTTTAATACAATGCCTTCTCCTTTGTTTCCGTAATTATATACATACGGATCTTCATGCAATCCATAACCGACACCATGACCGGTCAATCCCTGTACAACATGTACCCCATATCGTTTTGCAGTCTTCTCTACAGCACACCCAATATCCCCGATATGATTACCGGGCTTTATCTCCTTTATCGCCTCTTCTAGCGCCTTATGCGTCGCTTTAACAAGGTTTTGTGCCTTTACTGTGCTCTTTCCAACAATAATCGTAAACGCTGAATCGGAATACATACCGTCGAGTAATACGCCACAGTCTATCTTTAGTATGTCCCCTGATTTTAATTTATATTCCGTCGGAAACCCATGTACAATAACTTCGTTAATTGATGCGCAAATGGATGCCATGTATGGATGCTCCGCACCATGCGGTTGATAATTTAAAAACGCAGGCTCTCCTCCCTCTTTGCGAATGAACTCACGCGCGATATCGTCGAGCTGCTTTAGCGTTACACCAATGGCAATCTTTTCTTTTACCGCTGCCAGTGCGCGTGCCAAAATAGCCCCGGATCGGGCTATTTTATCTATTTCTTCTGGGGTGTAGATGCGGACCATGGGGGTGAAATTGGAGATGTGAGGCTAGAGATGAGGTGTCATTCCCGCGAAGGCGGGAATCTATAAAATACTGGATTCCCGCCTTCGCGGGAATGACAGATTACGCTTTTATTTATTAAAATACGAGGTTATCATTTCGTGCACCTTATACGGCGCTGGTGAGCCATCCATCTTTATAACGTTATAGCCTCTTTTTATTGATTCGGCAATAACTGGCTCTGTTCGCATATGATACTCCTTCAATCGCTGTGTAATAATCTTAGTCTTATCATCGATACGATGATCTACTTTCCCTCCGCAAAACGGACACGATGATGACTTGTGCTTTATATCGAGCAGTGGTGTTTTGCACACAGAACAAATCGTTCGATGCGTATTTCTTCTGATGGTTGTTTCGTCGGGGATTTGTAAAAAGAAAATATGCACGTTCTTTTTTCCATATTTCTTTACCAAAAAGTCGAGGAGGCCGATGTGGTGCTCGTCGCCAAATGCTTCATATGTGTTACGCGGTGAACCACTAAATACAACCGACTGGCCGAGCTTTGCAAGCTCGGTTACCTGCTTAATCATAACGTTCAATACCCATGACGGCGTATTAAGCTTTCCTGATTCATTCAACTTACGCTCCCTTTGAATTGTCTTGTCTCCATTTAGCTTTGGATTATGGAGGAGCTTTCGCAAATAATCACCCGTATCAAAATGGAATAGATGCAGCTTGCCTGCTAATAGTTGCGCCTGTGTTCCCTTTCCCGATCCTGGAGGTCCGTAAAAAACAACTGCCATGTGGTCTACATTCGTTTTTGTCATGGCTTTATTATAGCAATATTTTATTGTTCAGTACAAAAATGGGGGCTCTGGATTCCCGTTTTCACGGGAATGACACTGCGAAATATATTGACCCTGTAGTGAATTTTGGCATTGCATTCTGCCTGCAGGCAGAATGCGCTTCGCCCTGCCAAAATCTACTACGGGGTTGACAAAATGGTTATATAAGTACATAATTTTTATGTACTTTAAGAATCCGCCTCGGCGGAACATATGGGTGGCGACCATCGCTAGCACGCCTGAATGCTAAATTCGGGACGAAAGAGGAGAATGGTATGGGAATTAAGCGAATTGATGGAATTGCAACAATCCGGTTGAACGGATCGAGTGACGTTTGGGAACTCACTAACAGCAAAGGAGTAACAACTAGAATATCCCGAAAGCACTTATTTTTTCTCATGAAACATCTTATCGGAAAACTTCTCCTTGAGCTTACGCCGGCAGAGTTTATCGATATCGCCGAGTGGAAGGAACAAACCATCAAGCAAACAGTGGAGGAGGAATTTATTCGCAATGGTTTCTCGTGGCCTGAAATGGAGCAGTGGATTAAAAACTGTTATAAGATGCAGAATAACCCCATGCCGGCACTCCGCCGCCTTTTCGATGGAGACCTGTCCGATGCCGTTTACTTCATCGACGTTTTGAGATGTCGGGAGTACCCAAAATCTTTCCGCGCAGGTCTGAGCTGTATCTACGATCGGCGCAATCTATCGCAGCCGTCAATCAAACTCGTAGCCCACGGAACGTTCGAGGAGTTGGCGCAAACTAAAGCCAATCTCGAGCGTATGCTCAAGGTCGCTGGCATTCTCTAACCATCTCAGGCCCCGCACTTTTGCGGGGCCTTTTTTACTACAGATTCTTCAACAAGTTCGAAATGACAAGAACTCTGGATACCGGCCTCCGCCGGTATGACAATGCAAAAAAATGAAGGCGCTCTGGATTCCCGTGTTCACGGGAATGACACATACAAAAATCCCCGCTCATGCGGGGATTTTTTAAAATTATTCTTATTCGTAATCGCGGACCATCAACTGTGAGTTGATCTGGCGCAATGTTTCCAATGCTACAGAAACCACAATCAAGATTGCGGTACCTCCGATAGTAAGAATTGCGATGCCCGTAAACATACTTACTACGTTTGGCAAAATAGCAATCAAACCAAGGAAGACAGCTCCCCAAAGGGTGATGCGGCTGATAACCTTGCTCAAGAATGTCGTCGTTGACTCTCCTGGTCGGATACCGGCAACGAAACCACCTGCGCGCTGAAGATTCTTTGAGATTTCCTTTGGATCGAATGTTACCGATGTGTAGAAATACGTAAAAATAACTACAAGCAAGAAGTATGCTGCGCTGTAGTAATATTGGTTATTCATGAACTGATTCACAAAATCAGTAAGCTTCAATGATAGACTCTTAGAAAAGAGTACACTTGCCTGTGCAAGAAACTGTGGGAACAATAAGATAGAGATTGCGAAGATGATTGGAATAACACCTGCTTGGTTTACCTTGATAGGCAAATAGCTTGAAACTCCACCGTACATCTTGTTACCGCGAACCTGCTTTGCATAGGATACTGGAATCTTTCGCTCTCCTTCGTTGATGAATACAACGCCGGCGATAACTGCGAGTGCAATAATGACGAACCCAATATAGGTAAGTAATTCGGTCGGATTGTAGCTCTGGATCATGTTTACAATCGTCTGTGGCAAACTGCTCACGATACCTGCAAAGATGATTAAGGAAATACCATTTCCCATCTTTTGCTCAGAAATCATTTCACCAATCCACATGACCAACATTGAACCTGCCATGATAATGATAATGTTCTTTACCATATCCATTAACCCAAGACTTCCAACGATACCTTGTGATCCTAATAGATTAAGGAATGCATATGCCTGCAATCCTGCTAGCGGAACAGTTAAGTAACGTGCATATCGATTGAACTTTGCACGTCCAGCTGCGCCTTCTTCGTAATATGCTTCCTTTAACTTTGGGAAAAGCATTGTCGAAATCTGCATGATGATTGTTGCCGTGATATACGGACCAACGCCCAACATGATGATGGACAAATTGCTCATTGTTCCTCCGGCCATAATACCTACCATGCTAAATAGTTGGCTTGAACCAAAAAACTCTTCGAGTCTTAATTTGTCGACTCCTGGAATCGGTATTGCCGATAGAATTCTGAAACATACGAGAAGAAATGCGACGGTCATGACCTTGATTCGCAAATCTCTTACCTTGAATATTTTGAGATATTTTTCCATGAATTAATGCTCCCTCAAATGCGAGGGGTTCTGTTAGTGGATTTAGTATAGGGCAAAAAGGGGGCGGATGCAAGTTAAATCTTAGTATAATACTTGCTATTCCCGCCGATGACGGAAATCCATCTCCTTCCACTTTTTTTATAAAAAGTGGAGTAAAAAATCGCGAGCGAATAAAAATAGCGGAATGTTCTCAGAAATTGCTTACGAACTCGAGAACTCGCTTTGCTCAAACAGCTCGATTTCTGGTGCAATTTCTCTTCGACCATTTTATCCGCTATTTTCACAGGCTCGCACACACAAAATACGAAATGCCTGCGTAAAATAGCCCATTTTCTAACGGACTACTACGGGGCAAGGCATTCGACCCGCTTCTCTGCCCCACCCCTTGACATAATTTATATAATGTGCTAGAGTTATTTCAGTTTTTATTGCTCTTTAACTTGGACTGCGCTCGTGTTTCGCGAGTGTGGCCCCCACTACCCAAGGAGGCTCCAGATGAGTCAGCAAGTCGGCCCAGACCAAATCGTTATCCAGATGAAGCTCCAGGCAAAATACCCGCTCTCGGCGTCTATGCGTCGAGCAGTAAAAAAGGCGGAGGCACCGAAAGTTGCGCCCACGAGGCCGGCCGGAAAACTGATTTTGGAGGAGAAGGTTGTTAGCTTCTCTCCCCTTCCCCTGATTGCCGACTTCAAGAAAAGCGGCTACCGGATGATCGCTCTTTCCGTTGAAGAGCGCGGCACGAGGAACAGCACGCACTATATGGTGCGGGCCACCTTCGGCCTGATGAGCGAAGGTGCGGTCGTCTCCGCAAGCTTCCTCGCTCTCCGAGATGTGTACGAGCGGGATTTCACCGAACTGCTTAAGCGTTCGATCTGGAGCCAACTGCAGGCCTTCGAAAACCCGGTCTTCGAACAGGGCGCGGTTGTGGAAAGGCGGTACTGGGTCAGCGTCGTTCTCGAAGGTCGCAAGGCTCTTTGGCAGCCCGACGGCACGCTCGTTACCGTGTGGGCGAAAGACGCCAACGACGAGCGCATCGGAGACGCGCCGCTGCCCCTGAAGCCGAGCTATTGGCTCCGCCTCCGCGGAGACTACCTCGAATTCGAGGAGGCATTCCAGCCGAAAGAATCGGTTGCCGCATAGCAACTACTGCCCCATTGACCTGGGCCGACACGCAAGTGTCGGCTCTTTTTTTTACTCATAAAATCCTTGACTTCCCACGCTTAATCTGACATTGTTTTATTGTAATTTATTCAGCTCTTTTTCATGTCTCACACTGAGACAAACTTCTACCCCCCTTAAGGAGGCCCCAATGGAACAATCGTACTATCCAACGATTGGCGTTCGTGTGTTACTTCCGAGCGCTGGTGAGTTTTTGAAGCGAATGACTCATAGGCCGTATAAGGGAACATTCGACTTGCCCGCTCAAGAACCACTCCTTGAAGAGTTTGGGAATTTTTCGCCTGCCACACTCCTCACTGACTTAACTACAGCTGAGTACGAGCTCGTTAATGTCGTTTCCGAGTATTGGCAAACGGGGAAGAAACATCGCTATGCAGCGCAATTCATTTTTTCGCATCGGAATGCGCAAGTTGCTGTTTTACCCTGGTTCGCAAGAATGCGCAGAGGGCTCGAAATCGAGCTCGAAGAAATACTGCAAGATGCGATATGGCGACGTATCCGCGTATTCTCCAACCCAATCATCGAGGACGGCGAAGAGGTCGAAAAAATGTTCGCTGCGAGTATTATACTCGATCAGCGTCACCCATTTTATTCCTACGACGGCGAGCCGGGAATAATGCCAATCATCGACGAGACGGGAAATAAAGTTGGTGGCGAAATTGCAGTTGAAGCTGAGCACTTGTTTCGCTTTACTGCGAGCACACTTCACTTCGAAGACGCTGTCGTTGGGCAACACAATCCTTAAGCAACAGCCGCCCTCATGGGGCGGCCTTTTTGTTAGGGCTCTGGATTCCCGCGTTCGCGGGAATGACCCCGTAAAGTCCACCTTAAGCGGACCACGGGGCAAGCAATACAAAAAAAGGAGCTTGCGCTCCTTTTTTCTCATTCGCTTATTTAGCTGCTCTTGGCTTTTTAGCAACTACTGCTTTTCGAACTACTGGTGGCTTTACAGTCAATTCTTCAACTGTTCCCCCTTTTGCTTCGATCTTTTCTTTCGCGGTTTTTGATACTGCAAGTCCAGTTACGGTAAATGCTTTTGACACTTCTCCGTTACCTAGTACTTTGATATCAGTCTGCGACTTTCGGATCAAACCTGCAGTTACTAATGTTTCCAATGAAATTACAGAACCAACTACTTTCGCATCGATTGCAGTAAGATTGACGCCCATTGATTTTCCAAAGAGTGGCTTGTTCTTAAAACCACGCAACTTCGGAATACGGATAAGCATTTCATGTAAAGCCGGATTCATCTTGTGACCAGCACGAGATTTCTGACCTTTGTGTCCGGTGCCGGAGTTATCTCCACGCTTTCCTCCACGGCCTACTCGCTTTTTAGATTTTCCCGGGTGTTGGGGTTTTATTTCATGCAACATATGCGTAGATATAAAACAGTTTATTTTGGCGAACTCCTTCGTTGCGGGTCCTGTTATCTCGTTCGTCGTACCGCTTTGGTACGCCTCCCTCGCTAACTTCCCGCGCCTCGCACTTCATCCAAAATAAATTTGTTTTATTGGTTTTCTTCCGGTACTTCCGGCTGTTCCTTTACTGCTTCGGCCTTTATTCCTCCAGTCTTCACAACAACTTTCAGCTTTTTCAATGCTTCAATCGTTGCCATTCCGTTTGTAAGCTTGTTCTTTGTTGTTCCTAATGTCTTTGAGGTAGCATCTTTGATACCTGCTAACAAGAGTACGTCGCGAACTGAACCTCCTGCCTTCAAACCATGCCCGAGCTTTGCTGGCTTGATAACAACCTGTGCGGCGCTATATTTTGCCAACACTTCGTGCGGGATGCTTCGTCCTTTCAAAGGGATGGTAATCAAGTTCTTCTTTGCCTTGAGCTTACCCTTGTCCACTGCCTGTGCGACATCGAGTCCCTTGCCGACTCCGATACCTACCTGGCCTTTTTCATTTCCGATGACAACTGTCGCGCGGAAACTCATTCGCTTACCTCCCGCAACAACACGCGTAACGCGGCGCAAGTCGAGTATCTTATCCTTATATTCAGATTTTGGCTTCATTTCCCGTGAATCCCTGCGGGGTCCCCGATTTGAATCTCGATTTGGTGTGTTCATCATACCTGTTGTTTATATTTGCAATCCGCCCTTTCGTGCGCCTTCTGCTACTGCCTTTACTCGACCGTGATAGTTATATCCTCCGCGGTCAAATACCGCTGCAACAACCTTCAAATCCAATGCCTTCTTTGCGATCATCTCGCCAAGGGCCTCTGCTTTGACGATCTTTGCCTCCTTCCCCTTCATTTCGCGGGTTGAAGCACTTACCAATGTCTTACCGATTGTATCATCGATCAACTGCACTGAAGTGAATTGATTGGTGCGCAATACGGAAAGTCTTGGTCGAGCTGGAGTTCCTGAAATCTTTGCTCGAGTTCGAATCTGTCGGCGTTTCTTTATTTGATTGAGTTCCTTTGTTTTGTTCATAGCTTTGTTTCAACAAATCATTACTTGCCGACCTTCTTACCCTGCTTGCGTCGTACGACTTCGCCTCTGTATCGAATACCTTTTCCTTTATATGGTTCCGGCTTTCGAATCTTTCTGATTTCAGCTGCAGTCTGTCCGACCATTGCCTTATCGATTCCTGTGATTGTAATAGTGTTCTTTTCAGTAGAAAGTTTGATGCCTTTTCGTGCCTCATACTTTACTGGATGAGAGAAACCGATATTGAGAACGATGTTCTCTCCGTCCATCGCAACGCGATAGCCGACTCCTTCAATTTCTAAAACTTTTGTAAAACCTCCTAGTACTCCCTGGATTGCATTTGCGGTCAATGCACGCATTGTTCCCCAGTTTGATTTCGCCTGCTTCGTGGTATCGTCAATCGTGAATGTGATTGCATTCTTCATGACACCCTCTGCATCTGCAGCATCACCTATTTCAGTTTTTACAAACGGAAGTACGTCCATTGTTACGACGTTATCCCCTTTCTTCAATTCCAAAGCAGTTCCGTTGAATGTAACGGCTACTCCTTCAGGAATTATTATCGGTTTTTTTCCAACTTTTGACATAAATGTAGTTTATTTTACGGTTACCAGATCTCAAAGAAGATCTCTCCACCAACTTTTTCCTTACGAGCTTGTCCGCCAGTCATAATACCCTTTGGTGTTGATATTACTGCAAGACCAAAGCCACTCTTTACTGGGCGAATTTCGTCACATCCTTTGTAGATATGAAGACTTGGGCGGCTCACAAAACGAATTCCTTCGATTGCTCCCTTTCCATCCTCTCCATACTTCAAGTCAATGCTCAATACGCGCTTCGGAGCTCTTCCTTTCTTGTCATACGCAGCAATGTACTTGCGGCTTGCAAGAATCTCCAAGATCCGTTCATCGTTCTTCGTGTACGGAACTTTAATAGACTCCTTTTTTACTGCCTGCGCGTTTTTAATTTGTGTCAATAGGTCGATATACATAATTCAAATTCGTATTATTTACCAAGATGCTTTCTTTACTCCCGGGATTTCACCCTTTGATGCCATTTCCCTGAAGCAGATCCTGCAAAGACCAAAGTCGCGCATATATGCCCGTCCTCGACCGCACTTAAAACACCGGTTTGTTGCACGGGACTGAAACTTAGGTTCTTTTTGTGATCTTACGACAACTGATTTTTTAGCCATGATAATAGAAGTAAATAATACACTCAACTGGTTAACTCTTCAAGGGCACACCCATTAATCGATACATTTCGACCGCCTCTTCTCGTGTATTTGCACGAGTAACGACTGTGAACTGCACTCCGAAATCTGCTTTCGCCTGCTCCGGGTTTATTTCAGGAAACACGGTGTGTTCCTTGAATCCGATAGATAGGTTTCCAACTGAATCGATACCTGTTGTTTCAAGACCTTTAAAGTCTCGGACGCGAGGGAAAACGATCTTGTTCACTTTTTCCAAAAATGCATACATACGCTCTCCGCGCAAGGTAACTGAAACACCAACAACGGCACCCTCTCGCATCTTGAATCCTGCAATGGATTTCTTTGACTGATTGGTTCGTGGCTTTTGTCCGGTCATTGCTGCGAGTTCACTAACTACTGCTGGCAATAATTTATCGGTAAAGCTTGCCTGTTGGCTCATGCGTCCCGTACCTACATTTACTACGATCTTTTGGATCTTTGGCGCAGCCATTTCGTTCTTGTATCCGAATTTGGCCTTCAATGCAGGAACTACCTCCTTTATGTATTTTTCTTTTAGGCTTAGATCTTTCATAATCGCTCGTAAATTACTTAACGCTTGCGCATCTTAGCTGATGCGTGCTTTGCACTTTTTGCAGACGCGAACTTTTTTATCATTCTCGACCGCTACTCCGACACGGGTTGCCTTTCCGCATGCTGGGCATACCAACATAGCGTTTGAAGCATTGAGTGAACGTGGGATCGTTACGATCTGTCCTTTTTCTCCCTGCTTCTTTGGCTTAACGTTCTTCTTATATAAATTAAGGCCTTCGACAAGAATACGTCCTTTTAGCGGCATGATGCTCAACACTTTTCCAGTATTTCCCTTCTCCTTGCCCTGCATTATTTTTACTGTATCACCTTTTTTGATTCGCATGTTTGTGTTGAATTATACAATATCTTCCGCCATCGTAACGATTTTCTCAAATCCTTTTTCCTTTAATTCACGTGGAATTGGTCCAAAGATACGAGTTGCGTTTGGTTCCATCTTTGCGTTGAGAATAACTGCTGCATTCTCATCGAATCGGATGTATGAACCATCGGCTCGCTTCATCGCTTTGCACTGTCGTACCACAACTGCCTTTACAACATCCTTCTTCTTTACCGACTTGCGAGGTTCCGCGGTCTGTACGGAAGCGACAAAAATATCGCCAATACGTGCATACCTTCTTCGGGTTCCTCCCAAGATGCGGAAACAACGGATGGTTTTTGCTCCAGAGTTGTCAGCAACTTTTAAAATTGATCGTTCTTGTATCATATGCTTGGATTCGGTAACGGTTACGAGTTTGCGGGTTACGGGTTGCTTTTGCAACTCATAACTCGCCAACCCGCAACACATTTCCTGTACTTAGATCTTTCCGACAATACGGAAGTACTTGTCTTTGCTCATCGGCCTTGTCTCTTCGATGACAACTACGTCACCTTGTTTGTACTCGTTTTGCTCATCGTGCGCTTTAAAACGTGCGGTGACTTTGTACATTTTCTGATAGGTCGGGTGCTTTGCAAGTCGCGTAACCGCTACCACTCGTGTTTTGTCCATTTTATCGGAAACAACTGTTCCCTGTAATTTTCTTGCTGACATAATATAAAATAGTAGATAGATTACGCTTCTTTCTTGGCAGTTATCATCGTTGACAACCGTGCTACGACCTTTTTGAGCTTTTTGATTTGAGAAACGTTCTTTACTTTACCAGCTGCAAGGTCAAACTTCAAGTCCCTCAACTTCGTCTGGCTCTCGCTCAGCTCTTTTTGCATTTCTGCATGCGATTTGCTTTTTAATTGTTGGAGGTCTTGCTTTTTCATTTTGTTACAACTCTTGTTTTAACTGGTAATTTGTGTCCTGCTAGGCGGAATGCCTCGCGAGCGACTTCTTCTTTCACACCATCGATTTCGAATAACATTCTGCCCGGTTTGACGGGGAACACATAGTGATCCACGTTACCTTTACCTCCTCCGAGGGTAACCTCAGGCGGCATCTTGGTGACCGGCTTGTCTGGGAATACCCGGATCCAAATCTTTCCTCCGCGCTTTGTGAAGTGCGTGATTGATTTTCGGGCAGCCTCAATCTGACGGGAGTTTAGCCAAACGCTTTCGAGCGACTGTATTCCAAAGGATCCGAACTCTAGTCCAATTCCTCGGGTTTCAACCGTTCGCTTTCGGCTTCTACCTTTGTGCCATTTCCTGTGTTTTACTTTTTTCGGGATAAGCATACTTGTACGTTATTAGTTTCTTCGCTGTGGGCGATTCTCGGAATAAGATTGGCGCTTTACTGGCTCCTTTTCTTTTTCCTTAAACACCTCGCCCTTATTGATCCACACCTTTATACCAATGGTTCCATAGGTTGTATAGGCGGTTGCTTCTGCGTAATCGATATCTGCGCGAATTGTCTGCAACGGAATAGTTCCTTTTGCAAGCTGTTCAGTTCGTGCGATTTCTGCACCGTTCAAACGACCAGAAACGCGAATCTTTGCTCCTTTTACTTCTCTGGACTGCATCAAGCTTTCCAGTGTCTTTTTCATAATGCGACGAAACGGCATACGTCGTTCCAAATCGCGAGCAATGTTGTATCCGGTTACTGCGGAAGATACGTCAAATCGTTTCAGCTCTTCGATGTTCATGCTGATTCCAGTAAGCTTCTTGCTTCCGTTTTTCTTTCGGATGGCTGAAACTTTCTTATCGAGCAATTTCGAGAGATCTTCGATCCCCTTTCCTCCACGGCCGATGATCAAACCTGGCTTTGCGGCTTTGATGTGGATGCGAATCGAATCGCCAAAGCGTTCAATTGCAACATAATCAATTCCGGCAGCACCGATTTTATCGGCGATGATCTTTCGGAGTGTGACGTCTTCTTCCAAGTATTCCTTGAAATTGACTCTCTTCGGGAACCAGCGAGCTGTCCAGTCTTTGATCACGCCTACCCTAAATGCAGTTGGTTTTATTTTGTGACCCATAGTGATTAATAGTAGTAGAGTGTGTGCATCGTATTCCGATGCGCGAACCCTTATTTCAGTTTAGATAGATTTTCTCTGGAAAAGCTTGCGCTTTGTTCCTTCTTGAGTAGCTTTGGTTGTCTTCTCGGCCTTTTCAGTCTTTGTCTTTGGCTTCTCTTCAACCTTTTCGGTCTTTTCAGCCTTCTTTACAGCAACTTTCTTAACCTTTTCTGCCTTTACCTTAGTTGCCTTTTCCGACTGCTTTACCATAGTAAAGCGCGGTGCCTTTGTCTTATCAGATTCTTCGAGAACAATCGTGATATGGCTAGTCTTCTTTTGGATTGGCGTAGCGCGTCCTTGTGCTCTTGGTAACCAGCGCTTCAGCATCGGTCCACCATCAACTCGGATCTCCTTGACGAAAAGCTTTGATGCATCCATTTTTGCGTTGTTGACCGCATTTGCGATCGCTGACTGCAACAATTTCAACACCGGCTCACTTGCTCGCTTTGCATTGATAGACAACTGTGCTTGCGCATCATTGACTGACAATCCTTTGATAACCGTAGCCATCAAACGAGTCTTTCTCGGAGCCATTCGAAGATTATTTAATTTTGCTGTTTGCTGTTTCATAAAATATGATCTCGTTTACCCGTTATTTCTTCTGTGCTACTTTGCGATCTGCTTCCTTCGCCAACTTACCACCGTGTCTGATAAACTTCTTTGTTGGTGAGAATTCTCCCAATCGATGACCGACCATCTCTTCTGTCACTCGAACTGGAATAAAATCTTTTCCATTATGTACGCCAAACGTATGTCCGATCATTTCCGGAGCGATTTCGGAACTACGTGCCCACGTCTTGGTTACTGTTTTATCGCCAAGCGTTAAAACAGACACTTTTTTCATGAGTTTCTCGTCTACGTATGGACCTTTTTTTGCTGATCGTGACATATTGTGTATTGGATAACTCGTGAGCATTGCTGCTCGTGAGCTCGTAAGTAAATTAGTTTATTCGTTCCTTATTTAGTCTTATTTCGAACTGTCGGCCTTCGCTTAACAATAAGTGAAGTTGACGCTTTCTTCTTATTTCGTGTCTTGCGTCCACCAGTGACCTTACCCCATGCAGTCTTCGGTCGCTTGGTTCCGCGTGGCTGACTTCCTTCTCCTCCACCGTATGGGTGATCGCACGGGTTCATAGCAGAGCCACGAACTGTCGGTCGGATTCCCAAGTGTCGAGAGCGTCCTGCCTTTCCAAGGTTAACCAAGTTATGTTCATGATTGGAACACTGTCCCATCGTTGCATATCCTTCGGTCAATACCTTTCGTACTTCTCCTGATGGAAGCTTAAGGCTTGTATATTTTCCTTCGTGTGCCAATACCTGTGCATAGGAACCTGCAGATTTTACCATCTGTCCTCCTTTGCCTGGTTGTAATTCTATATTGTAGACCATGTAGCTGGTCGGGATGTTCTTCAACTTTGAGCGGTTGCCGTTTTTTACAACTGCATTTTCCGCTGTGATGATTTCATCGCCAACTTTCATGTCCTTGCCAGCCAAAATATACCGTCTTTCGCCGTCATTGTAAAGCGCACGTGCGATAAACGCAGAGCGATACGGATCATATTCAATAGCTTCGATGCGTGCCGGAATATCAAACTTATTGTGTTTGAAATCCACCATACGGTAGAGCTGCTTTACACCTCCTCCCTGATGGCGGGTCGTGATACGGCCCTGGTTATTGCGACCACCCCGCTTTGCGATTCGAATAAGCGCGCTTTTCATCGGCTCAATCTTAGTCAAAACGCTATAGTCAACCACAGTCATGTGGCGTCGTGATGGAGTTGTTGGTGAATATTTTTTCATAAAATGGTCATCTTAGTTTCTCGCGTTCATCCAGTACCTTAGGAAGGCATGATGTCGAGCTTCTGTCCTTTCTTGAGCGTCACAATGGCTTTCTTGGTGGTCTTTTTCTTACCATCAACGCCCTTGTACTTTTGTCGTTCTCCCCGGATAGTAACCGTGTTTACGGAAATCGGGTCGACGTTGTAAATCTTTTGGATCGCCTTTTTGATTTCAGCCTTGTTCGTATGTTTATCAACAACGAACACGTACTGACCGGCGGCACTCATATGATACGCCTTCTCGGTGATCAACGGGTGTTTTATTATAAACTCGTTGGCCGGATTTCGCAAAGCGCCCTTCTTCACCGCAGTTTTCTTTTCAGCAACTACGCCGTCTTCAGTTTTTATTTTCTTTGCAATAGCCATGGTTTATATTTTGTAATGCTCTTCGATTTCTGCGATAGCGCCCTGTTCGATGATGAGGTTTTTATACTTCATCAAGTCATAGACGTTTATTGATGCAGGGTTCAATGTATCAACATTCTTTATGTTGCCGAGTGCCTGAGCCAATTGGCGATTCTCTGTTGAGAGGATAACCACTGTCTTAGAGCGTAGATCGACAAAGTTTCGCAATGCGTCAGCCCATTCCTTCGTCTTTGTTCCCACTTTTGCAAATGAGTCAACTACGGTAACGTTGTTGTCTGCGAATCTCTTAGAAAGAACTGAGTAGACAGCGACTCGCTTCATCTTCTTGTTAATCTTCTTTGAGAAATCACGATCCTTGCTTGGACCATGCGTTACGCCTCCTCCCTTCCATAATGGAGATCGGATAGAACCATGTCGTGCGCGACCAGTTCCCTTTTGCTTCCACGGCTTCTTACCTCCGCCGCGTACTTCGCTGCGTCCTTTGGCATGTGCCCAAGGATCACGTCGGTTCGCAAGATGCGTTACGAGCGCCTGGTGTACCAAATCTGGGTTCCATCGCGTGGCAACCATCAGCTCTGGCATTTCCATCGTTCCTGCCTTTTCGTTTTTATAGTTTAAGATATCAACTTTCATACAATAGGTATCGATTTATTGTTTCGCTTTCGCGTTAGCTTCGTACTTCGATAATAGTTCCTCTCATTCCTGGAACTGCACCGTGAATCATCAAGAGGTTATTTTCTTTGTCGATTGCAGCAACCTTAAGGTTCTTAATCGAGAAGCGCTCCAGACCCATGTGCCCAGCCATCTTTCTTCCTGGTACAACGCGCTGCGTTGCGGTAGATCCGATAGATCCTGGTGCACGATGTCGGTTCTTCTGACCGTGTGTCTTAGGTCCTCCATGAAATCCATGTCGCTTTACAACGCCCTGGAAACCACGTCCCTTTGACAAACCACTAATCTTTACCACATCACCTTCGGTGAATTGTGCGACATCGATGATATCTCCAACCTTCAACTCGGAACCTTCAACCCGGAATTCTTTTAGGGTTTTGAAATTTCCTAGATCCTTCAGATGTCCTGCAAGAGGCTTGTTCGCTTTCTTGTCAGATTTATCGAATCCAACTTGAACCGCTTCATAACCATCCTTTTCAGTGCCACGCAATTGCGTCACTGTTATTGGACCAGCTTGCAGAATCGTTACCGGGATCTGCTTATCGCCTTGCCAAATCTGAGTCATTTTTACTTTTTTGCCGAGTATGAATTTCATAGTATGTTTATCTATCGAAAAAAACGAGCGGATTTAGTAATCCACCCGTCCCTTTGGTGTTTTGACTAAATCTTTCGTAAAAGATTATTTGCTACGCTATTTTCTTTTTCAATCGATACCAACATTCCTGTTGATATTTGACTTAGTGAGAATAACAGATAGCTCGAGCCATGTCAACACCTTTTGGAGCTCTTAAGCTCGATAGCCAGGGTAAGCTCGTAAGCGATACGGGACACGGGAGCTTTTCATTCCCGCCTACGCGGGAATGACACCTAGAAAAACAAAGGCCCCGCACAGCGGGGCCTTTAAGCAGGAGACTCAATCTTCAAATGCTTCGTTCATTGCTTTGGCGAGAAGGTATAAATCCTTCGACGAGAGGCTCACCCCAATAAAAGATCTTTTTTCACCTTCCGCCCCAGCATACCCTTCTTCCATCTTTGGCTTTTCCATTGCAGTCACCTCTTTCCTTTTAAGCTTTGGGCACTAATCCAATTAGTACAACATATCATAACTGCCAAGCTCTACCAAAGACCCTGCCTACTCCTTCGCGCAAGGAAGATCGTACGTATCTGCGTTGAATCTGCATTGCACCTCTTCCGGACCACGCAAAAGCGCATCTAGTATCTTCGCTTCTGCCTCCGTAGGCGGGGCGTCCAGCCTGTGTATGGGTGGAATCAATGCCTTTTCCTCATCCGACATCGTGCTGACGTCTACCTGTGGAATCTGAGCAGCGGATCGCATGCCGAATTCTCCACCAATGTTTGCCCCGGTACAGAAGCAACCAAATCTGCCATGATCATCAATGGGAAACTTTTCCCTGCCGCAAAATCCACATGGTGGCCCCTTGCCTCCGTTTTCACGCAAAACTCGGTCTGTTGCATCCCAATACGACATCTCAGAGTCTCCTTTCTTTCCTCGTTTAGTTGGTTAATTACTGTTCGAACCATACCTATTTTTGCAGAGCAAGTCAATCAATTTTACACCCCCGTACTACCAAAGCTCCCCTCTCCTCGTGCGGTTTCTGACAGCTCTTCAACTATTTCGATTTCGGCTTGATCTACTCGCTGAAATAGCATTTGTGCTATACGCATATGCTTTTCTATAGTAAAGGCCTCTTGGCCGAGATTAATAAGGGCAACTTTAATTTCTCCTCGATATCCGGAGTCAATAACGCCTGCGAGCGTATTAACGCCATGCTTTGTAGATATACCGCTTCTTGGCCAAATAAGCCCAGCATAGCCATCGGGCCATTCCATCTTTAATCCTGTTCCTATTAATGCGCGCTGCCCTGGCTCGATAACATGCGCTTCATTTGCATACAGGTCTAGACCAGCATCATTTGGATTCGCATAGATCGGTGTTGGCACATCGGAGAGCTTTACTATTTTTAGCTTCATGATTTTAGTATACACCGGCTTGCTCTTGTCTGTCATTCCCGCAGAGGCGGGAATCTACACAATACTGGATTCCCGCCTCTGCGGGAATGACAATGCTAAGCAATATAATACAAAAAAGTTCGGCATCTCTGCCGAACTTATTTATTCGGCAATGATTGCCGAACTGCCGAATTATTTCAGCTTCCATACGATTACATCGCTCTGGCTCACCAGTTTCCCCGGCGCTCCATCGTTTAAAACAACGTAATCCGCCATCGCAATCGGCCCTCCTTGGTGCAGATTTTCGATTTGCGAATAGTCGCGGCTTCGCGCCTCTTCCATTGTTAGCGGACGTTCTCGCCTGTTACTAAGTCGATCATACCGCAACCCTGGAGCAGCGTGCACTGCCACCGTTTTAAACATGTCACCAAAAACCTCTTTAAAGCGCAGGTACTCCTGCCAAGAATAGAGGCTCTCCACTAATACCGGCTTATCGCCCTTGAGTGCATGTATCTTTTCAATTACCCGCTCGGCGTAGACCAGCATTCCGAATTCCGCTCGTAATCCTTCGCGAACAAGCCGTTCGTTTGCCTCGTTTACTTCGAGCCCCCTTCTCTTTACTTCATCAAACGTCACATCACCGAAGTACACCCTCGGCCATCCGTACACACGCATGATGTAGTTAATAACAACGGACTTCCCCGATCCGGGCAACCCCAGGACCGCAATGATGCGTCTTTTTTTCTCCACGATAGCTCCCCTTTCTCGAGTTAATGGTCTACCGACAGCATACTCTTTCTTTTATTATATTTCCATACAAAAAAGCGGGGCATTGCTACCCCGCTCGTCTTACGATTTAAAGTGCTTTGAAAGACGCGGACCATTTTGATCCACATAGTTCGATGTTCCCATCTCGTCGTACAACTTCTGAGGGCACTCGACCAAGCGTTCGAATCCAATCTTTCCGATCGGCTGCCCATGTCGGACAATCAGGTTCTCGAATGGTCTCACTTCCAGCGTCAGCGTCCTGCCAACACCTTTCCCATCACGCCCCCAACCCCAGCCCGGATCAATAAATCCGGCATAATGGGACCGCATTTCCCCTGTCTTTGCATCAACCGGTTGCATCTCGCATGCAAGTTGCGGAGTGATACGAACTGCTTCGAGCGTCGACAGTATATAGAAGTCGCCTCTCTGCAAGGTCAGGTACCCATTTCGAGAAATCTCTTCCCGCGTTATCTTCTCGAAGAAGGCGTCCGCTTCATAGAAGTTTCTCTTCGCAAACTCGAATACCCTGTTCACACCCACGCACTTGTAGCCGATCGGATCACACTCCATGTCGAGTGTCAGGATTATAGAGCCATCATTATCTGTTATCTTCAGATCCCGATGCTCTATCTGTTTTCCGGTGTGTTGGTCAAATAACAACCCCCAGAGGCCCATTCGCAACTGCAGTTCGAGTTCATTGAACCGTGTATCGAAGTTGAAAAATCTGACTTGCGACAACTTTTCACCTGGTTCCAGTAATACCGGGAACGATTTTGGACTCATCGCTATCCAGACTTCCCCCGAATAACCCGCAGGTGCCAACGTGTCATACCTTGGCGAACCGTCGGCAAGAACCCGCACATGTAGATCGATTCTGCCGGTACTCGATTTCGGATTACAATATGCGTAAATCGAGCTCGGCAAGTTAAATACCTCGTTCAGCCTGGCCAAATAAGTGACCCCTCTTTCAAGCGGGTAGAGAAAATCGTGTTTTCTTGCCCCGACTCTTTTGAGTAGCTTCCTTATTTTTTCCCCAAACATTGGCTGGAAAATACCGTCCACCCGATAGATCTCACTCGTGAGTGTTAAGTCCATCGAACTCGGGTTAATATTCTCCAATAAAGCGTTTTTAATAAACCCTCCTTCGATCAACTGCGCCATTAGCCTGTCGGTTAGTGCTCCGTATTCTCGCATCGCGTACCTCCATTCATTATGTAATTTTAAAATCTATTTCTACTTATTTAATACCACTAACTACTATAATTTGCAAACAAAAAGGGCGGCTCATGGCCGCCCGTTGCTTCACTTCTCTTCCCGCACATACAGCAGTAGGGATACCCCCACAGCTAGACCGCAGGTGAACCTCATTTCGCCGGAACGATCAACCCCCGAAACCGCAAACCCTGGAGGGCAGTCAAAGGCATTATCATCTTTCTCAGAGTAAGAGAATAAATTCTGTCTCGCCAACGGAAATCCCTCTGCCGCGGGAGTGAACAGTAACTGCCCCTTCTCCGCAACACAACCCCCCTTGCATGGCACAAAAGGCACGTTTTCTCCTCCCTGCACCTGAACACCCATACCAAATACTTCATACTTTTCCCCCATGAGGCTTCCCCTTTCCGCGGTTGGATTTACTTTTTTATTTATTTTTCTCCTGTTCTACGTATTCTATACCATAACCCGCCCTTTTTTACCAGAAAAGCCACTCGCTTTCGCGGGTGGCTTTTGAAATTTAAGAGCTCACTTTAATACCCATCTCCCATTCCTTCGACGAGTTTTACCCTGAGCCTGCCGAATGGGCTCAGGACTGGTCGGCGGCTTAGTAGCCGCCTCCCATCATTCCTTGCATGGCAGCTGAATTATCTTCTTTCTTTTCTGGAATATCTGCTATCACTACTTCGGTAATAAGAATCATCGAAGCGATTGATACCGCATTCTGCATTGCCGAGCGCGTTACCTTTGCTGGGTCAACAACGCCTGCTTTAATAAGATTTTCGTAGATTCCTGTTGCGGCATTGAATCCAAAGTCATCTGCACCGCTCAAAACTTTATCCACCACAACTGCTCCATCGTATCCTGCATTTTGTGCAATTTGTCGAACAGGCGCTTTTAATGCTTCCAAAATGATTGTTGCGCCAACCATCTCTGCGAGCTGGGCTTTTGAAAACCCGTCAATTAATGTTTGTACCGCTGGAATAGCACGCGCCAATGCAACACCACCTCCCGGGACAATTCCCTCTTCGATCGCTGCTTTAGTTGCGTTAATAGCATCTTCGATGCGATATTTCTTTTCTTTTTGTTCTACTTCGGTCGCAGCTCCTACGCGGATGATTGCAACACCACCGGAAAGTTTTCCCAGTCGTTCTTGCATCTTTTCGCGATCAAATTCTGATTCGGTTGTTTCTAATTGTCCTTTTAACTGTGCTACCCGCTTTTCGATTGTCACTTTATCGCCCTTCCCTCCTACAATCGTTGCGCTGTCTTTCGTTGCCACTACACGATGTGCTTGCCCGAGCGATGTTAATTCAACGCTATCAAATTTGCGCCCCAGCTCTTCGGTGATAAAATCTGCTCCCGTAACGATTGCAATATCTTCGAGTAATTCTTTCTTGGAATTACCAAATCCTGGGGCTTTTATTGCGAGTACGTTTACAATACCGCGCATTTTATTCAGTATTAACGTTGCAAGTGCTTCTCCTTCTATATCATCGGCAATAATAACCAATTCTTTTTTACCTGACTGGACTATTTTTTCCAACACCGGTACGAGTTCTGCAATAGAACCTATTTTTTTATCCGTGACTAATATATACGGCTCTTCAATGACTGCTTCCATGCGCTCGGCATTGGTCACCATGTATTGCGATACATAGCCGCGATCAAATTGCATTCCTTCTACTACTTCCTTTGAAAGCCCAACGGTCTGTGCTTCTTCTACCGTAACTACGCCATCATGGCCAACGGTTTCGATAACGTCCGCTATCAATAATCCAATTTCGCTATCTCGTGCTGAAATAGTCGCCACCTGTGCTATCTCTTCTTTGGTGGATATCTTTTTTGCCGAGTTCTTTAAGTGCTCTACAACGGCTTCGTGTGCCAATTGCATGCCTTTGTGCATACCCGTTACGTCTACGCCGCTTGTCGCATTCTTTAATCCTTCCGCAATCAACACTTGCGCTAATAATGTTGCGGTGGTTGTACCGTCTCCTGCAATATCGTTCGTTTTTGATGCAACCTCCTTAATTAATTGTGCACCAATGTTTTCTATTCTATCTTCTAGCTCTATTTCTTTTGCAATCGTTACACCGTCATGCGTTACGATCGGAGATCCATAACCGCGTTCAAGTACCACTGCACGGCCTTTTGGTCCGAGTGTCGCCTTGACTGCGTTTGCTAATTTATCAACCCCTCGCTTTAAACCAATACGAGCTTCTTCATTAAATACTAGTTGTTTTGCCATAATGTATAAAAATATATCTTTAGCCTGTCATTCCCGCGGAGGCGGGAATCTATTTCAGTCATTCTGGATTCCCGCCTCCGCGGGAATGACAACACACACTCTTTACTCTAAAACTGCAAGTATATCATCCTCGTCTCCAACCATGTACTTTTTACCATCGATCTCAACCTCTGACAACCCATACTTTTTATATAATACTGTATCGCCAATTTTTACCGACATTGGAGTGCGCTCTCCTTTTTCGTTTATCTTTCCCTCTCCAACTGCAACAACCTTTCCTGTTGTTGGTTTATTTTCTGCACTTTCTGGAATATAAATTCCGCTTTTTGTCATTGTTTCTGCTTCTATCTGTTCAATAAACAAATGGTTTGCTAATGGTTTTATATTCACATACGTAGGAAGCATGCGGTACACGGTATGAGGTAGAGAGAAAATCCCTCTTAATTCATACGCTTTCCGCCACACCTCTCAATCTTAGAGTTTATTCGGATAGCCAATCAATGACTATATATAGCTAGTATAGCACACCATGGGAGTGAAAAAAGAGGCCGGAAAACCGGCCTCCAATATTTACTTTGCGCTCCACTCATGCGGTCGCAGGAAAACAGAACCTGTCTTCGAGCGTCACAATTTGCACAATCACATTGTCAAACGATCGGCCGATTGCTCGCAGTGCAGTTCCAAGCTCCTCTGTGGTGGCGCCTGAGGCAATCACTGGCGACGGATTTCCGTCTTTTGGCCAGCCATCCATGGCAACAATCTTGCCGCGATACATCTCCCAATCTTCCGGAGACATAATCTGCATTTTTCGGTCAACCATCATCGACGACGCTCCCTTCGTTCGGCAGGTTTGCAAATCTTGAGGATCCACGGGATACGGCTTTCGGGCATGCTGTGTGCGACAATACCTATATCGCGCCCGAATTTTATCTTTGCCTGCTGAATCGCGTACCGGGGGTCTTCGTCGGACGCAACTACGGATGCCGATTTTTTCCCAATCGGCCACTCCTTAATCACAACAACATCACCTTCGTGCTGCCTCGTAGTTTTCTCCGACAATACATGCCACCGGTCTCGAGGGTCTACCTCCGAAGCCTTCATTTTTTGCGCCATGACGCACCTCCGCCAATAGAATAGTGTACTAGGCGCATTCTGCCACATTCATTTTTATTTGTCTATACAATAAAAAACTGGCTTTCGCCAGTGTTTTTACTCCCCCGTTTGAGGCTTGTTGATTGCCAACGGCTCAATACCGAGTGACTCTCCCTCGGTTATTTTTACCACATCCTTATCAATCTTTTTGAGCTCTTTATATGCTGCGTCGTAATGGTTTACCGTTGTACCCAACGTTGTACCAAGCTTTTGCATATACATATCATAGCTCGCAATATGTTTTCCTAAATCTTCCACACGCTTGCGAATTTCTTTTGCGCTTTCTTCTATCTTGAATGCACGGAACCCATAGAGCACTGACTGTAAATAGGCAGCGAAGGTTGTCGGGGAAACAATAATGACGTTCTTTTCCTTATATGCATAATCGATTAAGCTACGGGTGTTTACCTTTACCGCACCCACTTCGTTAATCAGCAGATCATAATAGATTCCTTCGGCAGGAATGTACATAAAGGCAAATGGCAACGTTCCTTCACTTGGGCGAATATACTTCGCCGTCTCATCAATGCGCTTCTTTAAATCATTCTTAAATTCCTTTTCCAACTCTTCCTTTTTTGTTTCATCCGTTTCGTCGATAATGCGAATGTAGTTATCGAGCGAGAATTTTGCGTCCACAGGAATCATACCGTCCTTAGTTATGATCGCGGCATCCACCTTTTCCTTGTTTGCAAACTCATATTGTATTTTGTAGGCAGTGGGCGGAAGAATATTACTCATCACAAGCTCCAAACTTGCCTCGCCTAAGTTTCCTCGCTGTTTTTGATTCTTCAAAACCTTTTCAAGGTTCTTCAACTGATCTGCGATCGTAAATACCTGCTTATTCGATTCTTGCACTTGTGCAATTTGCTCGGTGATATCCTTTACCAGCTTTTGCGATTCTGTAAATTGTGTTCGTACTGCGGCCTGCATTTCATCGCGCGATCGTGCAAACGTTGTTTGCATCTCTTCTCGAGAATGCGACAGCTTCGTATCAAGCATTTTTGCAATATCGTTGATTTGCGACTGTAGCATCATCATTGATTGGTCATCTTTCTTTTCTGACTGTGGAGCAAACTTTTTTAGTAAAAAATACACCGCGCTGATAACAACGCCGGCAAAGACAACTAAGGAAAGAATTAGAATCGTACTATTCATGTGTTTTGAAATTATACCTGTTTCACGCCTCTATTTATGCTATACTACCATATATATGGATATCCTTACAGTTCGCGACCTGACCGTCGGGAAAAAATCATCTCCTGTTATTGAGAAACTCGATTTCTCTGTTGCTCAGGGAGAAACACTTGCTATTATTGGCCCAAATGGCGCCGGCAAAACAACATTATTCAAGGCTCTTCTTGGCCTTACTCCTTATTCCGGTTCAGTTACGTGGGCGCCCAATGTAAAAATTGGCTATGTCCCTCAGCGCATGGAAATCGAAACAGATATCCCCCTTACGGTTGAGGAATTTTTTAAACTCCATGGCTCAGTAGCAACGCCTGAAAAAATTCGCGAGATACTTAACTATGTACAGCTTGATACTCCGATTCTCAAATCAGGCTTCGGAGAAATATCCGTTGGCCAACGTCAGCGTATTTTAGTGGGGTGGTCTATTATGGATAATCCAAACGTCCTTCTTTTTGATGAGCCAACCGCTGATGTTGATATCTTTGGACAAGAATCAATCTACAAAATGATTTCGCATTTACATAAAACATTAGGACTTACGGTTATTCTTATTTCCCATGATCTTTCGATTGTGTACCAATACGCAAACAACGTCCTCTGTCTTAACCATCAAAAGCTTTGTTATGGCATCCCCGATGAAATGCTGCAAGCAGAACATTTGCAGTCGCTCTACGGCGGTGAACGAGGACTCTATAAGCACGACCATGGCAACGAAAAAGCTCATAACCATACTTCATCATGACCTTTGACGCACCCTTTTTCCAAATACTCATTACTGCGGTTTTTGTAGCTGCAAGCGCAGGACTACTCGGAAGCTTTGTGATTCTCAAGCGCATGGCGCTTGTCGGTGACGCACTCTCGCATGTTGCTCTCCCTGGTATCGCGCTTGGATTAACCTTCCATATTAACCCATTCATCGGGGCATTCACAACACTATTTATTGCTGTTGTCGGTATCTGGCTCCTTAAATATGAAACCGAGCTGCCAGTCGACACTTTAGTCGGTATTCTTTTCACCTCCAGCCTTGCGCTCGGTATTCTCTTTATTCCTGAGCAAGAACTACTCGAAGCGCTCTTTGGTGATATTAGTGCGCTCGGCACGATAGAATCTATTAGCTCTGTTCTTTTATCGATTGGCATCATCACTGCATTACTCGCCATTCATAAAAAGCTTGCCCTCAGTATGCTTTCCGAAGAACTGGCGCATTCGGTCGGTATCAAAAACCGTGCACTCGATTTTATCTATCTATTCATCTTCGCGTTGTCCATCGCGCTCGGTATTAAATTTGTTGGGGCACTCCTTATGGGATCGCTCGTTATCATCCCTGCGGCGGCGGCGAAAAATATCAGCCGCAGCTTACATGGATTTATGCTCGCGAGTGTTTCGTTTGGCGTGATTTCTGCAATCGGTGGAGTCCTTCTCTCTGAATTTCTCGCTGTTGCTCCTGGACCACTCTTTATTCTTTCCAGTGCTATTCTGTTTATTATTTCGCTCATCGTACGAAAAATAAGACAATAAAGACCTCCAATTTAAAAAACGCTCATCGACATCGATGAGCGTTTTTTAATTCCATCCAATTTCAACAATTTTCTTCTTTCCAAAATAGCCGCCCGTGATGCTCACTTCGGACTTCGTTACATTAAAATATTCTGCGAGTGCGTTTACAACCGCAATGTTTGCCTTTCCTTGAATAGGCGTCGCTTTTACACTTACCTTATATTCGGTTTCGCTTATTTTTTCCACCCCTTGCTCTTTGGCGTTCGTTTTTACTGTGATATATATTTTTATCATTTTACCGCTTCCTCTTTTTTACTTATCTCTTCTTCGCTCTTAAAGAATTTTTCGAACTTAACCATGATTACAACCACGATTGCGGTAATAATAACCGCGTACCAAACCTTTGCCCATGTGGAATCGCTTGATATTGGGAAATAGTGATCTATCAATCCTTTAATTGCATCGTTCCATGCAAGACCAGCAACCAACCCAAGTGCAGCGGCGATATAGCCCCATACCTTTTCCCGCGCTGTTTTTCGCATTGCTTCCACATCATTGCCTACCATTTTTTGTACGTTTCGTATTTGATCCATTGGTTCCATATAGATATAGTATATATCTTTTTTTTCGCATAACAAAAGCCCCACATCATGATGATGCGGGGCTTGACCCTCTTTTATAACGGAAGGGTGATTTCGAAAACCGTTTGCTCTGTCGTACTCATCACAACCCGAGCAGTACCTCCGTGTAGCTCGGCGGATTGCCGTACGTTCGGAAGCCCCAGCCCTGTTCCACCCGACTTCGTCGTGTAAAACGGGGAAAAGATTGTCTCCCAATCATTCGGCGGGATTATCTTTCCGTTATTTGCGCATGTTATGACCGCGCATTTTTTCCTGCGCATTAGCTTTGTGGTCACAACGATACGTCTGTCTTCCAGAGCTACCTCCTCTGTTTCCTGCTCTGCATTGCGAACAAGATCAATAGTAGCAAACCCGATGCGCACTGGGTCGACCATAACGAAAATTTCGCTGAGCGCTGGGTCTAAAATTATCTCAACGCCCTGCATATCCCCTACCGTTGATAGCACTCGCTCCTCAATAAGAGCGTTTAGACGCACTGGTTCAGGATACACTTCTTTCGGGTTTGCAAACCGAAGCAGGTCATTCGTAAAAACCTCGAGCTCCTCAGCTCCCCGTAGCGACGCTTCAATATTTTCACGCGTCGCTCTGTATTTTTTCGCTTTATGTGCTTTCTCCGCCCTTCGCGCATACCCCACAACAATAGTAAGTGCATTGCGAAATTTATGTGCAAGGTCTGCCTCGTTCCTCCCGAGCACACAGGCTCGCTCTGCTTGCATTGTCTTTGCTTCATTGCGGCGGCGCTCATACTCGCTTCCTATTGCTCCTGCTGCAAGATTTGCCAGCATCCCCACTAAGTCAGCGGGTAGCTGCACTTCTTCATGCCCTCGAGAAAAGTCGAGGGCGAGAATACCTATCGTATCCCCGTGATACGTGAGCGGAATGAATAGAATCTTTGCTAGGTCGTAGGTATAAGCCAACCCTCTCATATATTCGACTCGCTCATCCTCTCTCGGGTTGTCTATAACAACCATTTCTCCGTTTTTGATAACGCTCCTCAAGAAGTTTTCACCAATTGCAGGTGTCACTACCATATTAACACCATGCCCCCCTGTAGGACACCCCGCCTTGATAACAAACTCCCCTTTCTGATTCTCGATCATAATACATGACCGAGCAGCCCCTGTTAGTTGGCTGAGGCTATTCACAATAATCTCAAGCGACTTCCTGTAATCCCGTGAAGTAATGAGTTGCTCAGCTATCGCAACGACAGCTTTAATGAGGTCAAGCTCCTTGTTCATATAATCCACCTTTTCCTTATGAGTTGTTAATGTCATGGCTACTGCCTCTAACCCACTCATACACCATTTCGTCTATATACGCAAGCCCCGCTTTTTTCGTACTAAAAACCGCCTTCTTTTTAAGATTAGGCGGTTTTCATTTTATTCTCCTTCTTTGTCTAATTCCTCTACTAATTCACTTTCTTCCTTAAATAGAAAGTGCTTTACGATGTATGATACACCCACTCCGAGGATAATTCCTGCGATAATATCAGTCGGCCAATGTACTGCTCCATACACGCGTGCAGCGCCTACGGCGATGACCGAACATAAATATATCCATCCCCACTTTTTATTTAGATACCACACTGGCAATATAAGGGTTGCTAGCAGTGCCATATGTCCCGAAGGGAATGCTGTAGTTGCGGTATGATTAAACACTGGTTCGATTTCTAACGCAACAAACGGTCTTGTTCGCTGATAAAAGAAGTGGATTGCTTGTGCAATAATACCGCGCGAAACAATCGTTGCGAGCACAACCCATGCAAATGCATACGCTCGCTTTTTTCGATCTTTTTCGTTAAACAATAATACGACTAAAAACGCGCAGAGTAAGTATGCAACATAGATTGCAAAAAATATCACAAGCCAGTCGAGCAAAAACCACTTCCCTGCCGGAATATGTATGAAGTTGAATATCGTTAAATCAAACGAGTTCATAGATTTGATACTATTGCTACTATTTTTTTAAATTCCTTTTTATCGACACTTGCTCCACCTACAAGTGCTCCGTCAATCGCTTCTTGCTCAACAAATCCAGTTATGTTCTTGCTATTTACCGACCCTCCATACAATACCCGGACGGTTGGCACAGCATAATCCGCAGCGAGAATTGATTTTATATAGGAAATTACTTCAACTGCGTCTTCTGGTGTTTCTTCATGATTTTTTTCGCCGCTCGTGCTAATTGCCCAAATCGGCTCATAGGCAATGACAATCTTTTTTGATTGTAGTAATGGCGCTCTCATATCGCGAAACGCACCATCAAGCTGCTTGCGAATATATTGTTTTACCGCTGCTTTTCCTTTTGATCGAATTGTCATCGGTTCTCCAACACAAAGCACCCCCACAAGCCCTGCCTTTATCGCAGTTGCTAATTTCGCTCCGATCATTGCATCGGTTTCTTGCAGATACTGTCTTCGCTCAGAATGTCCTACGATGACATACGTGACGCCGAGCTTTTTAAGCATTGACGCTGAGATTTCTCCCGTATATGCTCCTCCCTTGCTCGGATCTTCCCAGTATACATCCTGCGCGCCAATTTTAATTTCCGGAGATGTGAGGCATGCAACATGCTCAATAAATACAAACGGAGGTGCAAGTACGATATCAATATTGCTTTGAGCATCTTCTACCACGTCAACTAATACGCCCGCTTCCCGCAGGGTTAATGGATGCATTTTCCAGTTTGCAATGATGAGTTTTTTTGCCATATTATTTCAATTCATTAAAAACATCTATAATTTGCTTCGATGGGAAATACATCGGCTCTGGTAGATGGTCGAGATCGAACCACTTCCACTCCACTATCTCGTCCGGCTCTCTAACCTCTGCCTCCCCTATAAAATCGCCACAGGTAAAGCCGAGTGTTACAAAGTGGGCTGTCTCAACAATATTATTTGTCGTACTGATGTGTTTTAGCTCTTCTTTATTAATAGTAATACCTGTTTCTTCCATGACCTCACGATACGCCCCATCTTCAAATGTTTCCTGAAAATGTAGCTTCCCGCCCGGCATTGTCCACTTTCCCGCTCCATCGAGTTCACTCTGCGCTTTCTCAGGGTCATCATGGCGCTTCCCTAATAAAATTTTATCGCCTTTCATTAGCATAATGCCAAATCCAACGCCTGGTTTTTTATTTTCCATATGTTTATTTACATAAAGTTGGATTCCCGCCTCCGCGGGAATGACAACTAATAGATTTTACCACTCCTCTACCATCAATATTTTACCATCATTCCCTGGGAGATTGCCATAAATCTCTTCGGTGATAAACGGCATAAGCGGATGCAACATTTTGATCGATGTTCTTAATATTTCATTCAATACATACTGTGCTGCATATTTATCTACTTCATCTTCACCTTTCAAACGTCCCTTGTTCTCTTCAATAATTTTGTCTGCAAATGTATGCCAGAAATAATGATACAAATTTTCTGCAGCAAGATGAATAAGAAAATTATCCAATTCCTTTGTTGTTTGTTCCTTTACGACGCGCAATTCTTCCAACACCTCTTTGTCTCTATCTGTTAACGTAGGTGTTTTTGTAAAGTCTACGCCCTCAGAATTCATTAGTACAAACCGAGTCGCTTGCCATATTTTATTGGCAAAGTTGCGATAGCCTTTAATTTTATTTTCATCAAGCGCTGTGTCATTGCCGGGCGTATTACCGATAATCAAGCCCATGCGTAATGCATCGGTTCCGAACTTATCAATGAGGTCTATTGGGTTAATAACATTCCCTTTGCTCTTACTCATCTTCTTTCCTTTTGCGTCGTTAACCAAACCGTGCATGTACACTGTCTTAAACGGCACTTCGTTTGCAAGATACAATCCAAAAATAACCATCCGTGGGATCCATTTAAAAATAAGATCGTGCCCTGTTTCCATAACATCGGTTGGATAGTATGTTTTAAAATCCTTTCCGTCTGGAAAATCCAAGGTTAATAACGGCCACTGACCAGAGGAAAACCATGTGTCGAATGTGTCAGCATCTTTGCGGACTTCCCCACCACACTTTGGGCATGCGCTTATCTCATCTTCTAAGTCGGGTGCCGCAAAATCACACTCATTACAAAGCTTTGCCGGAATTGGAATACCCCATACGATTTGTCGAGAAATATTCCAGTCGATTGTATTGTTCATCCAGTACAAAAATATTTTACGATAATTGTCTGGAATAAATTCTATACGTCCATCATCAACAGCCTTTGCAGCCATTTCTGCGAGTGATTGTCCGCCCGAGGCGGATCCGCCTTGGGAGGACATCTTTACAAACCACTGCGGCAATAAACGCGGTTCAATTGTCGTACTGCACTTATAACACGTCGGTACTTGGTGCTTGTAGTCTTCGATTTTTTCAATCAACCCCATTACCTCTAAATCTGCAACGACTTTTTCGCGTGCTTCTGCAATTTTCATTCCTGCGTACTTACCCGCCTTTTCATTTAATTTACCAAATTGATCGATGGTAATGATATGCTCAAGCCCATGCTTTTGCGCAAGCGCAAAATCGTTATTATCATGCGCTGGCGTTACTTTTAATGCGCCTGTTCCGAATTCAATATCAACTGAATCATCGCCAATAACTTTTAATATCAGCTTACCATTTGGATTTTCAACCTCAATCACGCTTCCTATATATTGCTTATATCGATCGTCGTTTGGGTTGACTGCAACTGCCACATCGCCAAAGATGGTTTCTGGGCGCACCGTAGCTACCACAAATGGACCGTATTTTATATAATACAGCTTATCCATCTTCTCCACTGATTCTGTTTCTACATCAGAGAGCGATGTTTGATGCTTTGTACACCAGTTCACGGTTCGTAATCCGCGATATACCAAGCCGTCCTCGTACATTTTTGCAAATGTTCCCTGGACCTTCTTCATAATATCTGCGTCTAGCGTAAACCGTTCACGAGACCAATCACATGATGCCCCCATGCGTTTTACCTCTTGCTCCATGTACTGCTTATTCTCCAGCGTAAACGCCATAATCTCATCAAAAAGCTCTTGTGGATCCATTTTGAATCGTGATCTCCCCTCTTTCTCGAGCTTTTTCTCATATACTACCTGCGTTTCAAACCCTGCATGATCAGCGCCCGGAATCCATAACGCCTTATACCCACGCATGCGCTTGTAGCGCGTAATAATATCCTCAAGCGTTATAAAAAGTGCATGCCCCGCATGTAAATGCCCGTTAGCATTCGGTGGTGGCATGATGATCGTAAACGGCCCTTTATCATCTTTTCGCTCTGGCAAATTATCTGGATTAAAATAACCAGATTCTTCCCATTGTTTGTATATTGCTTCTTCGAATTCTTTTGCTTCGTATGGCTTATTAAATAGTTCGTTCATAAATCTGGTTACTGTTAACTGCAACGTGCCCGGAAGAACAATGGGTTTACTTAATTGAATCTATGAACACCCTTGTCTTTGTGCCGTCTACCTTATCAAGAGGAATATCTTTTGCAAACACAATCTTAAAATCTTCCTCAGCCGCGGCTTCAAGATTATTTATTTCTGTTTTTGAACCTCCTAATTGAATACCAAGGGCATCGTAGAGAAATCCCGTGATTATTATTTTTGATGCCGGAAGTAAGTCGTCGTTTTTAACATTGCCGCTAATTGAAACCGATGCATTCGGGTCGATGACAATTTTTGCAACTCGATCCGCTTCTGCATTTATACTCGTACGCGTTCGTGTGTCCAATACTCCACTTGTCGGCAGCTTTTTGCTTTTTTGATATGCTTTCAAGGCTATTACTGCGTCGGCATCGAACGTACCATCGGGAAATTTCTTAAGTAATTGCTTCTTATATAAGAAATCTTCAAGGTTCTTGACGTCATCCCCCGTCATCCCAACTTTGATCTCTCGCGAAAATACGTATGCTGGCTCTATCACCTTTCTCAAGCCAACAACATCGGTAGAAGAGCGCTTTATACTAACGAAGGGCTCGGTAAACTCCTTACTGGAGACAATTTCTGGTGCGGAAAATTCTACCTTCAGCGCAAATATGTCTTTTGCAGGCACATCAAGAAGATCGACAATATATCGACTTCCTTTTGTTTTCCCATCATATATAAAAGTGTGGTTACTCGTCGAACCCAGCACACTGCCAGTTTCATCTTCTGCAATCATTGTATATACAACATCGCGAAACCCGTAATCTTCATTATCGTTTCGTAGGTCGGCAATAACAACAACCCGTCCATTTGCTGGAAATTTTATAATACTTTCAACGGTAATATCTTGCGCATATCGCTGAGCGCATGGTGCACAGACTCCACCACAGTCAACCCCCGTCTCCTGCGCATTTTGCTTATTATCAAAACACGTTGGCTTTGCCTTGAATACAACTGTATATATACCAAAAATAACTCCCGCAAAAAATAGCAGAAATCCAATTCCGTATACAAACTTTTTTATTCCTCTACTCATTACCGTATAGTATACCCTTAATTCCGCCAACAAAAAAGGGCCGCTACTATGCGGCCCACTCTCTTTACTTATCGCACTTTTCCATTCGTTGTACCCATTTGCACCGATAGACCTGCGCCCAAACCCCTTTTCGCCGTTCCATACTAAAGCATCCGCCGTTCTGCCCGTCTCCCGCAAGACGAATTGCCTCATCAAGGCCTCTGCGCATCTGCCTTTGTGCCTCGGCGATATCAGCCTTTGGGTCTAACACCATTCGCATGATCGACCCTTCGAGAAACTGGCTGTATTCGGGGATGCCAAAACATAAATATCTGCCATGCGCATGCACCGGCAGAAAATGTTGCGCAAACCCTTCCTGGTATTGCGTCCCACCTTCAATAATATCGGTAATTAGATACGCGTTGTTTGCCGGATGCACCAGAAGTCCACACGTTTCGCAAAAATTATACATCATCGGAATCTTTGGCCCAGGGACACCTTGCATGTCCCAAGCGATATCCTGCGGATCTCCTGGCAACAGCCATCCAAAATATTCTGTTACACTCATACGCGCCTCCTCGACAACAGCGTTGCCTGCGATTGATTTATTAATAACTACTTCACTTGTATATCAAAAGTTGATTGTTTGCAAGCTCAAAAAAAGGCCGCTGTTACGCGGCCCTCGAATTATACAGTGCAATACTGCCTCACTATCTGCGTTGCGTGAAGCACTTGGTCTGGGATATCAACTACTTCAATATCCCCCTTTCCCGCATACTCCTTAAGTCGGTCGATCTCACCCACAAGCCTCCTTAGGCGAGCCCAGGAATCCCACTCATCGGGAGACATCTTAAATGCACTTCCGTGCACGGTAACCCCCGGACATTGTTTGCGCAATGTCGCACATGATCGACGCAATAGCGGCGGAATCGCGCATGCAATTATAATTCTTGGCTCAAGCCCCGCCTTTTTCCACACCCCTCTTCCTTGTTGGACATTCTCAAGCGAATTCATCGATTCCTTCTCGAGTAGAATCGCTTCTGCAGGTATGCCACGCTGGATAATTAATGAAACGTAATGATCCGCCTCCGTCTCGTATCCAGTGGGGAGTCCTTTTCCTCCTTTGCCTGCTATAACAATGCGAGGCGCCTTGCCCATATGCCACAGCCATGCAGCCTGTTGTGCGACACATTCGTCGCAATGCCCAAACACGAAAATAATATCTGCGTCAGGTAATTGTTCGAACGATGTATGCTCCGACAAAAAGGCGAAGAGTATTTCCACGGCATGTTCAATACGGTCCATTCTTAAACCCCTTTTTTTATTTATTTTTTACAAATTCCTACTTCACTTGTATACCAAAAAGGCCGCTTTTGCAATACATATTACTTGTATTTATAAAAACAGAGCACCTCGCTTACAGAGTGCCCTGTTTTTATACCTATTACTTAATCATTATTATAAATATTTTTTACCAAGTATCTTCCCAATGTTTTCTAATTCATCCTCAGATAATTCAGTTTCCACAGCCCCTCCCTGTTCATTGACAATAAACTTTTTTGGAGCTTCTGATTTTGGAGTTAATATACGCCTTGTCTTAGCTTGCTCCAGACTAACCCCCTCATGCTGCTCCGAAAATCCAACATCACGATGACTTCTTTCAAAATTTTGCATAGCGAAGTTATATATTTACTATTAATTTTCTTTACTGTCATTCTAACATGCGGTATATTATTTGTCGAAATGAAATATTAGAAAATCAAAAACCGCCCGAAGGCGGTTTTTGAGTATTGCTGATAGTCGCGAACGATTATTGGCAATGAATTCCAGGCGAAACCTACTTTCCCCACCGGCGAACCAGTTAGTATCATCGGCACTTATCGCTTTTACATCCGAGTTCGGAATGGGATCGAGTAGATCACGATAAGCTAAATCACCAGGAAATCATTGACAACAATCGAAACGCATAAACTATCACCAACCATTTTATTTTTTGGGTTACTTTGCCCAATAGACGAACAAATCGACATATTAGTACTTCTCAGCTAAACCATCAAACGCTTGTGTCAAAGTTCCAAACTTGTGACCGAAGTCACTCATTCTTCACTTATCAACTCACATTCAACAGTAAACACATGTTACCATGCTTACACTTGAAGCCTATCAACCTGGTAGTCTTCCAGGAGTCTCAAACGATGTCTAATCTTAGGAGAGGCTT
>LCHW01000005.1 GCA_001000675.1 Candidatus Wolfebacteria bacterium GW2011_GWE2_44_13
TTTCTATAATGAGGGTTTGATCCTGGCCCAGGATGAACGCTGGCGGCGTGGATAAGGCATGCAAGTCGAACGAACCCTTCGGGGTTAGTGGCGAACGAGTTAGTAACGCCTTGGTACTTACCGTATAGTCAGGAATAACTAGCCGAAAGGTTGGCTAATACTTGATAGTCTCGCAAGAGTAAAGGAGCAATTCGCTATACGATAGGCCTAGGTCCTATCAGCTTGTTGGTGAGGTAATAGCTCACCAAGGCTACGACGGGTAGGGGGAGTGAGAGCTTGACCCCCAACGACGGCACTGAGACACGGGCCGTACACCTACGGGTGGCAGCAGTCGAGAATATTCCACAATGGACGAAAGTCTGATGGAGCGACGCCGCGTGCAGGAAGAAGGCCTTCGGGTCGTAAACTGCTTTTCTAGGAGAAAAAGTCTAGCCTACTGTGCTCGCTAACTTCGGTTAGTGGGTGCAATAGGCTAGATTGATGGTACCTTAGGAATAAGGGGTTGCTAACTTCGTGCCAGCAGCAGCGGTAATACGAAGACCCCGAGCGTTATCCGGATTTATTGGGCGTAAAGAGAGAGCAGGAGGTTTGGTGCGTCTGTTGTTAAATCCCACCGCTCAACGGTGGAACTGCAATGGATACGATCAAACTAGAGGATACTAGAGGTTACTGGAACACACGGTGTAGGGGTGAAATCCGTTGATATCGTGTGGAACACCAAAGGCGAAGGCATGTAACTGGAGTATTCCTGACTCTGAGTCTCGAAAGCGTGGGGAGCAAAAAGGATTAGATACCCTTGTAGTCCACGCCGTAAATGATGTCTACTAGCTATCGGAAGTATCGACCCTTTCGGTGGCGAAGCTAACGCGTTAAGTAGACCGCCTGGGAAGTACGAGCGCAAGCTTAAAACTCAAAGGAATAGACGGGGACTCGCACAAGCGGTGGATCATGTGGTTTAATTCGATGGTACACGAGGAACCTTACCAGGGCTTGTAAGATTTATCTTTAGCAATAGGACAGGTGCTGCACGGTCGTCGTCAGCTCGTGGCGTGAGCTGTTCCCTTAAGTGGGGTAACGAGCGCAACCCTCGTTCTGTGTTACAAGTGTCACAGAAGACTGTCCGCTTTAAGCGGAAGGAAGGTGGGGATGACGTCAGATCAGCGTGGCCCTTTGATGCCCTGGGCTACACACATGATACAATGGTCAAGACAATTGAGGGCTGAAACTCGCCCTCATGAAGTTGGAATCGCTAGTAATCGTGAATCAGCCATGTCACGGTGAATACGTTCTCGAGTCCTGTACTCACCGCCCGTCACACCAAGGGAGCTGGTAGCGGATAGAGTCTCACCTAGCGTGGGATGAGTTCGAGATCAGTGACAGGGGTGAAGTCGTAACAAGGCACGCGTAGCGGAAGCTGTGCGTAGATTAATTAAATATTTTTAGAGTCGGTTTTAAAGTCGTAACAAGGCACGCGTAGCGGAAGCTGTGCGTAGATTAATTAAATATTTTTAGAGTCGGTTTTAATGGTGTTGGTCGTGGAGCCATAAGTCACGATCCTTTGGGCGACTAAAAAAGTTCTGGATGTTTACCCCGTGGAAAATTATCTATTTTCTTTACGGGGGACAAATGTTTCGGTTTATAGGCAGTATTAAAAAACAGATGAGTGGTCATCTGTTTTTTAATTCGTGCGTATTGTTTGCCCCGTGGAAGGCAGTAGCCTTCTTTACGGGGCCATTCCCGCGAAGGCGGGAATCCACTCCAATAATAAAAAAATGAGCGGTTCGTCAGCTGACGAACCGCTCGGGGAACAGGGGAACGGGGTCACTTCTCCTCGTAAAGGATGGTGACGGTGGAAAAGCCCGAAACATAACCGTTATAGCCGTCGATATGGGCGACGTAGTTTCCGGCTATATGGTGACTGATGACGCGAACCCGTTTCTGATTCGTGTCCAACCACTTGTTTGCTTTTGTGGTGGCAGACTCTTCTGAAGTGCTCATTGCCAACGCCACCTCTCCGGTTTGTGGGCGCTTCTTCAATGAGACCGAGTCGCCCTGGAATCTTACAATCTTTACTCCTTGCGCAAATGAGGGGGAAACGAGGGAGGCGACGACGAGTAGTGCAACGACAATGCTTTTCATGGTGTTTCTCCTGTGTTGGGGGATATGAGGCCCGAAGGCGTTTATGAACAAGCTAATTAACCTATAAATTTATTATACAACACATTGTATATATTTGTCAATAGCACTAGGTAATGTGCAAGGACATATGGCGGTTTTAGTATTCGTGTCATTCCGGCGGCCTGCTTCGTTGTTGAATAAATACTTCGCAGGCATTTCGGCTCGTTGCACGCTCGTTTATTCGCTAGCAACGCCAAGTCAAGGCCGGAATCCAGTATCCCATGCTTCATACTCTGGATCCCGTGTCGTGGCACGGGATGACAATGATTTTCGTGCATGTCATACCGGCGAAGGCCGGTATCCATTATCGAATAGATTCCCGCCTCCGCGGGAATGACAGAGGAGCGTATTCTATGTCTGCGAGCCTGTGAAAATGGCGGGTAAAATGGACATTCTGTTGCATTTCCGAATTCCCCGAGCATCCGTAAAAATGGCGGAGAAAATAGGCGATAAAAATTTCCTCAAAAACTGGGTTGTTTGAGCGGCGAACAGGAGCGAGTTCACAGTTTTGTTAGAAATTTTAGAGCCTATTCCGTCATTTTCGGCGCTCGAAGTTTTTGACGTACTTTTTTGAAAAAGTACGGAAAGCTAAGGCATGCCAGTTGTTGGTTACTAAAAATATGCTATACTCTACTAATAGATAGAATCTACCGATATGCAAAAGATCTTACTTGTTGAAGACGATCCGTTTTTGTCTTCACTATTGAAAAACAGGCTTAAAAAAGAAGGCTTTGAAGTTGTCTATGCCCGCGATGGGGAAGAGGCTATCACCGCACTCCGCACAATACCAGTTCAACTGGTTCTTTTGGACGTCATACTCCCGAAGCGCTCAGGCTTTGAAGTTATGGAGGAAATACGAACCGATATGCAAGTAAAATTGCAAAACGCAAACCTCCCAATTATTGTTATATCAAACCTTGGACAGCCCGAAGACATGGAAAGAGGGAAAGCGCTGGGAGCGATTGAATATTTTGTAAAAGCAAAAACATCCATCGATGATTTAGTAGGGCGCGTAAAAGATTTTATAACAGCGATTGCGCCGGAAACACCAATAACTCCGCCTACTATATAAGAAGCAATAACAAATCCGCCGTACGGCGGATTTGTTATTGCAGGACTTACATTGAATTCAGAAATACTGTATAATTAAGCAACTCAAGAAAAGGTCGGATACGCTAGAAGAAAAGCGTACAAATTGATTTTGAATGAAACACGAAACGCATCATACGATGCAATGAAATATAAAAATATAATTAGTAAAATACAAAAATAATTTAGTATGACTAAAACACAACAAAAAGGTTTTACATTGCTTGAACTCTTGATCGTTATTGCGATCTTGGCAGTGCTCGCAACAGTTGCAGTGCTCGTTATTAATCCAGTTGAATATCTCCGACAGGCACGCGACTCGCAGCGTATCGGTGACCTCGGCGCAGTAAAAGGGGCTATTGATTTGTATCTTACAACGGCTACATCAACCGATCTAACAGTCGGAGTTACAGGGAATGCGGCTCGATGTATGGTTGGGGTTGCATCGCCATTTGCGATGAATGCGGGTGTGTGTGTCCAAAACACAACGCGTTTAACCGATGGAACAGGATGGGTGTTGGTAAATCTAGGCCTTACAACTGCAGGCTCTCCGCTTACGACGCTTCCAGTAGACCCTACGAACAGTGCAACATACTTTTATGCATATGCTGCAAATGAAACAGCAAATACATATGAGCTGAATGCAAAGCTAGAAAGTGCTAAGTTTATGACAGACCAAGATATTGATGGAACAGATGGTGGAAACCAGGCAGCATGGTATGAGATAGGAAATGAACCTGGATTAGATCTCTAATTAAAAAATACTCCGCACTCGTGCGGAGTATTTTTTTTGGAGCAAATATCGATTTCTGTTATACTAATACAGATATATGCAGATTCCAGTGCAAAAATTAAAAGAGATGATCGTGAACGAGGGGCTTATTACTCCCGAAGCATTTGATTCTATTGCGCAAGAAGCGCAACGATTGAATCAACGAGTAGACGACATTCTTGTATCCCGTGGGATTATCTCGACGGATTATTTTTATACATTACTATCGCGATATGTAGGTATCGAATTGGTGAATCTATCAACGGTACCAATCGATGAAGAGGTGTTGGCATCGTTGTCGCTCGATCTCGCTCGACAAAAAGGAGTCATTGCATTCAAGAAAGAAGCAGATGGTTCGATAGACGTTGCAATGGAAGATCCAAGTGATTTAAAGACGATTGAATTTTTAGAGCGTCATTTAAAAGTGCGCGTAAAACCATTTTTGGCAAAGCCAGGAGATTTGGAAAAGGGGTTTGCAATTTATAATCGTGCGCTCTCGCAGGATTTTAAACACACAATTGAGGAAAACATTAAAAAGAGTCTTGAGGTAAAAGGGGACAAGATAGAAGACGTAGCAGCTGCGTTACCGATTGTTGCAATCGTTGATAACTTTTTGTCGTACGCTATCTCAGCGCACGCATCCGATATTCATATTGAGATGCTTGAGTCTTCTGTTTTGGTTCGTTTCCGCATTGATGGTATCTTGCATGAAATCTCGCGCATTCCAAAAGAAGTTGAATTGCCCGTTGTTGCACGTATTAAGCTGCTCGCGGGACTGAAAATCGATGAACACTATAAACCACAAGACGGTCGCATGCGTCATCGAGCGGGGGACGAGATAACCGACGTGCGTGTTTCTATTATGCCGACGCTGTATGGAGAGAAGATTGTTATGCGTTTATTGTCGGCCGGGCAAAAACCGTTGGCACTCGAAGAAATCGGAATGCTCGAGGATATGGTAAAGATTGTCGAAGAAGCATTAAAAAAGAGCTTTGGTATGTTAGTTGTATGTGGACCAACAGGTTCTGGTAAAACGACAACACTCTATTCCGTATTGAGCATGCTCAACAAGCCGGAAGTGAACATGGTAACGATTGAAGACCCAATCGAATACCATATTCAATACGTTAATCAAACACAGATTAATGCTGTTGCAGGAGTAACCTTTGCAAGTGCGTTGCGCGCATTCTTGCGACAAGACCCGAACATCATTCTCGTTGGAGAAATCCGCGACGAAGAAACCGCAGAAATTTCAGTACATGCCGCATTGACCGGACATATTTTGCTTTCTTCATTGCACACAAATGATGCTTCTACTGCAATTCCGCGATTGATCGATATGCACGTACCACCATTTTTGATTGCAGCGGTATTAAACCTTATTATTGCGCAACGTTTGGTTCGTAAGACATGTGTAAGCTGTATTGAATCGTTTGTACCTACGCCGGACATTATAGAGGTCCTGCAGCATACGCATGCAGAAATGGGGCAAACCGATTATGTTGCACCTAAGTCGCTGTATCGCGGACGGGGTTGCCCGGTTTGTAATTTTACGGGCTACAAGGGCCGTATGGGTATCTTTGAGGTATTGGAAATCGACAACGAAGTACGCACGCTTATAAGCGGACATGATTTTTCTTTGGATGCATTAGTAGCGCTTGCACGAAAAAAGGGGATGGTTACGATGCTTGAAGATGGAGTGCGAAAAGCTGAACTTGGATTAACGACGATGGAGGAAGTGCTCAGAGTTATTCGGGAATAACGATGACATAGGAGCCTCGCCTAAAAAGGCGAGGCGAATGTATATTATCAGGTACCCCGCCCTCTATGCTTTTAGAGATAAGGAATATGCGTATCAACGCATTTTTTGGTATACTTACTATAATAAAAGCGATGAGCTTAGAGGGCGGGGTGCTCAATGATATAATTGCGCGCTTCACTTGCAAATAACATTGGCATGAAATTTACCTACACCGCAATAAAACAGGACGGAAAGATGGTTTCCGGAGAAATGGAAGCACAAGGCGCTGCACAAGTGCTTGAATTTATTGCATCACAGGGGTTGCGACCGGTTTCGTTAAAAAAAGAAAGCGCGGAGCAGGCTGCAAGTAAGGCAAGATTTTTACAATCAAATATAACAATTGGAGATAAAATATTTTTAACAAAATACCTTGCGTTGATGCTACGTATCGGAACAGACCTGTTTAAGGCAATCGATATTCTCATTGCCGATTTTGATAAGCCGGCCGTGCGAGTATTGTTGTATGAGATACGCGCCAATCTTGAAAAAGGGCAGCCATTTCACGTTGCATTTGAAAAATATCCAAAATACTTTACGAGCGTATTCGTAAACCTTGTGAAGGCGGGCGAACAATCGGGAAATTTAGAAAAAACGTTTGAACAGTTGAGTGTTAATTTGCAGCGCGAACAATCATTGCGCCAAGAAGTTAAATCAGCATTAACGTACCCTGTCATATTGGTTGGCGTTGCTTCGTTAGTTGTGCTTCTTTTGGTTAGTTTCGCATTGCCAAAAATATCAAAGCTCTTTGTAGATAGTGCAACAGTCCCTCCACTATTTTCGCGAATTGTGTTTGGGATTGGATTATTTTTGAATCAATATATTTGGATCATTTTAATTCTCGTTATTGGTGGGGGAATGGGTGCGATGTTTTTGGTAAAAAATAATGATGCAGTGCGCAAAGTATTCCAGCATTTTATGCGGCGGTTACCGCTCATCGGTCCGCTATTAAGAAAGATTGCAATTCAGCGATTTGCGCTTACGCTATCGTCACTATTTCAATCGGGGTTGCCGATATTGGAGGCGCTTGCCATAACCGCCGACGCAGTGGGAGATGCAGAGCTACGTGATGCAATTAATCGCATTGCAAAAGAGGGAATAGAAAAGGGCCTTACAATTGGTGATGCGTTTAAACGAGAGCCGGCCTTTCCAAAGGTAGTAACAAATCTTGTTGCGATATCAGAAAAGAGCGGAAACTTAGCAAGTATTCTTGAGACGCTCGCGGAGTTTTACGAGGCAGAGATTAAAACTTCGGTAAAAGTACTTGTTTCTTTCTTAGAGCCGGTGCTTTTATTAACAATTGGTGTTGTGGTGGGAACTATCGCGCTTGCTATTATCGTCCCCGTATATCAATTGATGGGTAATTTCTAGGATCGCAAAAGAAAAATAGATACACATGAGCACAACTGCAAACAACATAGGTAAAAAGGAGACTCGAGCAGGAATGACGCTCGTCGAAATTATTGTTGTAATGGGAATATTTGTGGTGCTCGCTGCATCGGTTCGCTTTTTCCCCATTGATTATTTTTATGCCCAAAGCCTTGAAGACGACGGAACTAAAATAGCATTTACGCTTCGGGGAGCGCGCAATCGTGCGGTTGCACAAGAGGCAGAAAGCAAGTGGGGAGTTCATTTCGTGAATAGTGCTACGAGCACTGATTTCTATCAAGTGTTTAAAGGAGACACGTATGCGTTAGGAACAGTGGTTGAGCGGATAAATATGAACGAAACAGTGCAATTAGTAACACCTCCATCCGCATCTTCGACCGACATTATATTTTCAAAATTAGCTGGTTTGCCAACAGGGGGGAGCTCCATTATAATTTCATTAGTATCGAATCCATCAATAACAAAAACAGTAACCATACTAGGAACGGGGCAGATAGAATATTAAAAAAATGAATATTTTTACCGCGGGGACAAAAGGAAGGCGAGGTCAATCACTAGTGGAGATTCTTGTTGCACTCGGAATAGGAGTGATATTGATTGGAGGAGTAACAGCATTGATTTCTGTAAATCTACGGAGCTCAAGTGAAGCAAAGATGACACAAGCAGCCGCTTCGCTTATTCAAGAAGTCGCCGAAGGAGCAAAGGCAAAAGCAGATGCCGATTGGGAGGGCTTCTATGGTTTGGGAAAAGGAACTGCGAATAAATATTATATAGCGTCTTCAACGCGCGCCATTACCGCGGGAACGGAGGCGATAGCTGTAGGAGGGTATGCGTTTACACGGTATTTTTATATTGAGAATGTAAAGAGAACCCAATGTGGAACGGGTACGCCGACAGAAGCAGGTATAACGGGGACATGTGATAATAGTTTTCCGGATGCCGTAATTGCAGAAGATCCTTCATCGCAAAAGATAACCACGGTTGTTGAATGGGCGGGAGGTAAAAACATAACGCAAGCGCAGTTTGTTTCGCGCACAGGAAGCGCAGCACTTCGACAAACTGATTGGAGTGGAGGAGGCGGAGACAATTCTATTTTAATAAGCCCTAATGATAAGTATTCCGTGGCAACAAACGTTGATACGGCAACAACATCAGGATCGATTGTAATGGCATTGTCGGGTGGCGGAGGAGCGCCAATGGTGCCGAATATTGACGGAGGCGCTGCAAATCACTGGGCATGGAATGATATTATTGGATGGATCGATTTTGGATATGCTTCGGGAAATGTAGGAGTAAATAATGAAAAGCTTTTTGGATATGCGTCATCATCGATGGGATTTATTGCATTTGATTGTGCAACAACGCCAAACGGTAATATTTGCAGTGGTCCGGCAGGGAATTGGAAGGTGTCAGTAGCAGGCTCCGCATTGCAAGGTTGGGCATACAATGATGCTATTGGCTGGATTAGTTTTGATAGTGCAACTGCAATCGCCGTAACAGGACAGCCCTCCGCTTCGTATGGAGTAACAATTGACGGAGCAGGTAACTTTAGTGGGTTTGCATACAATGATGCTATTGGCTGGATTCGTTTTAATTGCTCGGACACTTCGGGTAATACGTGCGTCCCGCCTGCGAGCCCAGCGGTTGATTTTAGAGTGAAGACTGCGTGGACCGCATCATCAGACACTGGGTCACTCACGTCGCCGATATTTGATTTGGGTGGGCAAGGCACAGTGAACTCTGTAATTTGGAAGGGGGCTGCGAACGGGGGAGCGGTGCGATTCCAAATAGCCGCTTCAGATATTTCAACAGGGCCATGGACTGATACTGATTATAAAGGTCCTGGTGGCACATCGGGAACGGAGTATACGACTGATGGGGCTGATGTTGTAACGCCACTAAGTCCAAAAGACTTTTCAAGCGTTCGGTATGTGCGCTATAAGATTATTTTGGAATCAAACGCAGGACGTACTGATGGACCGGAAGTAAGAGATGTAATACTGAATTACAGTCGATAGGAATTGTGAAGTATACGTATCGAAAACGTTCCTGTTATGAAGGCTGATGTGGTATACTTAAATAAATAAATTTTCTAAATAGTACCTATGTCAAAAATAAATAAAATATTAATAGCTTTGGTAGTAGTATTAGCAGTTGCATTGGGAGTTGTGTTATATTGGCAGCGAGTTGGGTTTGAGCCAAAATATTCTGCAGTATATTTAAATACGGGTGATATTTATTTTGGAAAATTGTCTCGGTTTCCTCGCATGACATTGCGTGATGTTTGGTTTATGGAAAAAGGCGGTGACGCACAACAAGGGTTCGGCTTGGCCAAATTTGAAAATGCTTTTTGGGGACCAGAAGATAAGCTTGTTATCAATGACGAAAATATTATTTGGACAACTGAGCTAAGAGCTGACAGTGAGGTAGTACTCGCGATTAAAAATCCAAGAATCGCTACGCCGACACAGCAAGCGGTAGTAGATCAACAACAAGGAGCTCCGGAAAATGAAGAAGTGCAGGGAGTAGAATAAGATACCAATACAATATACATGCAAGACAAAAAGGCGATACAGCAAAAAGCACAAAGGTATATGCAAGGAATTGTCGCGTTGCCCTTGATGCTTTTGATTAGTGCGGTTGTTTTAGAAATAACGGCCGCAACGACCTTGGTTGCCTTCTATGTGTTACAAGGAAATGCAGGAGCACGTACTGTGGCAGAGGCATTGACGACTGCGCGTTCAGGGATAGACGACGCTTCGCTGCAGATTGTGCGAGGGACGATTACGAGTGCGTCCTATGTGTTAACAATCGATACACAGCATAAAGCAACGATTACCGTGTGTAAGGATGGCAGAAAAACAACAAGCTGCACATCGTTAGGTGGATGTGACTATAGTAATCCAAGTGATGTGGGAAAAGTGGAAGTAACCTCGGTCGGAACGGTTAAAAATAAAAACAGTTGTGTGCGTGCCATCTATGCAATTGACGGGGACACGAGTGAAATAAAATTGGAATCATTGAAAGAGATTTAGTAGTACAGAAACGACATGGACAAAGCGATCATAAAAAAAATAATAGACACCATTAATCCGCCAGTGCAAATTGGAGGGTTAGAGGCGAGCGATTCCTATATTAGATACGTCTCAATAAAAGGGAAAAAGGCAGATTTTGTTTCCGCAAAATTAGAGCCAGGCATTATTGAGGACGGAAAAATAAAAGATAAGGAAAAACTGTTTGGTGTGCTGGCGAGTTTTCATGATCAAATGGTCGGAAAAGAAAAGAGAATCTGGACTATTGCGAGCATTTCTGATAGCAACGTCTATACAGAGATGTTTATGTTGCCGAAGTCGACAGGGGAGGGGTTGAAAGAAGCAGCGCAGTTGAACTTGCAAATGATATCGCCGATCGATTTTAATTTGGCGCATGCCGATTGGCATCAAGTAGGGGAGCGTGAAGTGGCAGGCGTCCTGCAAAGTGAAATATTAGGAGCGTTCGTACCGAAACAGTTTATTGAAGAATTCGAGCAAATTGCCGATCGAGCAGGGTTTGAAATTGCGGCAATCGAATTTCCCATGCTCGCACTTACAAGAGCGATTGTTGAACTAAGCGATCAGTTTGATAAAAAGAAAAATTATCTCGTATTCCGCCTCGGGAGTGACGGCATCTCATTCGGACTAGTAAAGAACGGAGAATTATATTTCCTACATTTTGTGGGATGGGCCACGGTGTATGGAACGGAGCGAAGAGCAACATTGCAATCATTGAAAAAAATGATTGTCGATGAAATTCATAAAGTGCTTAGCTTTTACGAAACGCATTGGGAGGGAACATTGACCGATCTGTTTCTTGTAACGCCGACGTTTGAAAAAGAAATAAAAGAAGCAATCACGGAGAATTTTCCAAACCTACGGGTAGAAATTCCAAACCTCCCCCAGTTTAAGGAGCTTTCTATCGGCTGGTTCAGCGTACTAGGCTCTGCGTTTCGTGGAATTATTCCACGTGATGCAGATACAATGGTGAGCCTAGCAACGGCAAAGACACGAGATAAATACGAATTGCACCAAATGACCAATTTTGTGCGATTGTGGAGAAACGTGGTTGTGACGGTTTTGGGCGGAGTGTTTTTATTGCTTATCGGGTTAGACATCTTTTTGGGAAGTAGCGGTAAAACATTGGCACAAAAACTTGCAGATACATCACGAAATCCTGCGATAGAACAGCTAGATGAATTACAGAAAGAAGCAAATATATTCAATCAAAAAATTGATTCGCTCGCACGCGCACAGCAAGAACGGTTACGATGGTCTGGATTTTTTGAAGATATGCAAAAAATGGCGGGGTCAGATATCGTGGTTAAGCGAATTTTGATTGAAAGCATAGACGCTCCAGTGACTATTTTTGGAGAGTCAGCAGCGCAACCAGCTATCGGCGAATTTAAAAAGGCGTTGGAAGCAAATCCAAAATTATCCGAAGTGCGATTTCAGCTTTCCAGCGTTTCACAAGCAGAGGGTGGAAAGTTTTCATTTTCAATGAGTTTTAAAATAGTAAATCTATAGTAAAAGCCGCCCAAAGGGGCGGCTTTATGTATGGGTTTGGTAAAGCATTGCTCAGGCAAGCGAATCGAGTTGACTCAAAGCCTCGGTAAGACTTTTTTGAAGGTTGAGTAAATCCTGCTGCACGTCGATGGGATGCGGAGTAGTAATTTTCCCCAGCTCCGTTTGAGAAATAGCTCTCAATTCCACGAGCGCTTCCGCGAATTTTTTGCCGGTAGTGACAACGTTGCGTAGGACCAATTGCGCGTGGCTTACGGGTGCGCGTCCGCGCGATCCTTGCCGGGCATCGATGTTGTGCTTTTCGGCAACACCGCGCAAGATGCGGGCGATTTTGTTGGGATGGATTGGCTTGCTGCCATTTGCCCGCACGGCTTCCTTGATCTTTTGCAGTAAAAGCTTCTGGTGCTCTTGCGAGAATTTTGCAAGCTGAAGTGCAACGCCGGCGCCGAGCTTCCCGTGCATAAGTAATATCTGTACTTCCTCGATAAGATTGAGAAAGCGGAGATAATACAGTGTTTGGTGTGGCTTCATGCCAAGTCGTTCTCCGGCTTCGGTTTGGTTCAGCTTGAACCGTTGCTGAAGTTCGTGAAGCGCGAGCGCGATTTCGATGATCGAAAAATCTTTTCTACGGATGTTTGCAATTGCGCTCGACAAGTAAACGTCGTTGTCGTTCATCGGGGGCCGAATATAACAGGAAACCCCTTTTAGCTTGCCGAGTTGAACAGAGCGGTAGCGATTTTCCCCATCGACAATAAGAACGTTCCTGCCATTATCACGGAGGACGACATCAATCGGCTTCTCAACGTCTCCACGCTCTTTGCACGATAAAGCAAGGGCTTCAAGCTCGGAGGGGTCAAAAAACTTTCTTGGTTGATCGGGGTTAGGAACAATGAGCTTAAGAGGAATCCTTACGGTAGTGCCGACTTCGGCTTTAATTATTCCGTCTGTAATAACTGCCCAGGGGACTTCAATCTGCTTGTTCTTGTGCTTCGACATCGCTTACCTCCTATAAGGGGAATGAGTTTCTGTAAAGGATACTGAAATCAAATAACCACAAAATGAAGCAAAACGCAAGTAAAATGCGTGGTATCCTTACTCAAAACAAATACGCCTTTTGGCGTATTTGTTAGGTGGAGCGGGTAGGGGGAATCGAACCCCCATCCATAGCTTGGAAGGCTATTATAATAACCATTATACGATACCCGCTGCATTGAAAAATTCAATATGCTTGAATATAGCAAATAAGAAGATGATTTTCAAGGCCAAAGAGATATGAGCCGTTCCAAAAGATAATCAAGAAATATACAAAAAGAAAATAAAAATATTTTCGTGTTGAGAGCGTTTTTATAGCGGATCAAATTTATCCACAGATATTTTATTGTAAAGTGGGTGAGTAAGGAGTAAACTATATAAGAACCCTCGATATAATCGAGTTACGGGATTGGTAGGGAGGTCGACTTCGCTTACTGACTCAGCAAATAAATAAGGTATCGCGTTATATGGTGATACGAGACATGTTTAATAGTTAATTCACAAATAAATAATTAAGAAATATATAAAAATGGTTAATAAAAAATCAATAATAATAGCATCAATTGCGTTTCTTGCAACAGTCGGTCCAGTTACTGCCTTCGCAGCTGGCCCAGCCCCTGTGGATCTTGGATCAGCGGGTAGTTTTGTTATTTTAGGAAAAACAGGAATTTCGACAACCGGAACAACTGTGATTACGGGAAACATCGGTGTAAGCCCAGTCGCCGCGACATATATAACAGGATTTGGACCAATAATGGATGTTTCGAATACATTTTCAACATCCGCATTAGTAAACGGGAAAATATACGCATCTGATTATACAGAACCTACTCCAGCCACGATGACTGCGGCGATTAGTGCTATGGAAACTGCGTACACTGATGCCGCTGGCCGGACGTTACCTACGGCAACTGAACTAGGTGCGGGTAATATCGGAGGAATGACACTAGCCCCTGGGCTTTATAAGTGGGGAACGGATGTTACGATCCCGTCAGATGTCACACTCTCAGGTACTGCGAATGATGTCTGGATATTTCAAATCGCAGGGAAGCTTGATATTAGCTCTGCAACAAAAGTAATTTTGAGCGGTGGCGCACAGGCTTCGAATATCTTCTGGCAAGTCGCTGGACAGACAACAATCGGAACGGGTGCTGTCTTTAATGGAAATATATTAGATCAAACAGCAATTGTATTGAATACGGGCGCAACGCTTAATGGACGAGCACTTGCACAAAGTGCAGTTACATTGGATGCGAGTGTCGTTACCGGACTAACCGCAACGGTACAGGCGCCAGTGACACCGGTAGTCACGGCAACTCCAGCTACACCAGCAATCCCCGCTACTTCGAGTCAAACGACGTCAGGAGGATATACATATACAACTCCAGCTACACCAGCAGTGCCAGCAACTCCGGCGTCGGCAGCTACGAACGCAGTATTACAAAGTCAATTAGATGGATTAGTAGTGGTCTTGCAGCAGCTTCACGCGCAGATACAAGCGAAACAGCAAGGTGCTTCAGGATTAACAACGAATGTTGGGCAACAAGTAAAGGCAATCGTTGCTAATCTCCGCGTTGGGACGAGGGGGGATGATGTAAAAACACTTCAACAGTTCTTGGTTGCGCAAGCAAAAGGTGTTGCGGCGCAAGCACTTGCAAAAAATGGTACGACAACAACATTCGGAAATCTTACGCGCGCAGCACTTGCAGAATTTCAGGCAAGCGTAGGAATCAGCCCGGCTCTTGGAAATTTTGGGTCGATAACTCGGGCATATATACAAGCAAATTACTAATACAATAATTAATAAAAACTAACATATATATTACATGAAAATACTGAGTAAAAATTCATTATTAATTGCCTTGGTCGGGTTCTTCGTTCTCGGGCTAGGGGGAGCGAATACTGCACTCGCAGGCAACCCAGAGTTGCCGGTAGATCTTGGATCAGCGGGCAACTTTAGAATTCTCGCAAAAACAGCCGTAACAACAACCGGCGCAACTTCGATAACTGGAGATATCGGATTAAGCCCGGCAGCGGCATCCTTTATTACCGGATTTAGTTTAGTAGCTGATCCTACAAATAGATTTTCAACATCAGCATTAGTGACAGGAAAAATTTACGCAGCAGATTATGCAGTGCCTACTCCGGCGACAATGACAACCGCGGTAAGCGATATGGAAACCGCATATACAAATGCAGCGGGAAGAACAATTCCAGATGGTACTAATCTTGGAACTGGAGTGAGCGACAAAGATATTAGCGGATTAACCTTTACCCCTGGACTCTACAAGTGGGATAACGGCGTGATTATATCGGCATCAGGCGCAACAACGACCGATGTTACCCTTGCGGGTAGCGCAAGCGATGTTTGGATATTCCAGATCGCAGGCAACCTCGACGTTGCATCTGGTGGAAGTATTCCAAATGGTGCAAAAATAATACTCAGCGGCGGAGCTGTTGCCTCAAATGTTTTTTGGCAAGTCGGAGGTCTTACGGGAGCAACGCTTGGAACATACTCAACATTTAAAGGAAATATCTTGAGCGCAAAACAGGTTATTATGCAAACCGGTGCAGTATTGGAAGGAAGAGCATTAGCGCAAACACAAGTTACGCTTGATGCAAATACGGTTTCGGGGCCAGTGGCTTCAGGACCTGGTACTATTACCGTTGTAAAAACAGTTATTAATGACAACGGTCAGCTTGGGACTATTGCCACGTTCCCGCTCTTTATTAACGGATCGTCCGTTGTTTCCGGTGTGACAAATAATTTTGCTGCCGGTACCTATACAGTGACGGAAACAGGCGCAGACTACTATCGTGGTGCATTTTCTGGAGATTGTAATGGAAGCGGCCAAGTTGTTTTAGCAGCTGGTGAAAACAAATTCTGTGTAGTAACAAACGATGATGTTGTTCCTGCTGGTCAAGTGTATGTTGCTCCGGTTGTTCCACCAACCCCACCACTTATCGACGTAGTAAAGGTTCCAAGCCCATTGGCATTGCCAGCAGGCCCTGGTGCGGTAACTTACACCTATACACTTCGCAACGTTGGAACAGTTTCAGCGACCAACATAACAATGGTTGGCGATACCTGTAGTCCAATAGTATTAGTCTCTGGCGATACTAATGCGGATGCAAAACTCGATGTGAATGAAACATGGGTATATAGTTGCTCGACAACATTAGCAAAAACTCATACCAATACTGTCACGGCAACTGGGTGGGCAAACGGAGTAAGTGCCGTTGATGTAGCAAGTGCTACTGTTATTGTTGGAACGCCGGTCATTCCATCAATCATTCCGCCGATCATTCACATCACGGTGGTTCCAAGTCCGTTGGCGCTTCGCGCTGAAGGAGGGGTGGTTACATACACTAAAATGGTAACCAATCCAGGCGCAGTTGCGTTAAGTAATGTTCGCATAACAGATGATAAGTGTGGAACAATACGATATATTCTTGGAGATACAAACAAGGATGCAAAACTTGATACATCTGAGACATGGGTATATATGTGTCAGGCAAACTTAACAAGAAGTACTACAAATATTGCACAGGCCACCGGTGAGGCTAACGGTTTACTAGCGAGAGACCTTGCTATTACAACTGTTCTCGTAGCTGCGCCGAGCCTTCCAAACACGGGATACGGGGATACTGAAATGGGGGTAAAAGGTCTTACGCGAGCAGTCGCAATCGCCGCCTTCCACCGATCGCTCGGGATTGGATCAGAAGGTAAGGACGTTGAAGCGCTACAAACTGCGCTTGAAGCAAAGGGGTTGCTTACAATGCCAAATGGAGTTGCAAAGGGTTACTTCGGTAATCTCACGCGCAAGGCAGTTACAAAATATCAGGAAAATACTGGATTGCCGATGGTTGGAGTCTTTGGTCCTTTGACCAGAACAAAGATCGTCTCCGAATTACCTGAATAATAAGAAAAGAAGAGAAAGTAAACAAAGGCCCCGCAAAGCGGGGCCTTTACTGTATTAATTACGGTAAAAAATATATATAATTAAGAAAAAGGTAGAGCAACAAAGCTATCGTTAATAACATAATCTATACTCACTACTATGGTTCAAGAGGCAACTACACAACCAGAGGGGAAAAAGGAGGGAGGGTCACTTTTACAGCTCGCAGCGATTGTTGAAGAATCGCATGATGCTATTATTGGAAAGACACTCGACGGAATTATTACGAGCTGGAACGGAGGTGCAACAAAAATGTTCGGGTATTTACCTGAAGAAGTAATTGGAAAGCCGATGACAAATTTATTCCCGCCCGAGCTGAAGGACGAGTTGCCTCGACTCCTTGAGAAGGTAAGGCGCGGGGAAATTATTGCCGATTATGATTCAATTTGGCTTCGGAAGGACGGAACTCGCGCCGACGTAGAATTCTCAATTTCCCCTGTGCATACCGAGGGGAGTGCAATCATTGGAGCCTCACTTGTTGGTCGCGATATTACGGCGCGTAAAACCGCAGAAGAATCAATGCGTCAGACCCAATTAATCGTAGAAAACTCATACGATGCAATTATCGGTGAAACGCTCGATAGTATCATCACGGGTTGGAATGGTGGCGCAGCAAAAATGTTTGGCTATACGGCACAAGAATCAATTGGCAAAAACATTTCCTTCTTGGCGCCGCCTGAAATGCAGGAT